>JBCCTK010000016.1:0-29448 GCA_039198685.1 Pseudomonadota bacterium | reverse complement strand
CCGGGCTGCGCCTGTGACGTACCCGTCGCACTCTATCAGCTTTCCTTTGCCCAATCGGTGAACTGGACTCGCCTATACCCCCAAGCCGCTGAGATCCAAGCTTATGCAGAGGAAATCACAGACCGCTATCAGTTGAGACCCCATGTGCACTTGAGTGAAGGTGCGGCGTCTGCCGAGTGGCATGGGGGCTCGAAAAAGTGGACAATAACGAGCGCAACTGGGCGGCTCGTCGAGGCCGACGCCGTAATCGGCGCTTTGGGACAGTTAAACCGCCCATCATGGCCTGAGATTGAGGGATTTGAGGATTTTAGTGGGCCGAAAATGCACTCGGCGGGATGGGACCACACTGTCGATTTTAGTGGCAAGCGCGTGGGCATCATTGGCTCTGCTGCCAGCGCGGTACAAATCATTCCGGAAATCCAGAAGTTGGCGGAACACCTCACGGTTTACCAACGCACCCCAAATTGGGTCTTACCGCGCAACGACCGGGACGTGACACCAGAGGAGTTGGCGCTTCTCATGACCAACCCAGAGATGGCTGTGGATTTGGGAGCGCGAAATCGCCAACTCATTTTCGACACCGCCGACACGTATTTCTGGCAAGCTTTTCAATGGACTGAAGCGGGACGCGATGCCTACACCCGCCAGTCGCTGGATCATTTTAGAAGACAGGTGGCCGATGAGGATCTGCGCGCCAAGCTCACGCCGGATTATCCGATTGGCTGCAAGCGCATCCTGATCTCAGACGATTATCTACCTGCCATGGCTGAGGAGACCGTTAGCCTGGTGACCGATGGGATTTCAAGGATCACGCCGACCGGGGTCGAGACGCTGACCAGCGAGGCCCGAAAACACGACATTCTTGTATTCGCCACCGGGTTTGAAACCACGGGTTGGAAATGGAGCGTGGATGTGGTGGGTGAAGATGGCGCGCCTCTCAATGATGTCTGGGCAGACCGTCCCGAGGCGTACCGTGGGATTACGGTGGCCGGCTTCCCAAATCTTTTTGTGCTTTATGGTCCCAACACCAACCTCGGCCACAATTCGATAACCTATATGCTTGAGCGCCAGGCCGAATATGTCATCAAGGCATTTGATGCGCTTGAAGCGACAGGCGCGCAGGCGATGGCACCGAAACAAGCCGCCCAAAGCACATGGAATCACAAATTACAGCGCGCCCTGGAAAGCACTGTCTGGGCGGACCCCACTTGCAACAGCTGGTACAAGAACGCTGCCGGCCTTGTGACCCAGAATTGGAGCGGAAACTGCGGGGATTTCGCCGAAAGTGTCGCAGCGGTCAAACTGGATGACTATGAGCTGGCTTAGGGCCCTTTCCATTCAATTTGCATCGTTTGGCGGGAAAGGGCCCTCGTTCGCCGCGCGCAGGTTTATGGAATAAACACCGTGTAGAGAATTTCGGCCTCGGCATCAAAAACACCATCGGCCAAGTCGACATTGCCGGAATTGTACCGGTAGCGTATGTCAAATCGAACCGATTGCTCTGCTAGTGTACCGCGGCTGGCGGCGGTGCGCTGATTGCCTGTGAAGACAGGGCGGGACGTCGCCCAGTTTGAAAAACGACGACCATTCATGCGTCGCCCGCCTGTGATCCCGCCGGAGTTTGGGAACTGGGCGGCGCTTCCAAAAGGCAATCCGTCATCTCCGGACACGGTGACCCCATCGAAATAGGCGCGCATCCTGTTCATCTGGTCCGGTGTTGTATCGCCGATCGGCGAAGCAATGCCGTCAATCGAAAATGCCACATTGGAAGCCACGTAGAAGCTGGTGAAGATTTCCATCCGCCGTGTGTTGATGTCGCTATTGTTGCGCAGCTGGAACGGGGAGAACGTGTCGTTTGCGTCCATGACACCATTACCATCAAAATCGGTGGTGAAGCCGCCGCCGACCACGCGCTGAACCCGCAACGGCGAGCCCTGCTGGTCTGCGATCTGATTGTCGAAATAGGTGAGGGTGCCAGTGACGACAGTGTGGGCGTCATCATTGGCGATAAGGTCTGTGTCGCCTGAGGAAACGGCATTGTTGCCTGTCCCCGTGTCAATGATGAAGTCGGTGAGGATCCGCGTGGCACCCACATCATCTGCCGCCCATACCACCACCATGCCCTGGACTCGGAAGCCGGGGCGATCTGTGATCTCTGCTGTGGCCAACGGTGCGCCGTTCAACATCAAGGTTGTTATGGCACCGAGGGCAGTGGACCTCTGCAAACACATACTGTGCCCCTCTCAGCCTTGCAGCCAATCACAGATCTGCTGACATTCCGTGCGTGTACGGTCGTAAATCCCTGCGTGACCTTTAACCCTTTGGAACCGGGGGCATCCGCGGCTTGCCAAACGGCCGCGAACGTGCGCCTTTGCGCGCCTTTGAGAGAAAGCGCGAAGGAGCCGTCATGGCAGGCGTGGTCGTGGTTGGCGCCCAGTGGGGCGACGAAGGCAAAGGCAAAATTGTCGACTGGCTGAGCCACCGCGCGGACGTCATCGTTCGTTTCCAGGGCGGCCATAATGCCGGCCACACGCTCGTCATCGGCAACAAGACGTTCAAACTGCACCTCCTGCCGTCCGGGGTCGTTCGGGGTGGCAAGCTGTCCGTGATAGGCAATGGCGTCGTGGTCGATCCCTGGCAGCTCCTTTCAGAAATCAAGGGTATGGAGCAGGAGGGTATATCCCTGGGTCCAGACGATCTGATTGTCGCGGACAATGCAAGCCTCATTCTGCCTTGGCATAGGGACATAGATTCCGCCCGCGAGGGCGCACTGGGAGATGCCAAGATCGGAACGACCAAGCGCGGTATTGGCCCGGCCTATGAAGATCGCGTGGGGCGACGGGCCATCCGTGTCGCCGACCTTGCCGATCCGGCTGCCCTTGATCTTAAGATCGAGCGTCTGCTGGCCCACCACCGCCCACTTCGCACGGGGCTGGGACTGGGTGAACCCGATGGCGAGGCTCTCAAGGCAGACCTTCTGGCGCTTGCACCCAGTGTTCTGCCATATGCCCAGCCGGTCTGGAGGAAACTCTCCGATAGCGTTCAACTTGGCAGGCGCATCTTGTTCGAAGGAGCTCAAGGGGTCATGTTGGATGTCGACCATGGCACCTATCCCTTCGTGACCAGTTCCAACGTGGTCGCCGGCGCCGCGTCGGCGGGCTCAGGCGTTGGCCCGAATGCCATCAGCTATGTGCTGGGACTGGCCAAGGCCTACACCACGCGCGTGGGGGCCGGACCTTTCCCAACAGAGCTGGGCGATGAAATCGGCCAACGGCTCGGCGAGCGCGGCCATGAATTCGGTACGACAACGGGCCGGGCGCGCCGTTGTGGCTGGTTCGATGCCGTGATGGTCCGCCAGGCCTGCGCGACCTCGGGCATTCGTGGTATCGCACTCACCAAGCTCGACGTCCTTGACGGATTCGATGAAATCCGCGTCTGCACGGGCTACAAGCTTGGCGACACGGTTCTGGACCATTTCCCAGCGGGCATGACAGAGCAAGCTGCCGTGGAGCCGATTTATGAGCGTTTGCCAGGCTGGTCGGCTTCCACACGCGGCGCGCGTGAATGGGGCCAACTTCCCGCTGAGGCGATCAAATATGTCCGCCGCCTGGAAGAGCTGGTGAAATGCCCCATCGCCCTCGTCTCCACATCGCCAGAGCGCGAAGACGTTATTCTCGTACGCGACCCCTTTGCACTGACCTAGGATTCACCACGAGTTTGGCGGGGTTGGTCTGAGGCGGACCACCGCTGAAGTCCCGTTAAAATCGTTTATTTGTTGAGAATGAGTTGCATTTCAAAAAGAGTATGGCATGGTTGGTTTTGAGAATGATTATCAAATCCAACCAAAGGATATCCTCGCCATGTGTTTGCCACTTGATCGTCTATCCCTGCTCGGCTGGCTGAAGACCCAGGTGCGGGTCGTTGAGGCTTGGCGCGAAGACCTCGCACGTCAGCCTGATATCGACCTGGCCCAGGTCCAGCGCATCGAACGACACTACCAATGGCTCACCGGCGAAATCATAAAGCTGGAAGCGGTCACACCCCAGGCCGCTTAATGATCCAATTGCGGGTTCGAAAGGGCCCTAGACTTTCGCCGTGTTCTGTTCTGGATCCGCTTTGGTCTCCGCGACGGACTGCATCTCTGTGCGCAAGCCTTTGTAAAGACTGTATCCGCACACGACGAGCACCGCCGCAAAAGGCAGGCCTGCCGTAATAGCGCCTGCCTGGAGCGATGAAAGCGCAGTCGCGCCTCCGCCGACCAAAAGAACAATAGCGACCAAGCCTTCCATGCTCGCCCAAAACACGCGTTGTGGGATGGGCGCGTGGAGCTTCCCACCTGCGGTAATACTGTCGATGACCAGGGATCCGGAATCCGAAGACGTTACGAAAAAGACGATCAGTAAAACAATCGCTACGCTCGACGATATTGCGGGCCAGGGCAGGGCCTGTAGCACATTGAACAGGACAAGCTCTGTTGGCACTTCGCCGGTGCCCAATCGGGTCACGCCTTGCTCCACCAGGTCGATCGCCGTCTCGCCAAAGGCGGAGAACCAGATCAACACCACAATGAGAGGCACGACCAAGACCGCTGCGATGAACTCACGGATCGAGCGCCCTTTGGAGACCCGGGCGATAAACATGCCCACAAAGGGTGACCAGGAAATCCACCAAGCCCAATAAAACACTGTCCAACCGTGGTACCAATCGGTATCTGTCTCTCTGCCGACGGGGTTAGCAAGCGCCGGCGCATTGGCGACGAAGGCAAACAGATTTTCTCCAAAGCTGGCGATGATACGCCCCGTGGGCCCGGCGATGATGACGAAAGTCAGCAAGGCAATCGCCACCGCGATGTTGATATTGGATAGGACTTTGACACCGCCATCCAGGCCGCGCACCACCGAGATGATTGCCATTGACGTGATGAATGCAATCAACGCGACCTGCAGCGGAAGCCCCCCTTCGATATCAAACAAGAACCCGATACCGGCCGCGGCCTGGCGCGCGCCGAGACCCAGCGAGGTGGCGAGGCCAAAAAGGGTCGCAATCACCGCAAGAAGATCGATGAGATGCCCTGGCCAGCCCCACACCCGGTCGCCAAGCAGGGGATAGAAAGCAGACCGGATCGTGAGCGGTAAACCTCGGTTAAAAGCAAAGTACGCAAGGGCCAGCCCCACCACGCCATAGACCGCCCATGGGGCAACGGCCCAGTGGAAGATCGTTGCCGCCATCGCCACCGCTTCGGCCTGGTCACTAAGTGGCTCCACGTTTAGGGGTGTGCCAAAGACAGTGGGGGCGTCCGGGGAAGTGGATCCCATGAAGTATGTTAACGGCTCTGCAGATCCGTAATACACCATCCCGATGCCGACACCTGAGGCAAACAGCATGGCGAGCCAACTCCGGGTCGAGAATTCAGGCTTCGCATCGGCTCCCCCGAGCCGGATTTTGCCCAGGGGTGAAACCGCTACGGCAACGCAAAACACGGTCGCCAGGTTCACGACCGAGACAAAGAACCAGTCGAACGTGTTCACCACCCAATTGCGCGCCGCGCCAAGCCAGATCGCTGCCTGGTCGGGCATCGCGAGAGCTGCAATGCAGAAAGTGGAAATTAGACCGGCGGCCAAAAAGAAAACCGGGTTGTGGATGTCCATACCGAACAGTTCGACATTGTCCTGGCCAACCTCATACTCAGTGTCATAGTCATTTTGTACGCCGGGATCGGCATCCTGTAGGGACAAGAGGGGGACCTCATTGGCAGCGGGAATCAGCTGGAATTGCAGTAGTGAAGCGTGACGTTTCCATTGTCGAATCGTTAGCTGTCATATTCCCCGGTTGTGATAAAATCGCAACATGCCCTTAAGGCTCTGTATTTAATGGCAAATTCATTGCGCCGGCCCATCTTTTTGTTCGAGGTGGGATGATTTAGACGCACCCACAGCCTTTCAATCACCGAAATATTCGGTAGGCCATGGCCATTGATTGGTGTTCCGGCCATCTCCGCCGGGCAGTTTTTTGCGCGTCACACGTTGCGCGCATACAAGCAAACCTGAGGGGTTTACTGTATGTTTCGAATGATGAATGGCGTGTCCGCACTCGCCATCTCCACCGTATTTTGTGCGTCTCACGCCCTGGCGCAAACGGCGACCGAGCCGGCAGCCGAGGTCGAAGACCGTCGTTTGCAAACCGTAACTGTTACGGCGACCAAAAGAGCTGAGAGCGCCCAGAACATTCCAGTTACCGTTAATGCGATTGGTGAACAGGAGTTGGAGTCCCTCGGTGTCGACGTCTTCACCGACTATCTTACCCAGCTTCCCGGCGTTACAGCGGGTGGGGGCGGCCCTGGCCAAAACACCATTTACATTCGCGGTGTGGCCTCAACGACACCTAATCTCACGACAGCCGGTGTTGCCGGTCTTGCGCCGAATGTTGCGTTTTACCTGGACGAGCAGCCACTTGCCCAACCTGGCAGGAATCTGGATGTTTACGCTGCCGATCTGCAGCGGATCGAAGTGCTGCCAGGCCCCCAGGGAACCCTGTTCGGCGCCAGTTCACAAGCCGGTACAGTCCGTCTGATCACAAACAAGCCTGTTCTCGGCGAATTTGAAGGCGCATTGCGCGCGGGCGTATCGTTTACGGAAGGCGGCGAGATGTCGAATAAGGTCGAAGGGGTGATCAACATCCCGGTGACCGATGACTTTGCCCTTCGCGGCGTGATTTATTCTGACACACAGGGTGGATATATCGACAATGTGCCTGGCATTCGGGATGCCAGCGAGTCTGCTCGGTTCCGGCCTGCTGGGACCGTTCGCGACAATGGCCTGGCCGTGTCAGCAGCCCGCGAAGGCTTCCAAGCCGGCGCTGATCTGTCCAATGTGAATCTCATCCAAGCCAACAATCAGGGGATCGTTGAGAAAAACTTCAATGACACGACCTATGCTGGATATCGCCTGAGCGGCCTCTATGAATTCAACTCCGATTGGAGCTTGAATGTTGCCGTCGCCCAGCAGCAAATCGAAAGTGACGGCGTCTTTTTCTCAGACCCGGAATTGGATGAAGACTGGGAAATCCAGCGCTTCGAGGCGGACAATATCGAAGATCGCTTCACCAATATTGCGTGGACACTTGAGGGCCGCCTTGGCGCCCTTGAAGCCGTTTATACCGGAGCGTTCACAAACCGTGAAACCGACCAGCGCGTTGACTATTCCGACTATCTCTTTGTGGGCCAGTACCTGCCCTACTACATTTGCGATGCGTCTGTGACCTATCCCGGTGCGGGTGGTCCCGCAGGCACGTGTCAGGCGCCAAACCTGTTCGTAAGGTCTCAGACTGACACCGATATCACGACTCATGAATTGCGTTTCAACACGCCAGCTGAAAACCGGCTACGCGCAACATTTGGTGGGTTCTACAGTGACCTCGAACTCGTTGAGTTCAACGACTTCAACTATCCGGGTTCGACGCAAGTGGTCGGCTTCAACGGGAACATCGGCTTTGCGCCCAACTTCCCACTGACGAACACGTCTGTGACGGGTGAAATCGGCAATGCGTCACCGGGATTTTTCTCCGACCCGGGCCCGTTTCCTGCCGGTGTGATTTTCCGCAATGACATTCTGAGAACCGACGAGCAGATCGGCGTCTTCGGGGAAGCCACCTATGATCTCTTGCCAGACCTCTTTGCGGTCACAGTCGGGGCTCGGTATTATGACATTGAAGTCGACCTTGAAGGGTCGGCCAACTCCTCCTTTGGCAACCTCGGCGGCACAACCGATGCCCAGGTCTTCGGGACCAATTTATCCCAGCGCTTTGGACCCGATGGCCCCGCTGATGTGCCTGACGTGGCCGCCACTGACGGTGTGATCTTCAAGGTAACGGCAGATTGGACACCCACGAGTGACCTTCTGTTCTACGCAACATATTCAGAGGGTTTCCGCCCAGGCCTGCTGAACCGACCCGGTGGCGCGTTGGGGCCAGGCGGCTATGTCGTTCCCAATGATGTCGATACCGACGAGGTCACCAATTACGAACTCGGTTGGAAAACCTTCCTGGCCGACGGCGCCCTCCGCTTCAATGGAAGTGCGTTCTTCGTCGAGATTGAAGGCCTCCAGACCACAATCCTCGATCCGAGCATTGTGAACCTGTTTTTCTCCGATAATGCAGCCAATGCGGAGATCCTCGGTCTTGAGGGTGACTTCGCTTATGCACCAGACTCTATCTCAGGTCTTACCGTCGCGGGCGCGTTTTCGTTCCTCGACACTGAGATCACCGAAGTTCTCATCCCCACGGGCGACGTGGTGGAAGGCGAGCCTTTGGCCTTCGCGCCCGAATTCCAAGGCAATCTGCGCGTGCGTTATGAGTGGCCGCTCAGCCTCGGCGGCCAGAACTATGATGCCCACGTCATGCCACAGATCGTTTACTCGTCAGAAGCGTTTACGGACATTATCGAGATCAACAAACTCGAACTGGATTCCTGGACAACCTTAGCCTTCAGAGCCGGTGTGGCGAAGGATAATTGGACCGCTGAACTCTATGTGGACAATTTGACGAATGAAGCCGCCGAATATTCCGGCACGTTTATCAATGACCGCGCGCGTATCACGCTCGCCCGTCCGCGCACGGTTGGCTTGCGTGTCGGTGTCGACTTCTAGCGCTTGACGCCGGCGGATTTGGTCATTTTGGAGGGGCGATCCTTTGCGAAGGAACGCCCTTTCTTTTAGGATCCCGATGATGGATGAGACGTCTACGGATACGGCTCTGAAACAAGCTCGTTCGGACATGAAAGCGGGTCGCTTTGCGCCTGCCCTGGCCGTGCTTGATGGTGTCTTAAAAAGTCAGCCAAGGGAGACTGAAGCGCTTTATATGACTGCGGTCTGTGCACGCTACCTGCGGCGGTTCAACGACGCAGAACGTGCGTTGGAGCAGCTCTTGGACGTCGCTCCGGAACTCGGCAGGGCGTGGCAGGAAGCCGGACACATGGCACGCGACCGAGGCGCTATCGACACGGCACTATCGGCCTACAAATATGCCTGCCAGCTCAATCCAGCCCTGGAGGCGTGTTGGCGCGCGCAAGCCGAAATCCTTGCAGCAACCGGCGAGCAATCAGACGCCAAAGCCGCCTTGGCCCAAGCCAAGCGCCTTAAGGCCCTGCCTCGAGCGCTACTGACGGTCACACACCTGCTCTCCGAAGGAAAACTCGCCCGGGCCGAGTCCATCTGCAGGGACTTCCTAAAGACCAATCCAACCCATGTGGAAGGGATGCGCCTGTTGGCCGACATTGCAACGCGGCTTGGCATTGTCGAGGACGCTGAAATCCTCCTGGTCCATGCCGTGCAGATTGAACCAGACAACATTCAAGTGCGGCTGGATTTCATTCAGGTGCTGCGCAAAAGGCAGAAATTCTCCAAGGCACTGGCCGAGGCCGAGGCGCTCCACAAACGCGATCCCAACAATCCTCTGTTCCAATCCCACCTGGCGATTGAGCGAATGCAAACGGGGGATCTGGCCGGGGCCCTTTCTCTATTTGATTGCGTGCTGGAAACCCTCCCCAATGATCCCGCCACCCTCACCTCAAAGGGCCACGCGCTTAAGACCTGGGGCAAGCAAGACGCTGCGATCGCCGCATACCGCGCCGCCTGTGCCGCGCGGCCGGCCCAGGGCGATGCCTGGTACGCTTTAGCCAACTTGAAGACCTATACGTTCAGCGATGGGGAAATCGATGAGATGCGCGTTCAAGAGGCCCAACAGGGCATGACGCCCACTGACCGTGTACATTTCTGCTTTGCCCTTGGAAAAGGCCTTGAAGATCGCGGAGAAATCGACTCGTCATTTGAGTACTATCAGCGCGGAAACGCCCGGAAGCGCGCCCAGTCACGATACACCTCCGACGGTATGGAAGCGGAATTTGACGCCCAAAAGGCGGTGTGCACTGAAGCCCTCTTCAACAGACGCCAAGGCACCGGGCATGATGCGCCAGACCCTATCTTTATCGTTGGCTTGCCGCGGGCTGGGTCAACGCTGATCGAACAGATCCTTGCCTCCCACAGCAAGGTCGACGGCACACTCGAACTTCCCAACATCCTGTCGCTGTCCCAAAGACTGCGCGGCCGCGACCGAACAGCTGGTGGCGCCTACCCGGCGATATTGGAAACACTCCCTGAGGGACAACTGGCAGAACTCGGCGCCGAGTACATCGCGTCAACGCAGATCCACCGCGCAGGGGCGCCGTTCTTCACCGATAAGATGCCCAACAATTTCCGTCATATTGGTCTGATTCACCTGGTTCTGCCCCACGCAAAGATCATCGATGCGCGGCGCGAACCCATGGCCTGTTGCTGGTCTGGCTTTAAGCAATTGTTCGCCGAGGGCCAGGAATTCACCTACGGACTGGATGAAATTGGCCAGTACTACCGCGCCTATGTCGACCTCATGGACCATTGGGACCGGGTGCTGCCAGGAAAGGTCCTTCGCGTGCAGCATGAAGACGTTGTGGCAGACCTGGACGGTCAGGTGCGCCGAATACTTCACCATTGCGGGCTGCCTTTCGAACAGGCCTGCCTCGAATTTCACGAGACCGAACGCGCTGTCCGCACCGCCAGTTCCGAACAGGTGCGCCAACCGATCAACACCAAAGGACTAGACGCTTGGAGAAAATTTGAGCCACATCTAGAGGCTTTGAAGTCAGCCCTTGGTCCCCACTTTTCACCAATCCGATGAGCGTAAGATGAGCCAGCGATCAGACGATGCCTTAGTCGCCATTCGCCAGATCCAGAGACGGATCGAAATGGACACGCGCAAGCTGGCACAGGCGGTCGGCCTTACGCCATCCCAGCTTTTGGTGCTGCAAATTCTTAATGAGCGGGGCGAGACGTCGATCGGCGACATTGTGAAGTCAACCCAGCTTAGCAATGCCACGATCACGGGTCTTGTCGACAAGATGGTGGCACGTGACTTAGTCAGTCGCAGGCGCTGGGAGCAGGATCGACGCCGGGTATGGCTGTCTATGCGACCGCTTGGAAAACAGGCGCTTGAGGACGCGCCGCATTTCTTGCAGGAAACTTTCAAACAGCGGTTTGATGCAGCGGAAGACTGGGAGCAGGCCATGCTTGTCGCGGCTCTTGAGAGAGTTACGCGGTTTCTCGACGCTGAGAATCTGGACGCCGCGCCCCTTCTCGCTGCAGGCGCAGTTGACCCCAAGCCTGGGATTACATAGCGCCCGATTAAGGTTTAAGCAGGACACCATCGCCTGTGATCTGTGCCCTCAGGCCAAAAACCGCCTCGACCCGCTGTGACGTGAGCGTTTCGCCGGGCGGGCCATCCGACAGGATTTCACCGTCCATCATCCAAATGAGGCGTGAGGCATAGCGCGCCGCGAGATTCAAATCGTGGAGGACGACCAAGGCCCCACCGCCTTCTTGGACAAAGCTTGCCACCAGGTCCAGGATTCGAAACTGATGTCTCGGATCCAGGGCTGCGACCGGTTCGTCGGCAACCAGCAAGCGGGCCTCAGCGGAAAAAGCGCGCGCAAAGTGTACACGTGCCAACTCTCCACCCGATAGGGTATCGGTGGCGCGGTCAGCAAAACCGGTCAGGTCGCAGGCCGCCAGGGCATGGTCGACGGCCTTGGCGTCTGCGCCTTTCAACCGTCCTGGCGCAGCACCGTGGCTGAACCGACCCAAGGCCACAACATCGCGCACTCGGCTCGGCCATGCCAAGGGCCGCGTTTGCGGTAAATACGCAATCTGGCGCGCCCGCTCCATGGGATCCAACGCCCGGATATCTTCACCGCCCAGCATGGCGCTGCCCGAAGCCATAGGGCTCAAACCCAAACTGCCGCGAAGGAGACTGGTTTTCCCGGATCCATTGGGTCCGATGACAGCCACCAGCTCGCCCCGCGATAGACCAAAGCTGGCCGCTTTGACCAAGGGTTTTCCACGCGCCTCCAGGGTCAATTTATCAACCGAGAAATCAGTCATGGAGGGCACGCCTCTGCATGGCGATCCAGATAAAGGCTGGCGCACCGATCAGAGCCGCCAAGACGCCCAGTTTCAGCTCCTGTCCGGTCGGCAAGACCCGAACGGCGATATCGGCAAGCACGAGGATAAGCCCAGCTAATAGCGCAGAAGGCACCAGCGTTCTGGCAGGGTCATGGCCAACAATCGGTCTGACAAGGTGCGGGGCGACAATCCCGACAAACCCGATCGCACCAGCCAGTGCGACGGATGCGCCCGTTGCTAATCCGGCACCCAGAACCGTCAAAATCCGTTGGTTTCGCAAATTCAGGCCAATTCCTGACGCCGCTTCTTCCCCAAGGGTGAGCGCCGACAGGCCCCGTCCGGTGGACAGCAGAATAGCAAACCCGACCGCCATAAAGGGGAGCGTAAAAGCAATATCGTCAAAGCTACGATTGGCGACTGAGCCCAACATCCAGCTGACCATATCGGACAGGGTGAATGGGTTCGGGGCAAGGTTCATGAGCAAGCTCATCAGCGCGCCCGAAAAGCTGGACAAGCCGACACCAATGAGAAGCAATGTCACGACGGAACCTGTTCGAATGGCAGCGAGTGCAAGCAGGGCCGTTGCGACCAGGGCACCGACGATCGCTGCAAGGGGCAATAGCCAAGGTGTCAACGCTGTCAGTCCATAGTACAGAGAGACCGTCGCCGTGAGCGCTGCTGCAGCAGAGACCCCCAGAACACCCGGTTCAGCCAGAGGATTGCGCAAGAGCCCCTGTAATGCTGCACCACTGATGCCCAAGGCTGCACCAACGAGGAAAGCGGCCACAGCCCGCGGCAGCCGAATAGCCCAAACCACCAATCTGTCACCGGCGTCGCTGCTACCGATCATGGCCATAAGAACCCGCTCCGGCCCCAGCGGCGTTGAGCCCAGCAGACACGCGCAGAAAAGCGCCGCAAGGCTCGCCCCGGCGAGGGCTGGTGTGAGCCAGGCTGATCGGGTCATTGGATTGTCTGCTCTGCAAGAACCTCGACGGCTTCTACGATGAACCACCCCCCACAGGCTGTCCATGCACCCTCAATCTCAACCACATGGCTTGCTTTCATGGCAGATTTGAAAATCGAGTGCCGCGCAGCGCTCCATGGGCCAGCGCCACCTTCAAACTCTGCGAAAACAAAGACATCGGGCAAACCATACGCCAAGCGTTCCAGAGGCAAGGGGTGCCAGCCTGGACGGGTCTCAAAATTTTCGAAACCGGCGAGATCCATCATTTCGCCCACGAGGCCGCCCGGGCCGGGTGTTACGCCTCCGGGTGTCGTGTAGAGCGCGGTCATATCCAATGAGCCACTCAAGGCCGCCAGTCGGGCGTCCATTTCGGCCACCAATGCCTCGCCCTTCTGAGTTTGGCCCAGCCCCGTTGCCATGCGCAGCGTGTTTGCCCTAACGGCTGCCATATCCGGAGACCAGCCCACGTCGAGAACGGGTATCCCAGCCCGCTCAAACAGCGCTGATGCGCCGGGACCGCCGCCATAAGCGCGCACCACCAGGTCTGGTTTCAAAGCCAGAACGTCCTCTGCGGAAGACCGAACACTTGGCACACCCAATGCGGCATCGCGCATGAATGAGAAGTCCTCGCCAGCATGCGGGGAAACGGCGAGAATCTGGTCGCGCTCGGCAAACTTTAACACGAACTGGTCAGCGCAATAATCGAGGCTGATTATCCGCATCGGACGGTCGTTGTCAGTGGATTGGGGCGCTCCTGGCGATGAGCACCCCATCACCAGGAAGACGGCCCCGAGCAGACCGACCAACGATCTCATCACCGCACTTTGATGCCGAGAAAGAGGCCTGCACCTGGCGCCGTAAAGCCGAACACATCGGTAGCATCTTCATCAAACAGGTTTTCGCCGCGCAGGGTGACCGAAAGCCGCTCGCCTAGGGGCACCTCCAGTGTGGCGCTGGCGAGCACATAGCTGTCGAGGTTGACCCGGGCCGCAGGGAATGCGCCGAAATCGAAATCATCCTGCTCGCCGACATAATCAAAAGCTGCGCCAAGGCGCCCTCCGCCCCAAGCCTCTGGGCGATAGTCGAATGCCAAGCTGGCGGTCTCCGACGGTACGCGGATCTCATCACTTCCATCATCGGCTTCGGATTCGGTGAATGTGGCCTGGCCCGACACCGTTAGATCTGAGGTGGCTCTCCAACGTGCACCCAGTTCAACCCCGGATCGTTCGCTGTCGCCTTCCCGGTTGCGCGCGGTCGAAGTGAAATCGGCGTTGAATGCTGTAAAGATTTCATCTGTCAGTTCAGCATCGAAATATGTGGCAGAAAGGACCAGGGGTCCAAAATCGCCATCCCAGCCCAATTCCCAACTCGTGGATTCCTCTGGAACGAGGTCTGGGTTTCCGACAAAGCTTCCGGGGAAGAACCCGAAGAGTTCAGTAAATGTAGGGTTCTTCACGCCCGTCCCGATGCTGGCCCTGAACCGTCCGGCGATTTGCGTCGTATAGGCAGCGCCCAGCCGGCCGGTTGTCGCGTCATCGAACTGGCCGTCATTGTCATCGAACCGAAGCGTGGCTGAGAGGTCTAGCGCGCCGAAATCCGCGCGAACCTCGCCTGCCAGACCAAACGTTTCGAAGCTTTCATCCTGGTTGGTGAACCCTCCAAACTCGGTGTCGCGGGCCGAATAATCCTCGATCTCATAGTCGATCAGACCCGTCAGTGTCAGGTTGGCACCCGATGTCTGGGTCTCGAAGCTCGGGCTATAGCTGAGCTTGGTCCGCTCACCTTCTGCTGAATTTGTGTTTGTACCATCGGCGAAATTCTCACGCTCTACGGAATTGAAGCTTACCCGGAAGAGGTGATCAAGCCCAATCGCTTGCCCCCCCAGGCTCACACCCGCAGTAAACTGTTCATTCTCTGACACCCGGTCAGCGTCATTCAGGCGCCCGTCGAAGTCAGTGTCCGGATCGGTTTCCACCTCACCTTCGGCAAGGCGCACAAGCCCCGTCAGGCTCCAATCCTTTGCCAATTCAATCCGCCCTGAAGCCAGTCCCGTGGAAAGCTCAGAGCCATCGGTCTCGCCACCAAGGCCAGACGTGTCCACGCCACCTGTGGAGAACGTCGTGGCCGCAATGTTTAAAGCGCCCTTATCGAATACGAAACCATAGCCGGCCTCACCGCGAAACGTATTGTGTGAGCCAACTTCAACGCGCCCCAGGGGCCCCAGCGTGTCACCGATAACAACGTTCACGACACCGCCAATGGCATCGGATCCAAAAAGTCCCGATTGTTCCCCTCTAAGCACTTCAATGCTCTGGGGATTGAGACCGGTAAACAAGCTGAAATCACTTTCCCCTGTGGTTGGGTCGGAAACCTCTATACCATCAATGAGCAAGAGCGTGTGATTGGCTTCGGCCCCGCGCACCCGGACCTGGGTCAGGCCGCCCTGGGCGCCTGAGCGCGACACGCCGATGCCGGGAACCGCGCGCAGTTCATCGGCCAGAAAGGCCGCGGCGCGGATGTCCAGATCCTCATCACTCAAAAGGGTGACACTGCTGGTTACATCTTGCACATCAACAGGACGCAAACCCGTGACCGCTATGGTATCAAATCGGGTCGCGGTTTGGGCGGTTGTATTGGACTCGCCATCGGTCTCATCGGCACCCTGCGCAACGGCCGTACCGGCAAAAGCAAGTGCCGCAGCGCCTAAAATAAGCGATTGTTTCGTCATCGCAATTCCTCCACGCCGGGCCGCAAGCGTATCAACACCATGCTTTGCGCACTGCCCCGGCCCATCATTCCGGCAGCACGCATTCGGGTGTCGTTTCAAAGGTGCGATCAAGCGCAGCCTCGCTCCCCTGGCCTGGTCCCGGGCCCGAAGCGAACGACGCGATGGCAGGTCTCCTGGCTCGCCGATCTCTGCTTCTGGCCGCCTTCCCAACGCTCCGAAATCGAAGCACCAGTGGCTTGATTGGCCATCAACTCCTGGCTGACAGTTGCGGGCACAGCGCCGGATTCTCACCGACTTCCCTCTTAGCCACCGATTAGAGCGGCACCATCTGCGGGCGTCATGGATCAGGGCCGCCACCCTGTCAATGTGTGCCCAGATGAAGTGCGGCGAACCTACTGGGCAATGGCAATCGAAACAGCACCAAACCGTTGCGGACCATCTTGAGCGACAAACTGTTCCGTACGATGCACGTAGGTGAACGAGATCTGGAAGGCTTGGTAATGGAGCGCCAAGCCTGCCTGGAAATCGCCCACGACGTCACGTCTATCGCTGACTGAAGGGCCGTCGCGAAATGTGTTTCCATCCAGAAAAATGTCCCTTGCCACGGCGCGCCCATCTATCCCGACAAAAAGATATCCACCAAACGGCTGGCCAGGCCTGAACACACCAGCGCCGCTGAGTGCCGGACGAATACGAGGTGGCCCAAAATCCGCGTCCAAATCAAATCCGACCCGTGCCATGCCACCCGCAGCGGCATAGGTCCGCACGTTTCCCAAGGCACCGCCGATGTGCAGCCCGTAATCAGTCTCGATCCCAAACGGGAGAGCGGGCCCGTCAAACAATTGCAGTCTCTGGGCAATAAGTTCGATGCCGGGTTCATCTTTCAGCTGGCTGTCCCAGCCTCGTGGCTCCACGCCATTGATGAATTCGTGCCAATTGGTCTGCACGAACTGTCCGCCTGCCGATGGACCAACAATGCCCAAATTGATTTGCAGTGCATCCTGGGTGTCATCGTCGCTCGCGACGACCGTGCCCGAGACGTTCAACCACGCTGCATAGGGCCGGTCCGTTGGGTCCGGTATCGGTGCGGAGATGTCCTCAGGCGTGTAGATGGCGTGGGCAATCGCAAAGCCCTGGCGCAAGTTGGTGCGTTCCAGATTCAAACCTGGCACAAGGTCTGCGGTCTCCCGAAGGAGCGGAAAAACACGATCCGCCGGACTGACCCGCTCGATGCGCAAGCCATTGGAATAATTCCGGTCCGTGCCGCCAAACAGGTCATTTTCGGACGTGAGCGATATCACCCCTCTTTCGGGCTCTGCTGAAGCGGATGGTCCATATAGGATCGAAAGGCCAAGTCCGATGGAAGAAGTCACCAAAGATCGACGCCAGATTTGCACGCTCACTCTCCCAGGCCGAACGGCTTGCTTACGCATCGTCCTACCCAAGATCAAACGCAGTTCGAGAAAACAGATGCAATTTTGATGAAAACTCTTCCGTCACCCTCAGCCAGGCCTTAAATCTGTACGTGTATGACTTGCTGAGAGCAGAGCCAGAATGGCCCTGCCGTCCATTAGAATGTGCAGGACGAGCAAGATGGAACAGCAGAACGCTTCGAACTCGAGTGTCCGCGGACCGAATGGCCGCGCGCTCACCCTGGAAGACCTTCCCCCCGCTTCGATTTCCCGTTGGGTGACTCGCCGCAAGGCAGAAGTTGTCGCTGCGGTGCAAGGCGGATTGCTGACGGTCGATGACGCCCTTGAGCGTTACGGACTGTCTGAGGAAGAGTTTGCCGGTTGGCTGCGCCTATATAGCGCCCACGGTGCCAAGGGTCTTCGCGCAACGCGCCTTCAGCAATACCGCTAAGGCTTTGCAGGCATTCGGTCGGATATAGTGCCGGTTAAGGCTGGATTTACCCTGGCCGCTTAACGCTTCATGGCAATCGCCGGACCCATCCGGCCTGGTTCTGTGGAGTGCGCCAATGACACGAACTGCCAGCCATAGCCGACGCAGCGTCTGGCTCGGGCTTGCGTTGGTCCTTGTGTTGGGTTTGACAGCGTTGCGTGGGCTCGACGCGATTTCGGCGCCATCTGTTCCAAAGCCGGTCGCTGGCGCATCTGCGGTGGAACTGCGCCTGACGGGCTTGCTAGAGACCGTTGTGGGTTCTGGCGATGTTCAGGTCCACCGGGCTACCCGGCCAGACGGCACCCAATCCTTTCTGGTTATGATCAATTCCGCAAGCGACACTGCCGATCCCGGTGATGATACTCTATTGCGCCTCGTTTCGTCCGCTGTGTTCATCGACACGCTTGCTGGAGACACGGTTGCGTTCGACCGGATCACCTTTGCGAACTCCGGGTCTGTCCTGCCGGAGAGATCTATTCTGCTTGAGCTCTTTGCACTGGTGTCAGTTTGTATCTTGATCGGTGCGGCACTTGCAGCCAGTCCCGTGCCGGCGCCAAGACCCGCCTCAGAACGCCAGGCGATGGCCCCCGTACAGTCAGAACGCCATCACCCGGCGCCAGCACCTGAGCGTGCCAATCTCATTGCCCAGCGCATTTCCGAAGACCCAGCCCGGGCCGCACGGATTGTCCGACGCTGGCTCCGATCTCAGGCGGTAGACACATGACGCAGCACCCCATCTTGCGCGGCTTTTCAGAAGGGGGCGGTGTGCGCGCAGCGGCACAATTGCTCCGCGCCGCAGGTCCGCACGCTGAAATGGTCTTTGCTCAATTGACACAGGCAGAGACCCGCGCCATCCACCAACAGATGGATCATCTGTCAACGGAGCAATCAGGGGTAGCGCCTTCTGCGCTTGAGGCCTTTCTTCTAGAAACATCACAGTCCCGGTCTGGAGAGGAAGCGCCATCACCTGACAGCGTTTGGTCTTGTCTGACCAAAGCCCACGCCCCAATGCTTGCGGCCATGGTGGGCCGCGAAAGCCCGCACGTTTCGGCATGGATTATCAGCCGTTTGGATCCGCACCTGGCCGCAAGTGTTGTTCGAATGCTGGGCGATGAGGTAGGTCTGTCGATCCTGAAGCGAATACTGAATTCCAAGGTGCCGCCGCAAAGCGTTGCCGATTTGATTGAGCTGTCACTCCAGCAGACCATGGAACGGCTTGGGTCAGAACACGATACGGATGGACACGAAAAGATTGCGCGGATCTTTGACCAACTTGATACGGGTCAGGATGATGACCTGTTGTCCCAGCTGGACGCAATCGAACCCGCCGCTGCAGAACGAGTGCGGGCCTTGATGTTCACGTTTGATGATCTGGTCGCATTCGACGCGGCGGGCATGCAGACCCTCATTGCAACGACCCATCGCGACGTTCTCGTCAAAGCGCTCAAAGGGTCTAGGCCAGAAATCAGCAACGTATTCTACTCCAACCTTACCCGGCGCGCCGGTGCGCTCATCCGGCAAGAAATCGACTCAATCGGACCGCTTAGGTTGTCCGACATCAATGCTGCCCGAGGTGAGATCGTCGATCGGGCACGCCAACTGATTCAATCGGGTGATATCCTGTTGAAGTCCGAAACAGACCACGATGCGTTGGTCGAATGAGCCGACGCCAGATCAATCAGTTCAGTGCCTTCGAGTTTCAAGCGGATTTTTCCGCGCCGAAAACTGTTTCGCAATCCACCAACCCGCCGACACCCACTGAAGCGGACGAGACCGTGACCCTACCGGTTATGGAAATCGCAGCGCTTGGGGCAAAGCT
Source organism: Pseudomonadota bacterium (assembly GCA_039198685.1). Taxonomy (GTDB): domain Bacteria; phylum Pseudomonadota; class Alphaproteobacteria; order Caulobacterales; family Hyphomonadaceae; genus UBA5336. The sequence continues at coordinate 10,048 of JBCCTK010000016.1, read as the reverse complement.
CCAGGCAGATGCCGCCGAAGCGGCCCGTGGGCCTGTGGATGCGGCGCTTGTTGAGCGTTTGGAACAGGCAACAGATCAGCTCAGTGCGGCCCTGGCGCATCTCACTGAACTGTCTGTCGCTCTCGATTTAGCAGCGCGCATGGGTCAGATCCCCCCCAGCCTCGCGCCCATCGCCGACCAAGCGGCAAAAAGTTTAGCGGATGGCCAGGGTGATTTGTTTGCCGCTTGTAAAGCTTTGACCAGCAAGGCTGGGCGCTGAACTCGACCGGAGCCCTAAGCCCATGTCCCTTGCCGCCAATCCTGCCCTCGAACGAACGCTGATGGACGTCCCCGTGCGGGTCGACGTGGTGCTGGGCGATGTGAGAATGGCCGTCGAGGAATTGATGGCTCTTTCACCCGGCGAAGTCGTTGCCTTGCAGCGCTCCACCAGCGAAGACGTGGACATTTATGTGTCCGATCGTCTGATGGCGCGGGGCCGGTTGGTCATTGCTGACGGCGAACTCGGCGTCACCTTGTCTGAAATCGTGGATGAACGCCAAGCCGCCTGAGGCAGTCAGTGTTAAAGACCTTAGTCTTGGGCCTGGCCGCCATTTGGTGCGGACTGGAGCGTTATGTAGCGCTCAATACCGATGCGATCGATCAGGTCGAACTGTGTCTCCAAGTAATCCAGGTGTTCTTCCTCATTGGTCAGGATTCTGCCGAACAAATCGCGCGTGATATAGTCTCGCTTCTTCTCGCTGGCTTCCATTGCATCCCGGAGCAGCGGAATGGCGTCATTCTCCAGGGCGAGATCGCATTCCAGGATCTCTTTGACGCTTTCCCCGATACGCAAACGCCCGAGATCCTGTAGGTTTGGTAGCCCGCCAAGGAAGAGGATCCGCTCGATCAGCCAGTCGGCATGCTCCATTTCCTCAATGGATTCCTTGTACTCATAGTCGGCGAGGATCGACACCCCCCAATCCTTCAGCATGCGCGAGTGCAGGAAGTACTGGTTGATCGCCGTGAGCTCGTTTTTTAGCGCCGCGTTGAGGAAGTCGATGATTTCTGAATCGCCCTTCATGACCCGTCTCCTTAAGGGTTTTGCTCTGAGCGCACGAGATAGTTCGGCCCAGACCCCAGGGCAATAAAAATCCAATTAAATCAGCATATTGTGTGTTTGCAATGCAGTTGCAAAAATGCGAAGTTCACTCCGCAGGGATGAAGGCCACGCCGCCTGTGAGCTGGTTCTTCTCGCGTTCCATGACTTCCGCCATGGCCGGTTTGCATTTCCCGCAGTTGAATTGGCATCCATGGTGGGCTTGGACAGCTTTTGGCGAGCCCGCGCCAGCTCTAACAGCTTCGCGGACAGCAGATTCATTCAAGCGGCGGCATACGCAAATGATCATCGTTCTCAAACAGAAGCGCAAATGAGAATGAGTGTCAATGATACATTTGCACCTATTCCGTGTGCTGGCCCATGGCAGCACCCTCAGGCTCCCAACCGAAAACGTCTTCCAAACCCACACCAAACACCCGTGAGATGCGGAAAGCACTTTCCAGGCTGGGAGAATATTTGCCTTGCTCGATAGCAATAACGGTCTGGCGTGTGACACCGATAGCCTGGGCAAGGGCCGCCTGGCTCATGGCGTTGTGGGTCTCGCGCAATTCCCGCACACGGTTCGTAATGGGCGGTCGCTTGGCCATCGGCTTAAACGACCCGGTATTGGCGGCGGACCCGTCGCGAACAGACCGCGAGAGGGACCCAAGATACTATGACTTGCTGGACCGCCTGACCTGACACCATGCCTTTGGCTCCAGTCCAGCGATTTTCAGTGTAGCGTGCCATCAGACCACGCCGCTCCGATAGAACCAGAGGCTAAGCCCATAATCGGCCAGTTGGCTGACAACCAATCCCAGCACCACTGTATGAAACAGCAGGTTGCCATCGGCGTGAAAGGCGAAATGCCATAATCCTGCCATCGCGAAAAAGCCCAGCACATAGCCTGCAATGTTGCCCGCCCGCCACGAAACGAGCTTGTCGCGCTCATCTTCCGGTGCGTCTGCGCCAGCCGGGTTGCCGAGAGCGGCAAGCGCGTGTCCGAAAATGGCAAATGCAACAAGAATAATCGTGCTGACTGCGATCACGCCGATATTTGGCGGCGCAGTTTCTCCGAGCGCCTCGGAGACCCGATAAACAGTCCACAGATAATAGCCACCACTTGCCAGGAGGGCCAACGACATCAACCAGGCTGATTTTTCGAGAAAGGTCATTGTGTGTCTCCCGTGTCAAAAATCTTATACATTAGATAGTCGAATATTTTTTACGTGTCAAATATATTCACCAACACTGTCATTCTTAGCTCACTTGACCTTGTGGCGCGGCGTAAATACGCCCCAGCATTCTCTGAAATTTTCCGGAAAGCCCACTGACCCATGACCGACGCCGCAGCCCTCGCGTCCAACGCCAAAGCCTGGCCGTTTCAGCTGGCGCGCAAGCTCAAGGCGCGTATTGAGCAGATGGAAAAGGCAGGCCAGCGCAGGGCCGGAGCACCGGTAATCTTTGAGACGGGCTACGGTCCCTCCGGTTTGCCTCATATCGGTACGTTTGGCGAAGTGGTGCGCACGACGATGGTCCGCCATGCGTTCGAGACCCTGACCAAAGGGGAAGTTCCGACACGGCTGCTTTGTGTGTCCGACGATATGGACGGAATGCGAAAAGTGCCGCCAACCGTGCCGAACCCGGATACTCTGGAAGCCTACCTCCAGAAACCGCTGACGGCGGTGCCGGACCCGTTCGGAACCCATGATAATTACGGCGCCCATATGGGTGGGCGCCTTTGCGCTTTCCTGGACAGTTTTGGCTTCGAATATGAATTCCTGTCGGCAACCGATTGCTATAAGGATGGCACGTTCGATCCAACCCTGCTGCGCGCGTTGGAAAAATTCGATGAGATCATGGCTGTGATGCTGCCCACGCTGGGTTCTGAGCGCCAGGCGACCTATTCACCCTTCCTGCCGATTTCACCTTCAACCGGACGGGTCCTTTATGTGCCCATGAAGGCGACCGATCCGAAAGCAGGCACCATCACCTTTGAAGACGAAGACGGCACAGACGTAACGCTCCCGGTGACGGGCGGCCATGTGAAGATGCAGTGGAAGCCGGATTTTGGCATGCGATGGGCGGCGCTTGGTGTGGATTTCGAGATGTTTGGCAAGGACCACCAGGCCAATGCGCCGATCTATTCAAAGATCTGCCGCATTCTGGGTCACCGCCCACCAGAGCAGTATGTGTATGAATTGTTCCTGGATGAGCAGGGTGAGAAAATCTCCAAAACCAAGGGGAACGGGATTTCCGTCGAAGAATGGCTCGCCTATGCGCCGACGGAGAGCCTTTCGCTTTTCCAGTTTCAAAAACCACGGACCGCCAAGAAGCTTTATTTCGATGTGATCCCAAAAACCGTCGATGAGTATCTGAGCTTCCTTGAGAAGTATCCCGCAGAAGCGCCTCCGCGCCAGGTCGAAAATCCTGTCTGGCACATACACTCTGGTGACGTACCCGAGGACACGAGCCCGATCAGCTTTGCCTTGTTGCTCAATCTGGTGAGCGCAGCCAATGCCGAAGATGCCGACACGCTCTGGGCCTTTATTGGGCGCTATGCACCGGGCGCCACGCGTGAAACGCATCCCCTTCTCGACCACCTCGTCGGCTATGCGCTTCGCTACTTTGCCGATTTCGTAAAACCCACAAAAGCGTTTCGGGATCCGACCGATCAGGAGCGCGCGGCCATGGTCGATTTGGCCCAGCGCTTGCGCGACACAAAAGATGTTGATTCAGAGGCCCTGCAAACGCTCACCTTCAGCGTCGGCAAGGACCATGAATTCGAAAATCTGCGAGAGTGGTTCAAGGCCCTCTACGAGGTGCTGCTCGGCGCGGCCCAGGGCCCTCGTTTCGGGAGCTTCGCTGCGCTTTATGGGCCACGCGAAACAGCCGCCCTGATCGATGCGCGCCTTGCGGCCTGATGTGACAATTTTGTCTCAGTTCGCAGGGCCGTCCCTTCAGTATGCGTAAGACCTTGCGCGGGGGTGTTGATATCCGAGGCTGAGCGGTCTTCTATGCCCTGAAACTTGCAATCAGGGGAATATATTGGCTCAAGACCTCGATTCGATTGACACCCGCATTCTCGCGCTCATCCAAGATGATGCAGCATTGTCGGTCGCCGATATAGCCGACAAAGTCGGGCTGTCATCCTCGCCATGTTGGCGTCGCATAAAACGGATGGAGGAAACGGGGATCATCACGCGCAGGGTGACGCTTCTGGACACCCAGAAGCTGGGACTCGACTTTGAGGTCGTTGCAAATGTGAAACTGTCCTTACCCAGCCGAGAAAATTTGGAAGCCTTCGAATCCCTGGTGCAAGACTGGCCGGAAGTCACAGATTGCATGACGGTGACGGGTGCGGTCGATTACATCATCCATGTGCTGACCACTGACATGCACGCCTATGACGCGTTTCTCAGGGCAAAACTGCTGGGATCGGGCCTTGTTTCAGATGTTCAGTCGAGGATCATCATTCGCGTGGCAAAGCGCACCACGTCCGTGCCGTTGGAAAACCTGGCGGGCTGACACCGGCAGAGCCGCTCAGAAATCAAGGTCGGCATAGTGAGGCGCAGGCCGCGTGCCTTCGATTCTGTCAGCAAGCACACTTCGAAAGCACGGGCGCGACTTGATTCGCGCATACCAGGCGCGAAGGTCAGGGATCGCCGTCCAGTCCACATCCCCAAAATAGTCGAGGCTTGACAAGTGAGCTGCCACCGCCAGGTCCGCAATCGTTAAATGCCGCCCGGCGACATAAGACCGGGTTTCAGCCAAAGCGTTCAGGAAGGTAAGGCGACCGCGCAGGGCATGGGCGCCTATTCGCAATGCGCCAGAGTCCGGTTGGCGATCCCGCCGCACCCATTGGGCAGTGCGCTCCGCCAACAGCGTTTCGGTTACACTCTGGAAACTGTCCTCACACCAGCGCCACAGGCGGCGCGCTTCAGCGGCGTCCTGGTGACCTACCGGGATGAGCCTTGGGTTGGGATAAGCGACGTCGAGATATTCGATCAGGGCGTGGGTGCCAAGAAGCGTTATTCGGCCTTCGCCCGTCGTGTCGACGAAAGCAGGTGGCGCCGCGCCCGGGCTGAGGCGTTCCATGTCCGGATGCACCGCCCATGGACGTGTCTCGACCTCCTCGAATGCGATCCGTTTTTCGGCAAGGGCCAGTCGCGCCGTACGTGCTACGGGATCCAGCGACCAATGATAAAGTCGTTTCATGCCGCATTCTCCCACACCACGTGACTAACACGTTCGCAATCATGCCACACAAGGGCAGATTTTCTTCCAGGCGCTTGGCAACGCCGCACGCATGTCTACTGTGTCGCGAAACCGTAAACAAACCCGGCTGGGAGCGAGCCCTTGGATATAATCGGCGTCATTCAGAACCTTTCGGGCCTCATATGGGGTGGGACGTGGGGCGACACGGTCATTTTTCCGTTCCAGATCGGCCCGCTTGCCATCGTTCTGCTCGGGACCGGCCTATTCATGATGTATCGCGTTGGTGGGCGGCCCCTCATGCGGTTTGTTCCGGCCCTGCGGGAAGTTTGGGCTGGGCGAAAGGCACAAGGCGAAGATGGCGCAATTACGCCCTGGCAGGCCTTATCGACCGCCCTCTCCGGCCAGGTCGGCACGGGAAACCTCGCCGGCGTGGCGACCGCGATCACGCTCGGTGGGCCGGGTGCGATCTTCTGGATGTGGGTCACTGCAGTCTTCGGTATGGCCCTGGCGTTTTCCGAAAGCTCGCTGGCCCTGAAGTATCGCGAGACCGACGAATATGGCCGCATCAATGGCGGACCGATGTATTATATCAAGAACGGTCTGGGCAAGAGTTGGGGCTGGCTCGCCATTATATTCTGTCTCGGTACGCTGTTCTCAGCGATGGCTACCGGATCCATGATTCAGGCCAATTCCATCACGGTGACGGCAATGGAATTGACCAATGTTCAAGGCGGATTGAGCATTCCGAACTGGGCGTTTGGCGTGGTCATCTCGCTGCTCGTCTTTGCCGTAATCATTGGCGGGATCAAATCCATCGGCAGTGTGGCAGGAAAGGTCGTTCCGTTCATGGCGGCGCTTTATGTCCTGATTGCGTTTGGCGTGCTCATCGTCAATGCCGCTGAGGTGCCTGCGGCTTTCTGGCAGATCATTGCGTCTGCTTTCGGGCTGAGTGAAGCGATGGGCGGCGTTGCCGGCTATGGCGTGATGCAGGCGGTGCGCTTCGGAATCGCGCGCGGCCTGTTCTCGAATGAAGCCGGCCAGGGCTCTGCGCCCATAGCCCACGCTGCCGCCCAAACCAAAAACCCCGTTATGCAGGGCGAAATCGCCATGATTGGGGTTTTCATTGACACCATGATCATCTGCACGATGACCGCACTGGTCATCCTGACAGTCACAGGCGACTTCAAGAAATCCCCCGCCCTGATGGCGGCAAACGCTTGTGAAGCGTCCGGCGTGGAGGTGCCCGGCGGGCTCTCTGTCGGGGATTTGTTCCCGAGCGCCTATGAGGAAGAACGCGAGACCAAGATCGCCGAAAACGGCGCCATGGCCGCGTCTTACCTGACCGCCTGCGCCGCCACCGGCGTTGACGTGCCCGCCAACGCCCTGGCGGCGGCGAGCGATAGTGGCGTGTTGATCGATGTGGACCATGCCTGGGAAACCGACGCCGACAGCGCCGCGGTCACCACGCGTGCCTATACCGAGGCCATTCCCGTGGTCGGCGCGTTCATCGTGCCGGTGGCGCTGTTCTTTTTCGCGTTCACCACGATTATTGGCTGGTCGTATTATGGCGAACAGGCTGTGACCTATCTGGTTGGCGAGTGGGCGACTCATCCGTTCAGATATGTCTGGGTCCTGGTCGTGTTTGCAGGTACGCTCTGGACCAATGTGGACGCGCTTTGGTTGCTGGGAGATATTGCCAACGCATCCATGGCCTTCCCAAACCTGATTGCAATCATAGCGCTATCGAGCGTCGTTGTTGCCATGCATCGGGCCAATGATGATCCAGACCCAAGCCCGCCAAAAGAGGAAATACCCGCCTATCGCGATGAGGCAGGCTAGGGCCCTTTCCGGCCAATTTGCACCGTTTGGCGGGGTGACGGCGAGCGGACGTCTTGCAACCCTTTCGCGAGGGACCCAACACATCGTCCATCCTGGCGCCGGTACGCGGAAACAAAAAACTTATCCTCCCCCTTTCTGGCTGGCGCAATACTAGCGCCTATGGACACCCAAAACCCTCTTTTGCGTTGGCGCGAGGTCGTGCATCCGCTGTTCTGGCCGGTTTTCTTTTGGAACCTGCGCCGGTTTGCGAGGTTCATGCGCTTGAGCATTGAAACCGGCGGCAATGGGCTCATCGCCTATGAGCTGACCTGGTGGGGCCAGATTCGCATCCATAGGGTCATCAATCCAGATGCGCCCCGCTGGGATGCAGATCTGGTTGATTGTGCAAGCCGCATCCACAGTCTGACGCTGGATGTCAGCGATCCGTATCTGTCTAAAAGCGACGCTGTTTCCGGTCTTGGAGACCGACGAGCAGTGAGAACAGCGGCGCTTTCCCGACTGAAGTCGTCAAGCCATGCGCGAAATGTGTGCACCCGGGCCCAAGGTGGTACCGGCCGTTTGTCGCTCGGCGCTTTTGCGGAGCCGGCGCATCTCAATACGCGGTGACGCCTGGCCAAATGCTGCAATCTGAACACATCCGCCGCGGCCCAAAGGGTCTGTGGTCGCGGGTGCTGGCGCGATCAAGACGGGCAAAGCTCCTGAAAGCGCAGCTTCCAGGGGCGGGAAAAAAGAATAGTGGCGGCACAAAAAAAGGAGACAGCCGAAATGCCATCTCCCCTTATCATTCCGTTTTGCGGCAATCGCCGTTTCAAGATCCCAAGCTGAACCCCGTCTTACTCAGCGGCGTCAGCCACAGGAACAACGGAGACAAATTGACGGTTTCCGGCCTTGCGGCGAAACACCACTTGGCCTTCAGTGAGAGCGAACAGCGTGTGATCCTTGCCCATACCGACATTTTGACCCGGATAGGTTTTCGTGCCGCGCTGGCGGATAATGATGTTGCCGGGAACCACATGTTCGCCGCCATATTTCTTCACGCCAAGGAATTTGGGGTTTGAATCGCGACCGTTCTTGGACGAGCCGCCAGATTTCTTATGGGCCATCGGTTTGCCTCGTATCCTTTACAGGTGGGGACGATACCCGACCTATGCCTCTTTCGCCAATTCGCTGGCCTGCTCGACCCAGTTGTCGCGCTCGACACGGCCGGGAAAGCTCATCTCTTCTTCCAATTCGGTGATTTGTTCGGCTTGGAGCGCCGCAACCTGCCAGAAGTGGAAAATGCCAGCTTGGTTCAGTTTGCCTTCCAAAACCTTGCCAACGCCCTTGATCTTTTTCAGGTCATCGGCCTCGCCCTGCGGGCCAGACAAGCGTCCGCGTGCATCCATCGCGCCGGTGTCTGTCTTGGGCACGTCCACCGGTTTTGTTTCAACCTTTGGAGCCTCAGCCTTGGGGGCGGATTTCTTCGGCGCAGCTTTTTTCTTGGTGGGCGCCTTTTCCCCAGCCGCCAGGATAGAGGTGATCTTCACCACGGTTTCCAATTGGCGGTGGCCCTTCTTGCGCCGGTAGGTATTGCGCTGGCGCTTCTTGAAGATCATCACCTTCGAGCCCTTGCGCTGCTCGGCAATCTCGCCGACCACGCTGGCGCCCGAAACGGTCGGTGCGCCGACCTTTACGTCTCCGCCGGAACCCATCATCAAAACGTCACCGAACGTGACGTCTTCGCCGGCATCGCCGATCAATTTTTCGACAACAATCTCATCGCCTTCAGCGACTTTATATTGCTTGCCGCCTGTCTTGATGACCGCGAACATGGGCCACGTCCTTTCGACTTGCCGCGCAGCAGGGGTCAGGCCAGCGCGCGTGAAACCAAATATGAAAATCGCCCGGCGCGTCGATAAGGCTCCGGGCGTGAAGGACGCGATAAACAACAAGGGGCCCAGAGAGTCAAACCCATATGTGCTCGCCAATGGGATTTCGGGCCTTGAACAGAAGGGTCTGACGGAGTACCCCAACGCCCTTAGCCGCGGAGAGGTGCCGGAGTGGCTGAACGGGGCGGTCTCGAAAACCGTTGTACTCGCAAGAGTACCCAGGGTTCGAATCCCTGTCTCTCCGCCAGTTTCCGGAAAAACCAAATGTAAACAGGGCCAGACCTGTGTCACATGACGCAAAGGCGGAGAGTGTGACAATCGGGTGTGACAGTCACGCCCTGAAAGTGGCCCGATGACTGGGCGATCCCACCCGTACTTGGTAAGACGTGGCGCAGTATACTACGTCCGACTACCCATTCCCCGCGACCTGCAAACCCTCTTCGGCCGATCCGACATCAGGAAATCGCTCAACACGCAATGTTCCCGAGCCGCGATACCCATCGTGAAGAGAGCGGCGTTCAACTTTGATCGCCTATGCCATAGGCTCCGCTTCATGACGCAAACGACCGAAATAGATGTTGATGAGCTTATCCGCCAATTCTTCTCTCAATTGGCTGGCTCGCACTCGGTTAAGAAAACCGTGCCTTCTCATGCCCAATACGATTGGGACGACTGGGACGCAATAAGCGAGGAAACGCTTGAGGCGATGATGGATGCCGGCAGCTATGACAAGAGTATCGAAAAGGATGCGCAGGCACTCATCGCACCGTATGACAAAACGTTGGAGGCGCTTTCGGATAACGAGCGGCTCAAACTGCTGGAGGGCGTGACCCGAGTTCGAAGGGAGATGATCAGCTACGCCGCCCACCGGCGGAAAACCCTGTTCGGTGGGTACATGGTTTCAGATGACATGCTCGGGCAGATTGGCGTGCAGCTAGCTTCAGGATCAACATCTTCGCAACCCCTGCCCTCCCCATCTCTTTCTGACCATGGTCGGACCGTCGGTCACCTCGTCCAGCTCTATTTCTCCGAACACGAGGGAAAGTGG
>JBCCTK010000015.1:0-33887 GCA_039198685.1 Pseudomonadota bacterium | reverse complement strand
CGGCGGGCATATTCCTCGATCCACTCCCGGCGGATCATATGCGACAAGTCTGTCTCCAAAAGCGCCAGGCGTTCTTCGGCCGCCTCGATCTGAACATCCAGTTCAACGATGTCTGCGCGGGCTTCGCTTGCGCCATATTTCGCCCGATAGAGCGCAACGATCAGAAGCGCGACAATGGCGAGACCAAAGGCGAAGGCTGTCTTGCTCATGGCGCGCGCTCCAGGTCACTGAGCGGTGGCAAGTCAAAAGCCGCGGCCGGGACATCACCCCATGCCGGCGCATCGGTGCGCCGCGCCGCGCGCAAGCGAGAAGACCGGGCGCGGGGATTGGTTGCGCATTCGGCCTCACTGGGCTCTATCGCCTTGCGTGTCACCAGTTCGAAACTCGACGGCACCTTTTGCGACACGCCGGGCACATGCCGCGATCCAGCGCCGACCCCGCCGACGCGCTCGCGGAAGAAGTGCTTCACCATGCGGTCTTCCAAGGAATGAAAGGTGACCACCACCAACCGCCCGCCGGCCCTGAGCACACGTTCGGCCGCCGCAAGGGCGCGGGCCAGCTCACCCAACTCGTCATTCACGTAGATGCGGATGGCCTGGAAGGCTTTGGTTGCGGGATGCGTGCGTGCGCCCTTTCGCCCACCAACGGCCCGGCTGAGACAGTCAGCTAGGTCCAGCGTCGTCAAAAAGGGCGCTTCGGAGCGGCGCTCCGCGATCGCTTGCGCCATGCGCCGGGACGCGCGCTCATCCCCCAACCGATAGATCAGATTGGCCAGGTCGCGTTCAGGCAGCCCGTTCACCACGTCCGCAGCGTTGGGCCCAGATTGGCCCATACGCATATCGAGGGGCCCATCCTTCTGGAAGGAGAAGCCACGCTCAGCTTCATCCAACTGGAATGAAGACACACCAAGATCCAGCACGATGCCATCTACGACCGGAAAGCCGGCCTCCATCGCCAGGACGTCCAGATCGCCAAATCGTCCAAGCAAGGGAATAAGACCTGGCATGGCTTCGGCCAGGCTTTCGGCCCGGGCGATGGCATCGAGATCCCGATCAACACCGAGAAGCGTGCAGTCGGCCGCCTTGAGGACAGCCTCGGCGTACCCTCCTCCGCCAAATGTGCCATCCAGGTATACCTCACTGTCCTCGGGCGCCAGGACGTTGATGACCTCTTCGAGAAGAACGGGAATGTGGGCCATATCGCTCAGTCGTCTCCCGGAACCATTGTCAGCCCAGGAACGCCGCCAGCCGCAATGGTTGCATCATAAGGCGCAGCCAAAGCGTTAATCACGTCGGGATCATTCACTGCGTCAGCCATTTCTGCCTCATATTCAGCATAGGCCTCAGGGCTCCAGATCTGAAAGCTCTCAAGTGCGCCGACGAAGATCATCTTGTCGGCAATTCCGACACTGGCCAAAAGCGCCTCGGACATCTTGATCCGTCCCGGATCGTCCATTTTGAGATCGGTCGCGCGGGACATGATGGCCAAGGTCAGCGCTTTGCGCTGGCGTGACTGGGGCGGCAAGCGCGAGATGGTCTGGCGGTACATCGCCATGAGCTCCTCGCCCCCACCCTCAAGGCATTTGGACCCATCCAGGGCTGGCCAGAGAAAGATACGAGAACCGCCACCCAAGGCCGAACGGAAGGGTGCCGGTACGCTAACGCGTCCTTTCGCATCAATTGTACTTTCATAGGTGGAGACAAACATTGCCCCGCCCTTTTCACATCAGCCGTTTGGAAAAACCCTACTTCTGTATGGGCTATCATGGGACAGCATGGGAGCCAATGGGCAAATCTGATACTCCGGCCACACGAAGAGGATCAGCCCCTGAAGAGATCGCGAACATTTGCGGACTTCGCAAGAACGAAGGCGCCCAGAGAATTTCACAGGCTGTGAAATAACCCTGGGAGTCTATTGGTTTTCAAATGGTTAAAATGACGATTGTGGCTTATTCGTCACGGATGAAATTTCTCACATCATCGGAGAGTAATTTGGCCTCAGCTTCGACCAGATACATCATATGACCGGCGTCGTAATATGTGTACTCAATGCGCTCAGGCACAACGCCATTCTTCATCAAAGACATCTCGGCGCCAAAGAACGGCGTGGCCAGATCATACCAGCCTGACGCTAGAAGGACCCTGTATTCAGGGTTTTCGCGCATGGACTTGCCAAGCCATGGGGCAACATTGACATAGGCTGGCCAGCCGCGTCCATTGACATCCCAATTCCAGTTGCGGCCTGGCTCACCTGTCAGGATCTTATAACGCCGGTCCAAGGGCTCCATGACACCTGTGTCGCCCGCCTGCGGGGCCCGGAAATCGATCCCCAGGTCCCGCGTGAGATAGTCATTCACAGCGGCCGTATAGGCGATGTCCATGCCATAGCCCGACGGATCATTCTCCGGACTGTCACCAACGCTGTCGCTGTCGATCCCGGTATAGCGGCTATCAAACCGACCCACTGTAAGGTCTTCGTCGCGCAGTAACTCCTTGCGGAAATGGGTGGCGCTGATCCGCAGATTGGCATCTTCGATCCATTCTGGAGAAACACCCAGATAATCGGCCATTTGTTGGGCCATCATGGCTTTTTCCTCCGGCGCCATAGTGTTCCCGCGGATCAAAACTGACGGAAGCGAAAAAGACGCGAAGGTTCTGGCGTCGTCGATGAATGTATCGAAGTCATCATTCCACCGTGACGTATCCACTTGCCCGTGGTGCCAGGCGGTCGCGGCCATTGTCGGAAAAAATGCGATATGGGGCGTGTCATTGCCGGGCGCGAAACGGGCGGTTTGGAAATCCAGTATGGCAGACACGAGGATCACGCCATTCAGGGCAATGCCGTTCCATCCGCCTTGAAGCTTTTCCGACACGGCGGCCGCGCGGGTCGTGCCGTAACTTTCACCCGCCAAATATTTGGGACTCTGCCAGCGGCCGTTGCGCGTCAGCCAGACGCGAATGAACTCCGCGATGCTTTCGGCGTCCTCGTTCACGCCATAAAAGTCTTTGGAGTCGGTGTTGCCCAAGGCGCGCGAATAGCCAGTTCCGACCGGATCGATGAACACCATGTCGGCGACATCAAGCAGGGAATGGTCATTGTCGACCACTGTGTAGGGTGCCGCGCCCGCCCCGCTGGCATCGGGCGGTGTCACAACACGTCGCGGGCCCCAGGCCCCCATATGTAACCAGACCGAAGCTGATCCCGGACCGCCATTGAAAATAAACACCACGGGCCGCTCTGCCGGGTCATCAAGTCCCTGTTCAACATAGGATATTGAAAAGATGGACGCAGTGGGCTCACTGTCGTCATCGCGCAGATACGTCTCGCTCGCGGTGACGGTGTAGGAGACCGAACGTCCACCGACGTCCAAACTGTCAGAGGTTGTCAGAACATAGGGCGGCGGAATATTGGTCGGTTTGGAAGGGCCGTCATGATCATCGGCATGGACCGTGATCACCATCGTCAAACTCGCCAACAAAGCACCCAACCAACGCAACACAGCCATTCCATATCCTTTCCGCCCAGCCACAATGACCCTGACTAGACGGATTTGGCTATCGCATCGGCTGGCGCTTGCAAAGAGGCGGGCTTGGCTATGGGCTCTTCTGCTGCGCCTTCGGGCATGACATATTCCTGCGCCGGGAACCAAACGCCAAAAGCGGATCCCCTGCCGGGTGCACTCTCAACGATGAAACCGCCGCGATGGCGTGCCATGATGTGTTTGACGATCGCCAATCCAAGCCCCGTGCCGGACACGGCACCGCCTCGGCTTTCATCAACGCGATAAAAGCGTTGGCCCAATCGAGGTAGGTGCTGGTGACCAATCCCAGGCCCAGTGTCTTCAACACGCAGCCAAACGCCCGGCTCATCACTGCGATGGGCCGGTTGCAGCATTGTGATCCGCCCAACATCAGTCCAACGTCGTCCTGCCTGAGCTTGGGCCGCATCAAGGGACGGTGCTACGCCGCAAAAGACGTGCACCTCGTCTCCGGCGGTTGAATATTTGACAGCGTTCGAAATCAGGTTTTGCGCCACCTGGGTCATTTCATCGCCGTCTGCAACGGCCCGCAATCCCTCAGCGGGACCATGGGACACAAATTTGATATCGCGCTCAGCCGCCAGGGGCTGCATGGACGCCATCACATGCACCAGAACATCTGCAACGTCGGCCACCGTTTGGGGCGGCTTGTGCTCACTAAATTCGATCCGCGAAAGGGACAGCAAGTCCTTGATCAGCCGTTTCATGCGTTCGGTTTGCTTGAACATAATATCGAGGAAGTGGCTCCAGGCGTCCGGGTCGTCTTTCGCCGGCCCGCGCATTGTCTCGATGAACCCAGCCAGCGATGTCAGCGGTGTTCGAAGCTCGTGACTGGCATTGGCCAGGAAGTCAGCCCGCGCGCGCTCGGCGCGCCGCAGCGCAGTGTGATCCTCCATAACGATAAGGGCCCCACCCGCACCAGACCGAAACGGCGCCACATGGACCAGCCAGAGTTGGTCACTGCCTGGGCCAAGCGGCAGTTCAACGCGTCCGGCTCGCGGTCGCTCGCACAGGGCTGCTTCAAGGCATTCCAGCAAGGCCGGATTCCGGATAACCGACGCGGCCAGGCTGTTTTGCTCTGCTTTCAGACGCAAAAGCTCCCTGGCGAGATCATTGGCAATTTGAATGCGCCGGTCGGCTCCAATATGGAGCGCCGGGATGGGCAGCGCTCGTAGTATTTCGGTCAAATCCTGGAGGCCAGCCTCATCGGCAACAGCGCCCCCGTCAGCCCGGTTGTGCAAAACATCTGGCGGTTGGGATGTTCCGGTAAAATAAGCCAATGCAGCGGCTGACAAGACGAACGACGCCGTTATCGCCTCGACCCAACCAAGCGCTCCGGAAATCGCGAGTAACCCAAAAATGCCGGCAGAAATTGTGACCAGAACGATGAGGTCACGAATGCGCGGCGTGGTGCGAATCGGCATGGTATTGTCTTGTTTGGGTTTATGGGGTTCTGACGGCACCATAACACGCCCTTACACCAGCGGTGGCGGCCCAAAAAGAGCCCGCAGGCCAGGAATGGCCATAATTGTGTCACCCATCCGGCACACACAGGAACACGCTGAGCTGCACCGCAGCATAATTATTGATTTTCGATAATTCTTCATTGACAGTCAATGATGGCAAGCGTAAGCGGTCCGAACAGTGAACAATTGGAACACCCGCATGAAGCGTTCATCCCTCCTCGTCGGATCCGTTATGTTGTCTGGCTGTGCGTCTTTAGAGGCATATAATATGGGGAAAGTGGACCCGCTTCCGGTCGCGCCTGACGCCCCCGCCACGTGGGCCGCTGCCGGGGTTTCAGGCACCGTAGACCAAGGCGATTGGCTCAGCGGGTTTAACGACCCGACCATGATGGCTCTTGTGGATGAAGCCCTTGAAAACAACTACTCGCTGGCCGCTCAGCTCGCCACGGTGCGGGCCGCCGCGGCGGATGCGCGCGCTGAGCGCGGCACCTTGTTGCCGTTCATATCAGGCTCACTGTCCACTGGCGCACGGCGGAGTGTTTTTGAAGACAATGACGGCGACGCAGTGACCAGTGATGACCCATCCTTTGGGATCGGACTGAATGCGAGCTGGGAAGCCGACCTTTGGGGCCGCCTGGCCGCTGGGGTGGACATTTCTGACGCCGACCTCTTGATCGCAGAAGCCGACCTGGTGAATGCGCGCCTTTCGATTGCCAGTCAGACTGCCATCGCCTGGATCAACCTGAATGCCGCTGTCGCCCAGCGCGACGTCTCCCTTGCAACCCTGGAAGCCCTCCAACGCACCGCAGATCTGACAGAACGCCGGTTTGCCCGTGGCCTTTCAACCGCTCTGGACGTGCGTCTTGCTCGCAGCGCATTGGCCAGAGCCGAAGCAGATATTGCCGCTCGCCGCCAGGTATTGGATGAGTCCGCCCGCCAATTGGAAGTTCTGCTTGGGCGCTATCCCGCTGCAGAAATCAATGCTCCGGCAACCCTGCCGGGGCTGAACAGTATAGAACCGATTTCAAGTCCAACGCTCCTCCTGTCCCGTCGACCAGATATAGCGGCGGCCGAAACACTGGTTGTACAATCTGGCTTGCGGGCGGAACAAGCGCGACTGGCGCTCTTGCCAAGCCTGGACATAACGGCAAGTGTCGGGACCAACACGGACGACCTCTCAACGGCTTTCGATCCCAGCTTCATAGCGGCAAACGCCTTGGCTAATCTCACCCAACCGCTCTATGCGGGCGGGCAGCTGACCGCGCGTACGGAAGCATTCATCGAGCGCATCGAAATCGCATTGGCCAATTATGCGGCCTCTACGTTGACGGCATGGCAAGAGGTCGAGAATGCGCTTGCTGCCGATGCCTATCTGGCGATCCAGGAAGACGCCTTGAAGCGGGCGCTGGAGGAGGCTGCGTTCGCTGAAGATCTGGCGCTAAGGCAATACCAGAACGGTCTGGTTTCAATCTTCAACCTGATCGATTCACAAACCCAGCGACTCGCATCTGAGTCTGCCCTGGTCACAGCAAGATCCAATCGCGCTATAAATCGTATTCAGTATTATCTTGCCCTAGGCGGGGGTCCTGATGGAATATCCCTGTCGCAACCTACAGCGAGTTCCGGTTCACCCGGTGGGAGCCCCACACCATGACACGCGTCCTCACTATCCTCTTACCCCTCTTGATACTCATTGTCCTGGGTGTGGGCGGATCCATCCTCCTCTCAAATCTGGCGCCCGAACCGGAAGAAAATGACAGCCCACCTGCGGGGCTCTCTGTTTTTGCCGAACCGATTGAAGTCGGTGACTTGACGCTCAGCGTCGATGTACAAGGTGAAGTCTCACCCAAGCGCGAGATTATTGTATCGCCCCAGATATCCGGTCGCATTGCATTTGTTTCGCCCGATTTCATCGATGGTGGTTTTATACGTGAAGGTCAGGTGCTCATTCGGCTTGAAGCGGCAGATTATGAGTTGATCGTCACCCGGGCACGGTCTGCGGTGGCATCGGCCAGGCAGAGGCTTGCACGGGAGGAGGCAGAAGCCGAAATTGCCCGCCAGGACTTGATCGACCTGGGAATAACGGAGGCCAGCCCATTGGCGCGCCGCGAGCCGCAAT
Source organism: Pseudomonadota bacterium (assembly GCA_039198685.1). Lineage (GTDB taxonomy): Bacteria > Pseudomonadota > Alphaproteobacteria > Caulobacterales > Hyphomonadaceae > UBA5336. The sequence continues at coordinate 26,764 of JBCCTK010000015.1, read as the reverse complement.
TGGCCGAGGCACAGGCCTCCCTGGACAGTGCGCTGGCCCAGCTGGCAGAAGCTGAACTCTCCCTGCGCAGAACGGCGGTCACCGCTCCGTTTTCCGGCCGGGTCTTCGAGCGTTCAGCCGATATTGGACAGTTTGCAAGCCCAGGCCAATCGCTGGGTAGCATCTTCGCGACCGACGTTGTCGAAGTGCTCCTGCCGATCACCGATACACAGCTTGGAAGGATCGGGCTGCCGCTGGCGTTTGCCGCCAGCGCGGACAATCCCGGCCCATCGGTCGTATTTTCGGCTGAGGTTGCCGGAGCGGCCCGGTACTGGCGCGGCGAGGTAACCCGGACCGCTGCGGCACTGGACCCGCGCTCACGACAGCTCAATGTGATCGCCGAACTGGTCGATCCCTATGGCGAGGGGTCTGATAATGGCGTGCCCATGGCGCCAGGGCTGTTCGTGAATGCGAAAATTCAGGGCTCAACGCTGGACGATATTTTCATTGTTCCCCGCGAAGCGCTGCGCAGTGACAACAAAGTCTATGTCGGGCGTCCCTACGAAGGCATCTTGGAGATCCATGATGTGGAGCTGATTTATTCGGATGTCGACGGAGCTTATGTAAGCTCCGGGGTTTCGGCCGGGGACCTCGCGGTGGTCTCGCCCATTCAGGCGGCTTTCGATGGCATGCGGATCAAAGTGCTCGAGCGTCGCCCTGACGGAAGCGTGATTTCCCATGAGCCCGGAACAGACACAAGTGACCCAGAGGCTCTGGCCGCAGCAGATCGTGGTCGCGAGGAGGCTGTCCAATGAACGGTATCGTTGCTTGGTTTGCGCGAAACGCGATTGCCGCCAATCTGTTAATGATCGTCGCATTCGTGGGCGGCATTTTTTCGTTTTTCAGCCTTGAGCGTGAGATGTTCCCGACCGTGGCGGTGGCCGGGGCCACGGTGTCGGTATCCTGGCCGGGTGCATCACCAGCCGAAGCAGAGGAACAACTCGTTCTGCGGATTGAAGAAACCGTGGCAGACTTGGACGGCATCGAGCGCATTACGTCAATCGCCAGTGAAGGCGCCGGAATCGTCAATATTCGCGGGCGCGACGACATCGATATGGATGAGTTCATTCGCGACATTGAGCGCCGGGTGAACCAGATCAACAATCTGCCCCAATCGGCCTTTGAGCCCCAGATAAGCCAGTGGGAAGAGCGGAACTGGTATTTTGGCATGGCGATTTACGGGGAGGCGAGCCCCCGTGAAATGAAAAGGGTCGCAGACCAGGTCCGCGACGATATCGCCAACCTTGCTGGTGGACAGCTTGCCGTCGTGCAAGGCACGCTAGGCGAAGAAGTATCCGTTGAGGTGTCAGAAGAGACACTACGGCGATACAATCTTACCTTAGATGACGTTGCCAACGCTATTCGGACATCATCGCTGAATGCTTCTGGCGGGCGCGTGCGCACCAACACCGGCGACGTGTCTATCCAAGCCCGCCAATTGGCCGACACCGCCGAGCAATTTGAGAACATCATCATTAGTCAGACACCGGAAGGGGCGACGATACGTGTGCGGGATGTGGCCAATGTGCTGGATGGGTTCATCGACGAAAGCCTTTTGGCCACCCATGAAGATCGCCCCGCCGCTTTCGTGATGGTCGTCGCCCCGGACGATATGCAGATCGTGGACTATACTGACGGGTTCAAGGACTACATTCGGCGCGCCAATGATCCGAATGAGGGGATCTTGCCGGAAGCCCTCAAGATCAACATTCTCTGGGACGATTCCGACGCGTTCAAGGCCAGGATGTCGACCATCGGCCAATCGGCGATCCTTGGCGGTGTCCTAGTTTTGATTGTGTTGATCTTATTCCTCCGGCCCATCGTGGCGTTTTGGGTCACCATCGGTATTTTCACGGCGTTTTTCGGCGGCGTCTTCTTGCTGCCTTTCTTCGGCGTATCCCTGAATATCCTGTCACTGTTTGCAGTCTTGTTGGTGATTGGCGTCGTGGTGGATGACGCGATCATTGTTGGCGAAAACATACACAAAGAAGTTGAAAGCGGCCGCCGCCAGGGCCTCGATGCAGCGGTCTTCGGAACGCAATTGGTGCTTAAGCCAGTTATTTTTGGCGTGCTGACGACCATCATCGCATTCCTGCCCTGGGCGTTTCTTACGGGACCAACCCGCGCCTTTACCGAGCAGATCACGTTCGTCGTTGTCGCAGCGCTTACATTCTCATTGATCGAGTGTTTGCTGATCCTGCCGTCCCACCTGGCGCACCTGAAACCACAACGTTTTGACGGGCCCGGCGGTTCGTTCATGAAAGTCCAGCGCTCAATTGCGGACTCCTTGCTTTGGTTTGCAGACAATTTGTATCGCCCGTTTTTGGAAATGTGCGTGAAGTTCCGCTATGCGACCCTGGCATTCTTTGTCTCGACCCTGGCGATCGCCTTTGGCCTGGTAGGCAACAATTTTGTGCCGTTTAGCTTCATGCCGAAAATCGAGAGTGATCTCATTCAGGTGAATGTTGAACTGCCCGACGGCACGCCGTTTACACGCACGGCCCAAGTGCAGGAACAGGTTCAGAACGCCGTTGAAGTCATGAAGGCCGAAACCCTCATAGAGTATCCCGAAATCGGTGGATTGATCGAGGACAGTTCCATCGTTGCCTTTGGCCGCAATGTGCAGGCCTGGATCTCACTGGCCCCGCCGGAAGTGCGCCCTGAAACACTGTCTTCGGAAGACATTTCAAACCGCTTTCGCCTGGCAATGGGTCCGATCCAGGACGCAGAAGAGATTTCGGTTACGGCGACCTTCAACGATGACGAAAGCGGTGTGCGTTTTGCCTTGAATCACCCGGAGCTGGACCGATTGCGGGCGGCCGCGGAGGAAGTAAAGACGCAGCTCCAAACCTACACCACCACTTACGATATCGGAGACAATTTATCTTCGGCGGCCGATGAAATCCGCGTGGAGTTGAAACCCGGCGCAGAAGCCCTCGGGATCACACTGTCTGATGTCACCAGCCAGGTGAACGCGGCTTATTTTGGCGTACTTGTCCAGCGCCTGCCCCGCGAAGGCGATGACGTGGAAGTGCGCGTGCGCCTGCCACAGGATGCGCGCCGGGATCTCGACTCCATCGGCGAATTGCGGATCCGCACACAAGACGGGCGCCAGATCCCAATTAACCAAGTGGCGGAATTTACCACCGCGCCGGGCATCAACGTTATCATTCGCCGGAATCGCACGCGGTCTGTCTCCGTGTTTGCGGAATTAACCGACGATGTGCGCGGACAGATCATTGGCGATATGAACGAGAATTTCTGGCCAGACTTCGAAGAACGATGGCCAGACGTTTCGCGCAACAATGCTGGCGGTTTCGAGCAGCAACAGGACTTTGAGACAGAAATCGTGCAGTTCATGTGGATTGCCCTCGGCGCCATGTACATCCTGTTGGCCGTGGCTTTCCGATCGTACTTCCAACCCATCATCCTGCTCACGGCGGTGCCATTTGCCTATGCAGGCGCCGTATTTGGTCACCTGATAACGGGCGTGCCCATGGCGATGTTCTCATTCTTCGGGATCGCGGCTGCAGGCGGTGTTGTGATCAATGACAACCTTGTGCTGGTGGATTTCATAAATCGAAGGCGCAAGGACGGCGCCGGCGCCTTGCAGGCTATTGTCGACGGCGGTGTGTCACGTTTCAGACCGATCCTGCTGACATCAGTGACAACGTTTGTGGGCGTGCTGCCCTTGATGATGGAACGCTCGACACAAGCCCAATTCCTGAAGCCCATGGTGGTTTCGCTTGGCTCGGCCGTGACGTTCGCCCTGTTTGTTTCCTTGCTGCTCGTGCCGGCAATGTATGCCATCGGCGTCGAGGTCCACCGGATCTTCAACTGGACCTGGCACGGAAGGCCGTTTCGCTCGATCGGCCAGAGCTATTCCGGCCAAGCCGCGATCGATGAGGAAGAGCTCATCGGCACCAGCGTGCAGGGCGAACTCAAACCGGCTGAATAGAGCCTGTTCCCAAAGTTATGGCAGGGGATGGGTTTCGCCTTATCCAACGCTGAAAAGCAATGATGTTAAGACTGATAGAGGCTGATATGAAACATCTACTCATGAGCGCCGCAGGCATTGCCCTTCTGGCCGCGTGTGGCGCACCCGACGCGGAACCGACCATCGACACGACGCCCGAAGCAGAGGCCGTTGCAATCAGTTTTGTTGAACCAGACATCCAGCTCCCCACACCGGATATCTGGGGAGAATGGGGTGTAAACCTCGACACAATGGACACCGACATTCACCCTGGTGACAATTTCTTTCGTTACATGAACGGCGCCTGGCTCGACACGTTCGAGATCCCAGCAGACCGTTCGCGCTATGGTGGATTCACGCTGCTGGCAGAAAAATCCGAACACCGCGTGCGGGGAATCATCGAAAATCTCGCCGCCGCACAGCCCGATCCGGCAACGATCGAGGGCAAGGTGGCAGCGGTCTATAATGCTTACATGGACATGGACACGATAGAGGCGGCAGGCCTTGCACCGGTTCAACCGTATCTGGACCGGATCAAGGCCATCGAGACACGCGAGGACCTGGCCAGTGTCTTCGCGGCAAACGGCTTTGCCAGCCCTGTCGGCGGTTGGGTCGATATCGATTCCAAGGACACCGACAGCTACATTTTTTATGTCACCCAGGCTGGGCTCGGTATGGGCGACCGGGACTATTATCTCAAAGACACTGAGAAGAATCTGGAATACCGCGTTGCCTACACGGCCATGCTCGAAACGCTGCTCACTGAAGCGGGATATGAAGAGGCTGGCGACGCCGCGCAATCAATCCTTGCGCTGGAAACACAGCTGGCAAAGGCCCATTGGGACCGCGCTGCCGGGCGCAACCGGGACCTCACCTACAACAAGATGACAATGGAAGATATCCTGGCCTTGGCGGGTGAATTCCCTCTTGCCTTATGGCTTGAGGAGGCGGGTCTGGCTGACCAGACCGAATTCGTTGTGCGCCAGGTCACACCAACGGCAGAAGAAATCGAAGAGCAAGGCCTGAATGACGATCAGATCGAGAAGCTGTCGGGTGGCGGAATTGCCGGTATTTTTTCGGTTGCTCAATCCTATGAATTGGAGGCGTGGAAGGCTTGGCTGACAGCCGATTTCCTTCGGTCAAAGTCAGACGTTCTACCTTCGCAGATCGATGAAACGGTTTTTGAGTATTACGGCAAGACCCTGCGCGGCCAGGAAGAACAACGCGAACGCTGGAAGCGTGCGGTATCCACAGTGGAAGGCTCAGTGGGCGAGGCCGTCGGCAAGGTCTACGCTGAGCGCTACTTCCCGGCCGAAAACAAAGCCGCAATGGACGATCTGGTCGCCAATCTCCGCGAAGCGATGGCGCTCAATCTGGATGACCTGACTTGGATGGGCGAGGAGACCAAGATTGAAGCCGAAGCCAAGCTCGACCAGTTTACACCAAAAATTGGCTTTCCCGAGAAATTTGAAACCTATGACGGCCTTAAGGTTGGCAGCAGCGCTTTCGAGAATGAGATGGCCGTAAGCGCGTGGGCCTATGAGGATATGATCTCCCAGCTTGGCCAGGAGATCGACAAGACAGAATGGTTCATGCTGCCCCAGACGGTAAACGCCTATTACAGCCCGAACCGGAACGAGATTGTCTTCCCGGCCGCCATCCTGCAGCCGCCCTTCTTCAATCTCGACGCAGATCCAGCGATCAATTACGGTGCGATTGGCGGCGTCATCGGCCACGAGATTGGCCATGGTTTCGACGATCAGGGCTCACGCTCGGATGGCAACGGTGTGCTGCGCAATTGGTGGACCGATGAGGATCGCGCGAATTTCGAAGCCCTGACAGGCGCCCTCGTGGCCCAGTACAACCAGTTCTGCCCCCTGGATGATGGCGAAACCTGCGTGAACGGTGCGCTCGGCCTGGGCGAAAATATTGGCGACCTGGGCGGGCTCTCCATGGCCTATCGCGCCTATCAGATCAGCCTGGATACAGATGGTGACGGCGTCATCAGCGAGGCAGAGCAAGCCCCTGTCCTGGATGGCTTCACCGGCGATCAACGCTTCTTCGTGGCCTGGGCACAAGTCTGGCGAAACAAGTATCGCGATGATGCCTTGCGCCAGCAACTGGTGCGTGGCCCCCACAGCCCCCCGCGCTTCCGCGTCAACGGTATCGTGCGCAATTTCGACGAATGGTATGAAGCTTTCGGCATAACCGAAGAGCACGAACTCTACCTTCCGCCAGAAGAACGCATCCGCATCTGGTAAGCCCTTAAGCCTACTCCCACACAATGACGCCCGCGGCTGGAACGCTGCGGGCGTTTTTTCTTCCCGAATTCCCTAAATCTCCAGCACGATCTTACCGAAGTGCTTGCCGGCGACCTGGTGGGCGAAGGCGGCGGCGATATCGTCCAGCTTAAACGTATCGCTGATCACAGGCTTGATGGCGTTGGCTTCGATGGCCGAGATCATGTCCAATTGGTGCGCGCGCGAGCCGACGGTGATACCGGACATGGTGAGGTTCTTCTGGAAGAACTTCGCCGTCGGCACCTCTCCAGAGACGCCCGTCAGCACGCCGATCAGGGAAATATGCGCGCCCAGTGCGCAGGCATCGATGGATTGACCCAATGTCCCGGGCCCACCAATTTCGACCACTTCATCCACGCCGCGCCCGCCGGTCAACTCAAATGCCATTCGACCCCATTTGGGCTCGGTTTTGTAGTTGATCACATGGTCGGCGCCCAGGGCTTTGACCTTCGCCAGCTTCTCATCAGAAGACGAGGTGGCGATCACACGCGCGCCGGTAGCCTTCGCGAATTGCAAGGCAAAGATCGACACCCCACCGGTGCCCTGAACCAGCACCCAATCGCCCGGCTTTACCTGGTTTTCCACAAACATGCCACGCCAGGCCGTCAACGCGGCGCAGGGCAAGGTGGCCGCCTGCGCGAAGCTGTAACCCTCTGGAAGACGCGTGAATGCCGTTTCCGGCATCGCGACCATCTCGGCGGCATATCCATCGATTCCGTCGCCCGGGACACCTTTGAAATCGGCATCGGCGGGCGGGCCGGTCAGCCAATCCGGAAAAAAGGTCGAGACCACATGGTCGCCTTTTTCGAACAGGGTTACGCCCTCTCCGACGCCCACCACTTCGCCGGCACCATCGCTCATGGGGATTCGCCCATCTTCGGCCGGGATCATACCGGCAACGACAGCGAAATCATGGAAATTCAGGGAGCTGGCGCGAATCCGCACAAGAACCTCGCCGGCACCTGGCAAAGGCGCCGGTCGTTCCTCAACGGTTAGCGTCTCAAGGCCACCGGGTTTTTTCAAGCTGGCAACGCGCATTGGAGTCCTCCTCATATCGTCTTGGTGCCATTGCGCGCCAGCGCCCCTCGGGAAGTCAAGCGTGTTGAACCCTGAGTGCGACGCCCCCTCGCCAAGCGCTTCGGTGTAAGCTAACAGCGCCGCTTGACCCCCAAACGATCCCTTGGAAAGCCTGTGTAAAATGTCCGACGCCCTGGAACTCTCAATCATTGTCCCCGTGCACAATGAATCCGGAAACGTTGAGCAACTGGTGACCGAGATCGCCGCTGCCCTGGATGGTCGCGCCTTCGAGATGGTCTTCGTGGATGATGCCAGCACCGATGATACCCGGGCGGTCCTGGTGGGGTTGAAGGACCGCTTTCCGGCACTCCGCGTTCTTGGGCATCGTCAGAACTCTGGCCAGTCCAGGGCCATACGTACCGGAGTGCTGGGCGCGCGTGGACGCGTCGTTGGAACCCTGGACGGCGACGGACAAAACGACCCTGCAGACCTGCCAGACCTCTACCGAAAGCTCACGCGCGCCGATGCAGCGTCGAAGCTGAAAATGGTGATGGGGCGCCGCGCCAACCGCAAGGATACAGCCTGGAAACGGTTCGGCTCGCGTTTCGCCAATTCCATTCGCAGAAGGTTGTTGAGGGATGATTGCGACGATAGCGGCTGCGGCATCAAGGTGATGCACCGAGAGGCTTTTTTGTCGCTTCCCTATTTCGATCACATGCACCGCTATATGCCCGCGATGATGAATGCTGAGGGCTATGGCGTTGAGTTCCATGACGTGAACCACCGTGAGCGCGGCGCCGGGGTTTCGAAGTACAATAATTTCGGCCGACTCTGGGCGGCCCTGTCGGACCTGCGCGGTGTGACGTGGTTGATCCGCCGACGCCGAAACCCGGCTGGCGTGGATGAGTTTTAAGGGCTTGTATACTCACTGCGATACGGGGTTTTCACCTTTCGCCTGAGCAACTTGAAGGCACCACGAAGCCAAACCAGAATCAATCGGCCAAGGCGCGAATTGGAGCCACCAAGGCATTCACTGACGCCTCCTTGTCCCATCCGATCCTACGCGCAAGGCAAAATGATCTCAAAAACCCCGGCGCTGTGTGACGTTTCCCCTCGCCCAGTGCTACCATTTGCGGTAATTCATGGCCTGTTAACCGCTTTGAGGGGACTCCAAGCTCGTGGCTCGAAATGAAATCATGTCGGCCATCGGGGCGGCACAATTGGAAGAAAACCGCCGCCGCGGGCAAAGCTCAGGCGATGGTTCTGGCAACAATGGAGGGAGTGGCATGCGCGCTCTGTTTTCGGTTTTCCCGCTTCTGGTCATTCCAGTTGCGATTTACATGGTCTTGGCGCTCACGGCAGGCGGTACCGACATCACCACGCTGGACCCCGTCACAGGCGAGCGAATGGTCGCGCCCCTGGCTGAACGCCTCAACAGCGGCTTGTTGACGCTCGACATGATTTCCGGGGTCGAATGGCAGCTCACAAATGGTGATATGCTCATCTTGTTGGCCCTGGCTTTCCTGTTTCTGGAGATCTTGAAGTCAACGTCCACTGGAACAGCCACCATCATGAACCATGCCATCTCCATGATCTTGTTCATCGCCTGCCTGATCATGTTCCTGTTGCTGCCGAACTACGCAACATCGACATTCTTCATTCTCACCATCATGACCCTCCTGGATGTGTTGGCAGGCGTGGTTGTGACCATCGTTTCGGCCCGCCGCGATTTCGCCGTTGGCGAAGGGTTCTCCGGCTAGGCTGAAGCCCAACCCGAAAAAAATAAGCCCGGCGAAGTCATTCGCCGGGCTTTCTTGTCTTTATAAGGCGATTGAAAGCGCTTACTTCCCGCCCTTTCCGGAAAGCGCTTCGAGCTGCTTTTGCATCTCGGTCATTTGGGCCTGCATCAACTTGAGGGCGCGGTCAGAGGGCGTTTCGTCCTCATCATCCACGGTAGCCTCATCGCCATCGTCCAGTGTTGTGTCCGTGGCCGCCATGGCGGGGTTGAACATCTTCATGGCGTTTTCAAACATGGTCATGTTGCGCTTGGCCTGCTTTTCAAACAGAGCCAGCGGCGTGGCGCCGCCAAGGGCCGTGCGCCAGCGCTCCTGGCCCTCTGCAAACTGGTTCATGGACATATCGAGCCAAGCGGGAAGCATCGATTGGGCGCCGCCACCGTAAAAACCAATTAGCTGGCGCAGGAAGTTGAGCGGCAGAGCGCCTTCGCCCTTTGTCTCATTCTCGTAGATGATCTGAGTCAAAACAGACCGTGTCAGATCTTCGCCCGTCTTGGCATCGCGCACTTCGAAATCGGCACCCGAACGCACGAGCTCAGACAAATGGTCCAGCGTCACGTAGGACGATGTGGACGTGTCATACAGACGCCGGTTTGCATATTTTTTGATGATGATCGGACCGTCGCCCTTGTGGCGTGCCATGGGGAGCCTCTTTGTCTGGTCTGCGCGCGGCAATGATTATTGACCGGATCGGCGCATTCTGGGTTGCACAACCCTTGCACATAATACGCCGTTCGACCAACCTCTTGAAGAAAGCTTTACCACCGCTTGATTAAGCTAGGCTTTCGCACACGCATATAATTGACTCTCGGGAGGAGACACTCATGACACGCATTGCCTTGGTAACAGGCGGAACCCGCGGCATTGGCCGCTCTATCTCAGAGCGCCTGAAGGCGGACGGCATGACCGTTGTCGCCAATTATGGTGGCAATGACGAGGCCGCACGGGCCTGCGAAGAGGCCACGGGCGTGCGCTGTTTCAAGTTCAATGTCGGCGACTATGACGCGGTCGGCGCGGGGCTTGCCGAGATCGAAGAGGCTGTGGGTTCCATTGACGTGGTGGTCAACAATGCCGGGATCACACGCGACGCCCCCTTTCACAAGATGACCAAAGAGCAGTGGACTGAGGTCATCAATGTCGATCTCGACAGCGCTTTCAATGTGACCCACCAGGTTTGGGGCGGCATGCGCGAACGTGGCTTCGGCCGGGTTATCAATATCTCGTCTATCAATGGCCAAAAAGGCCAATTCACCCAGGCAAATTATTCGGCCGCCAAAGCCGGCATCATCGGCTTCAGCAAGGCCCTGGCCTATGAAGGCGCCAAAAAGGGCATCACTTCAAACGTTGTCGCGCCCGGCTATATTGACACGGAAATGTTGCAGGCGGTTAAGCCCGAAGTGCTCGAAGGCATCATTTCGACCATTCCCGTGGGCCGCCTCGGCAAAGCTGAGGAAATCGCTTCCATGGTGTCATACCTCGCAAGCGACGAAGCTGCCTTCATCAACGGCGCCACCATGACCGTGAATGGCGCGCAGTACATCGCGGGCTAATGTCTTCTTCGGCCAGAGGGTGAGCGGAGGTAAACCCTGCGGCTTGGGAGCAGCACACCTATGCGCTGCACCGCACAAAGTTCATTGACTTTGAAGACCCAAGGGCGCATCTGGCGAGCAGTCGATGCGCCCTCTTTTATTGAGCGTGCAGTTGGGCTGGCGGCGTGAAGCACGCGCGGGGCGACCGGCCCCAGACATGCGCCAGGACCCTTGGGGCTTTCCCTTGAGAATTACGCACCCTGTTTCACGCGGGGTTGCTGCAGACAAACCCTGCGCGCGCCCGGCCGCCGAATGGCCATGTGTGCGCGCGCCCATGTGAAAGAGTCAAAATGACAAGTTTTAGCGATTTCGGCCTGGCTGAACCGATCCAGCGCGCCCTGAACGAAGCAGGGTACACAACCCCGACACCGATCCAGGTTCAGGCCATTGGCCCGGTTCTTGACGGACGTGATGTCCTGGGCATCGCGCAAACCGGCACGGGCAAAACCCTCGCTTTCGCCGCGCCCACCCTGCACCGCATTGCCAGCAACTCCCAACCCTTGCGGCCGAAGTGCCCGCGCGTGCTGGTGCTTGCTCCAACCCGGGAACTGGCTCGCCAGATCGCAGACAGCTTCGAGACCTATGGCAAACATATGCGCATCAAGGTCGATTGCGTGTTTGGGGGCGTGAAAATCAACCGCCAGATCCGCAGCCTCTCGCGCGGGACCGATGTGCTGGTGGCCACGCCTGGCCGCCTTCTGGACCTGCAGGACCAACGCGCCGTGGATATCGGCCAGATTGAGACACTCATCCTCGATGAAGCCGATCAGATGCTGGACCTGGGCTTCATCCACGCATTGAAAAAAATTCGCGAGCTTGTGCCCGATGAGCGCCAGACCCTGTTTTTCTCGGCAACCATGCCCAAGGTCATTGCCGGGCTCTCCAAGCAGTTCCTGACCGATCCCATCCGCGTGTCAGTGTCACCTGTCGCGACGACCGCAGAGCGTGTCGAACAATCGGTCATCCACATGCATCATAAAGGCAAACCAGCCCTTCTGGCACATATTTTAAAACAGGATGACGTACGCCGCGTGCTGGTGTTCACGCGAACGAAACATGGCGCAGACCGATTGGTCCGCCACCTGGACAAGGTCGACATCGAGGCCGCTGCAATCCATGGTAACAAGTCCCAGAACCAACGCACCCGCGCCTTGAAATCGTTCAAGGATGGTAAGATCTGGGTGCTGATTGCGACGGATATTGCCGCGCGCGGCATCGACATTGATGGCCTCACCCATGTCGTTAATTTCGACCTGCCAAACGTGCCCGAGCAGTACGTTCACCGGATTGGCCGTACGGGCAGGGCCGGCGCCAGCGGGGTCACCATCGGCTTCGTGGCGCCCGATGAGCGGCCTTATCTGAAGGACATCGAGAAGACGATTCGCATGTCGATCCCGGTGACGGACCTGCCAGAAGGCTTCACCGCGCCTGCGCCGATCGACACGGCGCCGGTTGAAGGCGACCGACCTGCCCGGCGCCAAGGTGGCAGTGGCGCAGGACACCGTCGACGCCAGGGCGGTGGTGGGGGGCGTCCTGGCGGACGTGGCAAATCCCAGGGGAGCGGCAAGCCCCGTGCGGACGGTGGCGGCGCGCCAAAAGGAGACGGCGGACAGCGCAGGCGCCGTCGACGCGGACCAAAACCAGCCGTAAACGCGACTTAAATCCAATCGAGCCGCCCTTTTCTCTAGGGGCGGCTCACCTAGGTTCGGCTTCATAAACAGATTGAAATCCATGGAGCCACCTGTGTCCTACATTCTCATCCATCACACCGGTTGCGGTTCATCCAAGAAGGGGCTCGCTCTCCTTCAGGAAAACGGGATCGAGCCAGAGATCCGAAAATATATGAGCAAGGCCACGATGCTAAGCGAGGCTGAACTCCGTGAGATCGCCGAAAAGATGGGCCAGGGCCCGCGCGCGTTCCTGAGAGAAAAAGACGCCGAGAAATTCGGCCTTGCTGGCGACGCCGATGATGATGCCGTTTTTGCCGCCATGGCTGAGGAGCCCAAACTGATTCAGCGGCCAATTGGCATCAAGGGCGACAAGGCCGTGCTCGGGCGGCCCAATGGCAAGCTGTTGGATATCGCCTGAACTGCGCTTTCGCACGACCCTGTTTCGCGTGATAGGTGAAATTTCAGCGATCGCAAAAACGGCGATTAAATCTGCAAGGTCTATGGGTATGGCGCGCTTATCGAGAGACCTGTACCATGCTGCTTACTTTGGCCATCGCCTTATTGGTCCTGTCCGGACTGCTCCTCTTTGTCTGGCCCGTTGTCTGGACGGTGCCTGGACAGCGCATGGCAGCGATCACGAGCCAGGAGGCGCGCTTCCTGGCCGGGTCAGTGGGAACGGTGGCCCTTGTCGTCGTGTCAGCCCCCATGCTGGCCGTCCTATCCCAGCCCGGTGCGGGGGCCGTGCTCGCCGCCTTCGAAGCAACGATGACCATGGTGTTCGACATCTAGAGCGGAAGCGCGATCGCGTTTGACGCGCACGCCTGCACGGCTTAGCTCCTGGCCAGATCCGAATACGGCAAGGGGAGCATCGCCATGGCGGCCACAAAGTCCAATCCCGGCAACTATTTCGAAGATTTCCATATTGGCAGGGAACTGATTCACGCCACACCGCTAACAGTGAGCGACGGCGACATTTCGCTTTACCGCGCCCTCACCGGATCACGGCACGCCATGTACGCCGCCGAAACATTTGCGCGCGCCAATGGCTTTGACCGCATGCCGCTGGACCCCCTGCTCGCCTTCCATGTGGTTTTCGGAAAAACAGTGCCGGACATTTCCCTTAACGCTGTGGCCAATCTGGGCTATGCTGAGGGCCGTTTTCCCATCGGCGTCTATCCCGGTGACACGCTACGCGCCGCCAGCCACGTGATCGGGCGCAAGGAAAATTCCAACGGCAAGACGGGGGTCGTCTGGGTCAGAACGCGCGGCCTTAACCAGAAGAATGAAGAAGTGATGAGCTATGTACGCTGGGTCATGGTGCACAAGCGCGACGCAGCATCCCCTGCCCCGGAAACCGTTGTGCCGGAATTGCAGTCTTTCGTGCCAGGCGAAAGCCTTTCCACAAGCTGGTCATATGCCAATTGGGACGATGCCCTCGCCGGAAGTGTTGATCGGTTCGAAGACTACGACATTGGAGAAAAGATCAACCATGTGGACGGGATGACCGTCGAGGAGGCCGAGCACCAGATCGCCACGCGTCTGTACCAGAACACAGCGAAGGTCCACTTTGACGCACACGCCCAGGCCGCCAGCCGCTTCGGCAAACGCCTGATCTATGGCGGTGTGGTCATCTCCATTGCCCGCGCGCTGAGCTTTAACGGCCTGGCCAACGCTGCTGAGATGATGGCCATCAATGCTGGCACCCATGCTGGGCCTCTTTTTGCGGGTGATACGGTCTACGCTTGGAGCGAAGTGCTCGACAAGGCTGCGCTATCAGACACGGTGGGCGCCCTACGCCTGCGCCTCGTGGCCGCCAAGGACCAGGACGTGAGCCGCTTCCCGCTCAAGGGTGAAGACGGTAAGTATTGCCCGGGCGTTCTCCTCGACTTTGACTATTGGGCAGCCATTCCCCGACGCTGATCGTTTTGGGATTCAGCCAGTACCCTGCGCAAAGCAGCGACGTAATTGCAGCGCAAAGTAGGCGCTTTACCCAGACTTAAGCTACACCCTCTTCACCGCGGGAAGTTGGCATGCGAATAGATCGTTCATGAGCGGATATCCCCCTTTCGATGGACTGGCGGCCACGGCGGCTGCGCTGGTGGTGATTATCTCGGCGATTATCAGCCTGATTGGATCCTCCTCGCGCTGGCGGGCCGTGCGGCTCGGCGTGGCCGGCCCCCAAGACTTGTGCGAACTGACAGGCATCATTGATCCGTCACAGTTACAGGACACATTTGGCCCTCCGGACATGGGCCGGGTTTGGCGCACGGTGACTGAAATTGATGTCAAGGCGGCCCGCAAACCACTGGGGCATCTGATGAGCAATGCTGGCGTTGACTGGGCCTGCATTGGCGTCGCTGTTCTTTCATTCTTTGTTTCCCATCCCCTGATGAATTTGGCGATCTTGACCGCATTGGCCGCCCAGATCGCTAGCTGGGTCATCGCAGCGAGGCTTCCACAATGACCACGACTGAAGGCTTGGGGCAGACGATGCGCGTCTGGAAGATGAATGGGGCGGGCAACGCCTTCGCCATCTTCGACGCGCGCAATGCGCCCTTTGGCCCAGCCCCGGCGCAAGTGCGCGAAATCGCTCGCTTATTCAACGCCGACCAGGTGATCGCCATTGAGCGGGACGCCGAAAAAGATGCCTTCATGCGCATCTGGAATAGCGATGGAAATGAAGTCTCAGCTTGCGGAAATGCCACGCGCTGTGTGGGGCACTTGATCCTCGGTGAGACCGGACGCGCGCGCGTGGGTATTCGCACCGACGCCGACACATTGGTTGCAAGCCTGGCCGAGGGCGGCCTGGTGACGGTTGATATGGGCTCACCCCTGCTGGGGTGGGAAGACATTCCCTTGGGCGAGAAAATGGATGTCCGCGGCGTGGATGTAAAAATCGGGCCCATGGATGCGCCCTATCTTGCCAGGCCCGCCGTGGTCTCAATGGGCAACCCCCACGCGGTTTTCTTTGTTGATGATGTGGACGCCTATGACATTCCAGCGCTTGGCCCCCTGGTGGAGTGGCATCCCATTTTTCCCGAAGGGACAAATGTCGGCTTCGCCCAGATCCTGGGCCATGACTCGATCCGCCTGCGCGTTTGGGAGCGCGGCGCTGGACTGACAAAAGCGTGCGGCACCGGCGCGTGTGCCGCGCTGGTCTGCGCGGCACGGGCCAAGAAGACGGGCAGAAAGGCCAGGCTCATCCTCGATGGCGGCGAACTGACGATCGAATGGCGCGAGAGCGATGATCACGTCTTGATGACGGGCCCAGTGGAGCTGGAACGCACGCTGGACGTGGACGTCTAAAGCGCTCGCCTCAAGCGTGATTCCACCAGGCTGTGTCGGTCCAGGACCGCAAATCCAGCTCATGGGTCCATGTGGACCGGTGCTGGTGGGCGATATGATAGTAGGTCTCAGCGATATGTTCTGGCACCAAAAGCCCGTCGTCCGACCCGCGCACTTCGCGCAATTTCGCAAAGCGTTCCGGCCCCAACATCTTACCCAGCGTATCGGGCGCGTCCACGGCACCGTCGATCAGGATATGCGTGACGTGGATCCCTTTGGGTGAGAACTCGGCATTCAAGGTCTGGCAGAGCATGCGTCGCCCTCCCATGGCCGCCGCGTGGGAGTGCTGGCCGCCATTTCCGCGCACCGCAGCGGTCGCAGACGTGACCAGGATCTTCCCGCCACCGCGCGCCTCCATAAGGGGGCAAACTTCCCTGGCCAAACGAAACAGGCCCAAAGTGGCGAGCCGCCAGCCCATCTCGAACGCTTTGGGGCTGGTTTCAGCCAATGCCCGGTCGCCGATTTGGGCACCGAGATTATAAATCACGACATCGATCGGGCCAATGTCGCGCTCAATCTGGTGGATCCGCGCCTCAATAGCATCGTCCTCGATCGCATTCATAAGGAATCCGGACGCCTCGCCGCCATTTGCCTTGATCGCACCGACGAGCCTCTCCAGACCGTCCTGGTCACTGCGCCGGCACAGCACTGCATGATACCCCTCCCTGGCAAACCTGGCGCCGACCGTTCCACCGATCCCGGCTCCGGCTCCCATCACAAGACACACTGGTTTCATGTTTGATCCTCCCTTTTCACCAGCGTACGCTCGCTGCAAATAAACACCAAGGAGGACCACCCCATGCCTGTTACGATCGATTTCATCTTCGATTTCGCCAGTCCGAACGCATATCTCGTGCACAAACCGCTGATGGAGCTGGCAGAGCGCACGGGCGCGACAGTCAACACGATCCCATGCCTGCTGGGCGGGATCTTCAAATCGACAAACAACCAGGCGCCAATGATGGCCTTCGGCAATGTTAAGGGAAAGCTCGACTATGATCGGCTGGAGATGATGCGTTTCATCCACAAGCACGACCTTAAGGCGTTTAAAATGAACCCGCACTTCCCGGTCAATACAATCATCTTGCAACGCGGTGCCATTGCCGCCGAAATGCGCGGTGGCCTCGCGCCCTATGTGGAGGCTGGCCTGAGGGCCATGTGGGAAGATGGCCTGAAAATGGATGACCCTGATATTTATGCACGCGCTATGACAGACGCAGGCCTCGACGGACAGGCGCTATTGGAAGTCACCCAAGACCCAGCGGTGAAACAGAAACTGGTCGACAATACCGCCAATGCGGTGGCGCGCGGCGTCTTCGGCATCCCGACATTCTATGTGGGCGATGAAATGTTTTTTGGAAAAGAACGCCTTGGACAGTTGGAAGAGGAAGTCACCAAACGAGGATGACCGACGGAGGCACTACAGGCGGTCTTCGTGCCGGAAGGTAACCGACGTGGCGCGCCGGTGATGCCACCAGCGAAACCCATGGGCAGCCGACAGGATGATCGCGCCCGCGACGGTCAACACGGTTTCGTAGTCATGGAACGGTTCGACAAACGCCCCCGCCAGCAAAAGGCCCACGCCAATGATGGCCATGGCGCCAAACGTCATTCTCTGGCTGCCCGGTGTGGCGCGAACGAAGGCGAGTGCTGAGACAGGAAGGACCAACAGAACCAATGCGCGATGGAGCCATTCGGCTTCCGCAACCGGACCAAGAATGGGAAGCGTTGAGACCAGCACGGGAAGGGCCAGACAATGAATGATACAAAGCCCGGACACACTGATTGCTGTCACATCGATTCTTGCTGTTTGCATCACCAATCCCAAGCTCAAGCTATTGTTATGGAGTAACCCCAATACGCATTCGACCGTGCACCATCAAGCGGCATTTTGAAAGCGACACCTAAGGCTCGATCCCTGCCTGTTTCGCCAACTCAGCAAGGCTCACTTCAGGGCGGGGCCCGTAATGGCTGATGACTTCAGCCGCTGCGATATGGCCGAGTTTACCGCAACTCGCGAGCGGCAAGCCGCGGGCGAAGCCGAACAAAAATCCGGCGGCGTATTGGTCGCCAGCGCCTGTCGTGTCCACGACTTTATCGACCGGCTCGGCGGGGAGGTGGATCGGCTCGCCTTTACCGACCACAACGGAGCCGACTTCACTGCGTGTCACCGCAGCAACGGCCGTATCGGCCTGCAGCCTGGTGAGCGCCGCTGCAAAATCATCTGTCTCATAAAGCGAAAGAAGCTCTGCTTCATTGGCGAAGACAATGTCCACATGGCCCGCAATCAAGTGGCCGAAGCTTTCCCTATGGCGATCGACGCAGAAATTGTCAGAAAGCGTCAGCGCCACCTTCCGACCTGCGGCCTTGGCAACTTCCGAAGCGTGGACGAAGGCCGCTTTCGCGTCTTCGCGGTCAAAAAGGTAGCCTTCAAGATAAAGAATTGCCCCACTCTGGACCATGTCCTCATCGACATCGGCGGGCGAGAACATGACCGACGCCCCGAGAAATGTATTCATGCTGCGCGCGCCATCCGGCGTAACAAAGATAATCGAGCGCGCCGTGGCCGGTCCGTCGGCAAGCGGCTTTGTATCAAACTCGACGCCGATGGCCCGTGTTTCCTTCGCGAAGACGCTGCCCAGGCGGTCTTCAGCCACCTTGCCGATATAGCCTGCCTTGCCCCCAAAGCTTGCCACACCGGCCATTGTATTCGCGCCAGACCCACCCGAGAGCTCCTGTCCCGCTGCGGCACCCGTGAGCGTCTCAGCCCGGGCCTCATCAATCAGCGTCATGCCATTCTTGCGAATGTCCCACGTGTTCAGGAAGGCGTCTTCGACGGGGGCGATGACGTCGACAATCGCATTGCCAAGGCCGACAACATCATAGCGCGGTTCACTCATGGACTTTCCTTCGTTGCGAGCCTTTTTTGGGCCCTTGCACAGGGCTTGGGGTGTCGCCTATCGCCGCGCCGCGCTAAGGGCAAGCTTTGCCATCCGCAACGAACAGTCTGATCCATGCGCATCGCCTATCTAGCCTCGTCCGTTACCCTGCCCAGCTCCCCCGACCGGCGCAGCGATGCCTTCGAACATGACTGGATGATGGAGGCATTGCGACCCGCTTTCGCGGCACAGGGCATGACCCTGGAAGATATCACCTGGGACGATCCAGGCGCTGACTGGTCGCGATATGCCGGTGTCATGATCGGCTCGACCTGGGACTATTGGGACCGGGCCCGCGAATTTCTAGCGACCCTGGATGCCATTGAAGCGCAAACCCCGCTGTTTAATCCCGCTGCCTTGGTGCGTTGGAACAGTCGAAAGACCTATCTCAGGGATCTTGAAGCCGGAGGTGCCCGGCTTATCCCGACGCTGTGGATAGACGAGATGACGGCCGGCGCCGCTGCACGCGCTTTTGATTCATTGGACAGCGATGACCTCGTCTTCAAACGCCAGGTGGGCGCCGGCGCTGACGGCCAGCACCGCTTGCGCCGCGGCGATTCCATCCCTGCAATGCCCCACCCCATGATGGTCCAGCCTTTCATGTCGTCCATCGTCGATGAGGGCGAGATCAGCTTTGTGATGATAGATGGCGCCTTGTCCCATGCCTTGGTGAAAACCGCAAAACCCGGCGATTACCGTATCCAATCCCTCTATGGCGGCACGGAAACTCCAATCACGCCGAGCGCGGCAGACCTCAAAGTCGCGCATCATGTCCTCAGTGCCCTCGACACGCCAGCGCTTTACGCGCGGGTGGACATGTTGCGCGCAGAAGATGGCGGCCTACTCCTGATGGAGCTGGAACTCATCGAGCCCTATCTCTACCCCAAGCAGGGCCCGGACCTGGGCGAACGGCTCGCAACGGCCCTGCTCCAGCGGCTCTCTTAGTGCGCCGCCTCAAAGGCGCCCCTTGGCATCGGCTATGGCAAGGGCACCCGCAATCCAGTCTGCGCGCGCCACCGAAGCGCTCGGGTCGCAATGTGCACAGCGACCCGCCAGCAACACGATGTCGTGCAAACTGCGCAAACCCTGTGCCCTGAAACCCACACCCCATTGGGCGAACGCGCACGAAGATATGTCCCGCGTTGCGCGAAGATGACCGAATGGTTAATCGGGATTGTAAACTGCGGGGATACGCCAATGAAATCATGGATGAAACGGGCAGCCTGTATCGCTTCGGGACTTGGTCTTACTCCGCTCGCGGCGACCGCGGAAGATTTCTCACTGATCGACAACTCAACGATTCTGGGTCAGAATTACGGCTACGCTGACCAGACACGGGAGGGCGCGGAAACGCCGGAAGGCGAAATCGACCTCGTCGTCGAAACGGCCGTCTTCTTCAAGAATCTGGAGCTGATCGATCTGGGCGAACTTGATGGCGAGACTTTCTTTGGCGCGATTGTGCCGGTCCGTGCACGCTATGCGCCGAGCGACAGCATCTCCATCGAACTCGGGGCCGTTCTCGGTCAGAACTTTGGCGACGATGACAGCATTGATGAAATTGAACCATTGATCCGCATTGTCGCCGAACCGGCTGACGATATGTTCGTGATTGGTGGAACACTGGCCCAGACCCACTGGATCCATGACGCCCTCTTCGACGATACAAATAAATTCCGCGACCTTACCGAGCAGGGTCTCCAATTCCGCGTCGATAGGGCGGGCTGGAAACAGGACACCTGGATCAATTGGCGGATCCGCGAAGGCGAGATCGATGCCGAAGAGTTCGAGATCGGCAACGCATCCCAGCTGCGCTTTCTGGATGAGATGGTCCACCTCGATGCACAGGTGCTCTGGACACATGCTGGTGGCCAGATCAGTGAAAGCCGCCAGGTCGATGACAATTTCGTTGTAAAGCTCGGTGGATCCGTGGGCGTTTCTCAGCCTGGCGGCATGAGTTGGATTGATGATCTGCGGCTTGGCGCACATGCCTTTGGATCATCGGATTCCACAAAGGACACAGCCACTGAAACCGGTGACGGCTTTGAAGTGCGCTCCAGCGTGGACCTCGCCCCCAACGAGGCCACCACAGTGCGCCTCCACGCGAGCTATTTCGAGGGATCGGACTTCATCAATCGCCGCGGAGACCCGCTCTACAGCTTTGAAGACTATGCACAACTCGGCGCCAGTGCCGTTTGGAGCCTGGCTGAAAACCTGCAGATCGAGGCGGGCGGTGTCGCCCAGCAAGCGGGCGACGAATTGAACTGGAGCGCCATGATCAGCCTCTCCTGGGGCGCCACGTTCGACCTGGGTGGGATCCGGGCGCGCTAAGGCGCTTTCCGGCCGAGTGTTTCAGTTCGGCCGGAAAGGGCTCTAGCTGTGGAGCCTCAACAGCTAGTTCCGTGCCTTGTCCACAAGCTGATTTGACTTGTTGGCCCATTGCATCTTGGCGCGTAGTTCAGCGCCGATGTCTTCAACAAGATGGTCGTTCATCTTGCCCCGCATGGCGTGGAAACCGGGCGCGCCGGCCTGGTTTTCCAACACCCAGTTTCGGGCAAATGTGCCGTTCTGGATATCCTCCAAGACGCCTTTCATGGCTATGCGGGTCTCGTCAGTGACAACGCGGGGGCCTGAGACATACTCGCCATACTCAGCCGTATTCGAGATGGAGTAGTTCATGTTGGCGATGCCGCCCTCATAGATGAGATCGACGATCAGCTTCACCTCGTGCAGGCACTCAAAGTACGCCATCTCCGGTGCATAGCCCGCCTCAACCAGTGTATCGAAGCCAGCCTTGATCAGCTCCACAACGCCGCCACACAGCACGGCCTGCTCACCGAACAGGTCGGTCTCTGTCTCTTCCTTGAAACTTGTCTCGATCACACCAACCCGCGTGTTGCCAATGGCCTTGGAGTAGCTGAGCGCCACGTCCTTCGCGCTTCCCGTCGCGTTCTGGTGGATAGCGATGAGGCCCGGCAAGCCAAACCCCTTTTGGTATTGGTCTCGCAGCGTGTGGCCGGGGCCCTTTGGCGCAGAAAGGGACACGTCCACATCTGCCGGAGGACGGATCAGATTGTAGTGCACATTGAAGCCGTGGCCGAACATGATGTGCTGGCCCGCGCGGACATGGGGCTCGATCTCATTGGCCCAGAGCACCGACTGTTTCTCATCAGGCACAAGGATCATGATGACATCGCCCCACTGGGCCGCCTCCGCCGGCGAAACGACTGCCAGGCCTTCGGCTTCCGCCTTGGGCTTGGAACCAGAGGTCGGCTGCAAACCGACTTTGAGCTGTTCCACACCACTTTCTCTCAGGTTCAGCACATGGGCGTGACCTTGGGATCCGTATCCGATGACAGCAACCTTCTTGCCCTGGATCAAGGATAGGTCTGCATCGCTATCGTAGTGTATGTTCATTCGGCCGGTACTCCTTGGGTCAAAGTCTCATGGGGGGCGGCGCTAACGCCGGAAACTGCGCGGCGCGGCATAAGTTCCATGCGCGCGAAAATGTCATGTTGGGGCTCGGACAGCCCGTGAATCTGGAGCGTGCGGCCACTGCGCACAAGACGTGATTTCAACAGCGCCAAAAGGCCCATTGCGCTGGTATCGAACGTCCCGAGGCCCGATGCATCCAGCCGGACCGGTCCTTTCGCTGCGACAGCCCTCTGCAAAACGGGGCGGAGCGGCTCCAATTGGGGCGCTATCGCATCACCAGATAGGGTGATTTCAAATCCGTCGGATGTCTTGAGCCCTTCCGCCGTGAAGGCACCTGCCGGGTCCAAGTGGCGAAAATCCCGTTGGGTGACCCAGAGCTTGTTGGGCACGACGCCCAAAAACCGCCATCCATCCATAAGATATCGCTGCCAGAGTCCAGGCTCCACATAAATGCGCCAGGCCCATTCCAACCCGGCTTTTTGCATCCAGGGCGGTGCGCGCTTAACCGTGTTTGCCACAAAGTCGACCACGGCGCCCAAATGGCAAATGACCGGCGCTTCAAGGCGGCCCTGGTAGCGCGATATCCAGTCTTGCCCCTTGGCGGCCCCGAGGCTGACCACAACGAAATCTGGCCGCGCGCGATTGATTGTGTCGAACACAACGGGTGCGCCCATATCATCCACAGGCCCGTAGCCGGGATTGAGCGCTCCGCAGCCGATCAAGCCGCCATCCTCACCATTCAGCGTCGCCATGGCAGCGTCTGCTGCTCCGGCCCGGCCGCCAAAAAAGAATACGCGGATCGGTTTCAAGCCTGGCACTCTGCGGCGCAGGCGGTCAAAGAGGTCTGCCCCAGCCACCCGTTCAGGAATAGGCGCACCGAGTTGCCTTGCGAGCCAAACAACGCCCGCACCATCAACGAGGCTAAGATCCGCCTCTTGTATCTGGGTCATGGCGCGCGGCTCGCGCAAGGCGCGCATCACCCAATTCAGGTTCGGGGTCACCACAGAGAGCCGCTCGCGGGTCTCAACGGCCCGGCGCACAGCGCGCTCTGCATCATCCAGCGACACCGCATCCAGCGGAACACCGAAGACCGACCAAACATCGCGGAGGAATGGACTATTGCAGCGAGCGATCATCCCGCCTCCTTGCCTCGGCGGATGGAGAGGACGCCCGTGCGCGAGACTTCAACCAGGCCCAGGGGCACCATCAACTCAAGGAATTGATCGATCTTGTCGCTGGTGCCTGTGATCTCAAAGACGAAGCTTTCCGACGTGGTATCGATCACATTGGCGCGGAAAATCTCCGCCATTCGAATGGCCTCGACCCGATCGGCCCCTGTCCCAGCGACCTTTACCAGGGCGAGCTCTCGCTCAACGCCGCGTTTGGACTTCGTGATGTCGACCACCTTGTCGACCGGTACCAGGCGAAGAAGCTGGGACTCGATCTGCTCCAAAGTGTGAGCTGAGCCACTGGTGACAATGGTGATGCGCGAGCGCCGCCGGGAGCGATCCACCTCAGCGACAGTGAGGCTTTCAATGTTGTAGCCGCGCGCGGAAAACAGGCCGACGACCCGGGCCAGAACGCCCGGCTCGTTGTCCACCATTACAGCTAGCGTGCGTTTTTCCGGCGCCTCACCGTCTGGCGTCATATCATAGGCCGATGCGGGGTTTGAGGTGTATGGGTCTGTCAAGGGGTGGCGACCTCCCTGCCACCATGTAATTGCCGTTTACGCTCATCATCGGAGATGCGGTCCAGGATGCCCTGGTCATGGTATTGAAGAAGCAGCCCCGGCCGTCTTATCTCCAGATCCAGGGCGAGTTCAGCGGCCCGCTTCATGGCTTGGGTGCGCGCCTGGCCACCGCGATGGTCCTGCCGGTCAGAGGCCTGGTTACGGCGTACGGGGTCCACAAAATCCTGGAGCTCGCTGACAAAGAGCCGCCGACAGTTGAACAAGAAGTCAGACAGGGCCTTGGAGTGGCCCGCCGCCTTGAATTCGAGCGCTTCAAGCTCGTAATGCGCCAGGATCAGCGGAAAAAGGATTGCGGGGCGAGACCCCTGATAAGCCGTATCAATGTCGGGCTGGGGTTGGCCCGGATCATAGTTCAGGAAGAACAAGCGCCCGCGATCGGCAAGGCCCGAAAGGGTTGCTGACAAATTGGCCTTGGCTGCTTCGAATTCGCCTTGGGCGGCATGGAGTCTTGGCGACATCACCAGGCCGCGCGCACGCGCCAGGGCGTCAATCGCTTCATGGCCCCAATCGAGACAGGCACGGTCTACTTCCATACTCAACGCTGCCTTTTGAAGCTTCTGGGCTTTATCGCTGGCGCGACTGGCCCAGAACGCACTGATGAGCGCGATCAATGCGGCCAGGACCGCCGCAATCGCGGCGACGAAAGCTTCCGAATGGTTCGTCCAGAGGGTTGAGACGCTTTCCGCTTCCATATCCTTGCCTTGCAGCCGCCAATTCCAGCGTCCGTTTTGGCACGGCGCAGGCCAGAGCGGCAACACCCAAACAGGCGTGCTGGAATTTGAATGGACCGTCATGGCCTGGGGCCCTTTTACGCGGCTAACGCCGGCTGGTCACCACCTGCAACGCCTGGCGGTGGGGCCCTTCCGGCGCGCGCGCAAAGCCCTGGGCATACGTCAGGCCTGGCCCCGCCTTGGGAAACCGCTCGGGCGGTGGCCCACCCATCGTCAGTGCGCTGGAAGGACAGGGCTTTTGGGCAGATTTCACAAGTTTCAACATGCTCACACCAGCCCTTTTCCGTCTTCGCCGATCTCATCACCCTGGATCTCTCCCAGGATCATCTCATTATGTGCTGCACCTGACGGGATCATCGGCAGGCAGTTTTCGTCCTTGGTCACGCGACAGTCGAAGATCACAGGACCATCATGGTCGATCATTTCAAGAATTTTCGCGTCCAACTCTGCTGGATCATCGCAAATGATGCCTTTTGCGCCATAAGCCTCTGCCAGCTTCACAAAATCAGGCAGCGCCTCGCTGTAGGAATGGCTGTAGCGCTCGCCATGGAGCAGTTCCTGCCACTGGCGCACCATACCCATCCACTCATTGTTCAGGATGAAAACCTTGATCGGCAGGTTGTGCTGCACCGCCGTAGAGACTTCCTGCATCACCATTTGAACACTCGCCTCACCCGCAATGTCGATCACCAGAGCGTCCTGGTGGGCCGCCTGGATGCCGACCGCTGCCGGCAGGCCGTAACCCATGGTGCCCAGTCCTCCACTGGTCATCCAACGATTAGGGGCTTCGAAATGATAGTGCTGGGCAGCCCACATCTGGTGCTGTCCCACTTCCGTGGAAATATAAGTGTCGCGATCCTTGGTCAGCTCATAGAGCCGCTCGACCGCGTATTGGGGTTTGATCGCAGTCTGGCTATCGCCATAGGCAAAGCATTGACGCGCTCTCCAGGTTTCGATCTCGGCCTTCCAGGCTGCCAGGTCAGGCCGCTTTCCGCGCCGCGTTTTCCAACTGCCTAACAGCGCTTCCAGCGCTTCAGCGCAGTCGGCGACGATTGGCACATCAACCCGGATCACCTTGTTGATGGAGCTGGGATCAATATCGATGTGGATCTTTTTCGATCCCGGGGAAAAGGCATCGATCCGGCCCGTGACACGGTCGTCAAACCGCGCACCGACGCAAATCATCAAGTCGCAATCATGCATCGCATGGTTGGCCTGGTAAGCGCCATGCATACCCAACATGCCGAGCCAATCCGGGTGGCTCGCTGGAAACGCGCCGAGCCCCATCAGTGTCGACGTCACAGGAAAGCCCGTTGCCTTTTGCAGCGCGCGAAGCAACTCAGACGCCCTGGGCCCGGAATTGATCACGCCTCCACCTGTGTAGAATACGGGGCGCTTGGCCTTCACCATCAATTCAATAGCCTGCTCGATCCGCTCGGCTTTTGGTGCGGTGCGGGGGCGATAGGTGCGCCGGGCGACATCATCTTTGTCGACCCAAATACCCGTGGCAAACTGGATGTCTTTGGGAATGTCCACCACAACCGGACCCGGACGGCCGCTCGTGGCAACCAGGAACGCTTCATGAAGAATTCGCGCCAGATCGTTGACATCAGTCACCAGATAATTGTGCTTGGCGCAGCATCTGGTGATGCCGACCGTGTCACACTCCTGGAAGGCGTCCGTGCCGATCAGATGGCTGGGCACCTGTCCGGTGATCACCACCATCGGGATCGAATCCATCATCGCATCAGCGATGGGTGTAACCATATTGGTCGCGCCCGGCCCCGACGTCACCAGCGCAACGCCGCATTTGCCCGTTGAGCGAGCATAGCCTTCTGCGGCATGGCCAGCCCCCTGCTCATGGCGCACCAAAATGTGACGGATCGATGCTTCGGAAAACAGCGCATCGTAAATCGGCAGCACAGCGCCGCCCGGATAGCCGAACATCGTATCGACGCCTTGGCTCTTAAGGACTTCGATGACAATTTCTGCGCCGGTCATGGTCTTCGAGGTCAATGCGGCGGGGCGGTCTTCGGTCTTGGGTTTCATCGGTTTCGCAGATTTTTTGGGGTGGGCAGGGTGTCAAAGAAAAAGGGTCCCCGTTGGAGACCCTCAGATATCGCGCCCATGCTGGCTGGTGGTTCAGCCAGTCGGGGCCGCCTGCGAACGAGTCGGGGGGG
>JBCCTK010000014.1:0-33990 GCA_039198685.1 Pseudomonadota bacterium | reverse complement strand
GGCTCCTTCCCGGTGTCGCTGGCAATGAGGCCTCGTTGGAGGATGAAAGTTTTGAGACGGGGCTGCTTGAATATCCCCATTACACCCGACCTCGGGTGTGGGATGGCCGAGACGTTCCAGAGGTGCTGACATCGGGGGACCACGGCAAAGTGGAAGCCTGGCGGCGCACCCAAGCCGAAGAGATCACGCGCGAGAGGCGGCCAGACCTCCTTGAGCGCAAACACACAACAAAGCCTAAGCGTCCGGAGACTGGCGATGAACGTAATTGAAACCCTTGAAGCCGAAGAGGCCGCTCGCCTCCACGCCGACAAAACCTTGCCCGACTTCTCGCCCGGCGACACGCTTTCTGTGAATGTGCGCATCAAAGAAGGTGAGCGTGAGCGGATCCAGCGCTTTGAAGGCGTTTGTATCGCCCGCAAGGGTGGTGGCCTGAATGAGACCTTCACGGTTCGTAAAATCTCATTCGGTGAGGGCGTTGAGCGGGTCTTCCCGATCTACTCGCCAAACGTCGACAGTATCGAGGTGAAGCGCAAAGGCCGCGTGCGTCGCGCCAAGCTCTACTATCTGCGCGACCGTCGCGGTAAGTCCGCGCGCATCGCTGAGCGCACCACGGGGCACGGCATTGAGCAGGTCGAGATCGCTGTTTCCAAAACGGACCGGAAGCGCCAGCGTGTGGCCGACAAAGCCGCCCGCAAGGAAGCGGCCGCAAAAGAGCGTGAAGCTATGGCCAAGGCGAAGGCGGAAGAAGAAGCCGCTGCCGCAAAAGCAGCCGAGGCTGAAGCGGCCGCTGCAGACGCTGCACCAGAGGGCGATGGTGCCTAGGCCCACATCCCTCGATACAGGAATACAAGAAATTCTTCCCCGCCACTGAAAATGTGGCGGGTTTTTTCTTGTATTCTCGGTAGGTTTGATGATGTCTATTCCGGTGGTTCGTTGTGCAGGTTAAACCGTCGGCACCCAACTTTGAGCCTAAAGAAGCGGGGCACTATGGGTAGCTGGTCAGCACGTATTGCCGTTTTGGTCCTGAGTCTCGGTGCTGCCGCTTGCACAGAGAACGTTGTAACGCGTGACACTGTCATCGAGATTTGTCGTCCAGCAAACGTCGAGCCAGCGCTGCTGGGAATCGGCAGTCTGCCCGTTCCGCGCGACCAGCTTGTCGCGCGTGTCCAGCACACATCTATCACCGAGGAATATGGCGTCTCTATTCGGTTGTCAGAGCAGTATTCCGAAGCTGTGGCCCAACTCACGCGGGAAAAACTGGGTCAGCCGCTGGCGATCTCACTGGATGAGACGGTCATCGCAGAGCCTTTGGTGGTGACGCCCATCCTGGACGGCCGCATCCTGATCACCGGTAACTATACCCGCTCAGCAGCGAGCGACATTGTTGCCCAGCTGTCAGGACCGTGTCCGCCCGACAACAGAAGCTGATCACGGTAGACTGTAGTCAGTCTCGTCGCAGGTCCACTCGACGAAACCATCCTCCCCGCCGACAATTCTGTGTATTTTGGCAGGCTGCGGACGGCTGCACGGGTCTATGAGCTCCGATGGTTCGATGTCGCCGTCCAATAGCCCGTTCTCTGTTGGTTTCCATTCACCCCAGAATGCGATCCAGCGATCCTCTTGTGGAATATCGACCACGACATGATTGAGGTACTGGGCGACCCCCAACCGTCCGTCGGTGGTTCCAAACAGGGCGTCCATCGTGATGTTCAAGAGTTCCTGCGCGAGCATGCCGGGCGCGCCTGAGTCGCCTGAAGCGCCGGATTGGCCATCGACGATATCAGCCACAGTGTTCTTCACCGCATCCACGGCTGCTTGCTTGAGGAAGGCTTCATCATAGGCCGCCTTATTTCGCCATACATAGAGATTGAAGCGTTCAAACTCGCAGTAATCGCGTTGTGAAAGTTGGATGCCCGGCGTCGTCACTGAAACGCTGGTTTGGCAAATTGTGCCTGCAATGTTGATAGCGACTGTTTCACCGGCTGGAACCGTCTCTGCCCGCAGTGTGTTATACGGTCCCGCATACTCCACCTGTCGTTCCAGGTCTTTGAAATGGGCGGTCACAAATACCTCTGACGGGCTGCCGTTGAAGAACTCGAAAGGGTTCTCGGCAAATCTCGATGACCAAACGCAGCGCCCTGTCCGCAAATCGGCTTCGTGTCGCCCATCGGCGCACGCTTTACCAACCGTGATGGGACAGGCCCGCTCCCCCAGGGCACCACAGGTTTCACACCGGCCAGCCACCTCAATGTGACCATCATCACAGCCACGCAGTGAGAATTCAGCCGTTAGAGTTTCCGTGACGGGGCAAGCGCGTTCGCCAGCAGCGCCGCAAGGTTCGCACCGGCCACCCGCTTCGACCTGGCGGCCATTGCACCCCTGCCATTGGACGGTTGCTGGACAGGCCCGTTCGCCCTCATCGCCACACGGCTCACAGCGCCCCGCCACTTCAATGTGGCCATCATCGCACCCTCGCAGCGAGAAGTTCGCAGAGACCGTTTCCGTCACCGGGCACGCGCGCTGGCCCGACGCGCCGCAGGATTCACATCGTCCGGCGACTTCGATGCGCCGTCCGCTGCAGCCTTGTAGCTGGACTGTAAAGGGACAGGCGCGTTGGTTCTCACCACCACAGGGCTGACACCGACCCCGCACTTCTATCCGGTTTCCGTTACATCCTTGAGTTTGTACAGTTATGGGGCATGCCCTTTCGCCTGTGTCGCCGCAACCCTCGCAGCGACCGCCGACTTCGATCATCCCCGAATCGCAACCGCGCAGTTGGACCGTTGCCGCGCACGCATATTCGCCGCTGCCTCCACAATTATGGCACTTTCCATCCCTGGCGGTCAGGCCGCTGTCACAAGACGGTGTCTGTTCCCAAAAATTACACTCGCGTTGGTTTACACCGCCGCATTTATCGTTTGCAGACGCGCCTGGCGCGACGGCAATGAAGAGAATTCCAACGAGAAGGCAGAGTTTGGCAAGCCAACGCCAATGACTGTCCATGGAATCGGAATGCCGTTTTGTTGGATCCATTTTTGTCCCCTAGCACTGTCATGGTCGAGCCATGTACTCATTGGTCTTTTGCCAGCATCAGAACTGAAAATGGCGAGTGTGTGGCGGAATCCTTAATCCATACAGCATCCCACGGTTCACGCCCGTATTCGCAAAACAATAAAGGCCACTCCGAGAAGCGGCCTTTGCGTGCGATGTCTTTTTGATCTTAGCGGTTGCTCAGTCGTGCCCACCGCCTGCGCCGTTTGCTTAACAGGCTTGGTCCCGTATCGGTAAGCGTGTCAGGCGTCCGGACTTTCGCTTTGAGGCTGGACGGCTTGGGATCAATCGCATTGAACGGCACCACCATTTTCGGCGATGGATTGACCGCTACCGGCGCCTGTTCAGCTTCGCGGACTTGCGGGGTCATGACTGTCTTCCTTTTTGTTTCGGCACTGGGCCAGATCAGCGGGGTTGATGATGAGGTGTGTTAGGCTGACAGTCGACATCTGGGGAGTTCTTATTGTTTTTCAATAAGGATTGATTGTTTTTCGGCGATAATCGGAAATCCTGAGCAAATTCAGGGTTGTGGAAAGGGCGATTTTTTCGTCCAAGCGTCCGCAGCACCTACTTCGCCCATACCCACTGGCAATTTGGCGTCTTTTGAGCCATATACCCGGCAATGACAGAGCGCCCCGATGAGCCCCCGAAGAAGCGGCTCTTTATCAAAACCTATGGCTGCCAGATGAATGTGTACGACTCCGAGCGTATGCGTGATGTGCTCAGCCCATTGGGATATGCCCCGGTGGATGCGCCAGAAGGGGCCGACCTTGTCGTGCTCAACACGTGTCACATCCGGGAGAAGGCCACTGAAAAGGTCTATTCAGAACTCGGCAAGATCAAGAAGATGAAGGAAGCCACAGGCGGCAAGATGACGATTGCTGTGGCCGGTTGCGTGGCCCAGGCTGAAGGTGAAGAGATCATGCGCCGCCAGCCTGCAGTGGACCTGGTGCTCGGCCCGCAGGCCTATCACAAATTGCCGGAAATGATTGCGCGCACCAGCCGCGCCACGGGCGACCGGCTGGAGACAGCGTTTGAAACGCTCGATAAGTTTGACGCGCTGCCCAAGACGCGGGACGCCGATGGACCGACAGCTTTCCTCAGTGTTCAGGAAGGCTGTGACAAGTTCTGCACGTTTTGCGTGGTGCCTTACACGCGCGGGGCGGAGGTGTCGCGATCGGTCGATGACATTACGCTTGAGGCGAGATCGCTGGCGGCCCAGGGTGTTCACGAAATCTCTTTATTGGGCCAGAATGTCAACGCATGGCACGGCGCGGCTCCCTCAATGGAGGGGGGAGAGGCGTGGTCCCTTGGTGCGCTGGCACGCCATCTGGCCAAGATTGGAGGAATTGAGCGCATTCGCTATACGACAAGTCATCCCCGGGACATGGATGATGACCTGATCGCGGCCCATGGGGATACGGTCGCCATGATGCCATATCTCCACCTTCCCGTGCAGTCGGGCTCTGACAGCATCCTGAAGGCCATGAACCGGGGCCATACCAGCCAGCATTATATGGACATTGTCACCAAAGTCCGTACCGCCCGACCCGACATGGCCTTGGCCAGCGATTTCATCGTGGGCTTTCCGGGCGAACGGGACCGGGATTTCGAAGACACAATGGAGCTGGTACACGCTGTGGGCTACGCGTCGGCTTATTCCTTCAAGTATAGCCCGAGACCGGGCACGCCGGCTGCGGACATGTTTGGCCCAGTCGATGAGGCGGTGAAGGATGCACGTCTCCAGCGCCTGCAAGCCCTCATCCGGCAGCAGCAGACGGCCTTCAATGCTTCCAAAGTGGGTCAAACCCTACCGATCCTGGTGACGGGTAAGGGTCGACTTGAGGGTCAGTTGCATGGCCGCTCACCGTATATGCAAGCGGTTCACTTCGATGGTCCCGAAGGCCTTCAGGGCCAAATCGTGGACGTGGAAATCATAGGTTCCAGCCTGAACTCCCTGTCTGGAGAACTTCGGTCACCTGCGGAGGCTGCCGCTTGAGTCTGCCGCCACGCAAAGCCGCTTCACCCGATATGCCCATCAGTCGCTTTTATGAAGTCGCATCCACCGAGCGATTGCGCGACCTATGCGGCCCGCACCACAAGCATCTCCAGCGTTTTGAAGCCAAACTGGAAAACCATGGTGTGCGCCTGGAAAGCCAGGGCGGTGGCATCATGATATTTGGCACCTCTGAGGGTGTTTCCCTGGCCGAAGCGGCGCTGGCCGAATTCGAACGCCGACTTCGACAGGGGGCGGACCCCGTGGATTTGGAAGTTGATGGGTCCGTTGCGTCTGTTGGCGCCGAGGAAATCGCTTTTTCGACGCTGTCGGGCCTCAGAAGGCCTGTCACGGCCCAGACCCAGGGCCAGGCGCGCTATCTCAGTCAATTGACTGACCTGTCAAACGGACTGATTTTTGGCGTCGGCCCCGCTGGAACAGGCAAGACTTACCTCGCCGTAGCTGCCGGTGCAGCTGCTTTGCTCAAAGGCTCGGTGGAACGGCTGATCGTGACCCGACCCGCGGTGGAAGCCGGAGAGAAGCTCGGATTCCTGCCCGGCACCCTTGAGGAGAAGGTCGACCCGTACATGCAGCCGATCTGGGATTCCCTGCGCGACTTCATGCGCGGCGAAGACATTGAAAAGCGTATGTCTGGAAAAACGCCATCGATCGAAGTGGCGCCGCTGGCCTTTATGCGCGGGCGCACGCTGAAGAAGGCATTTGTCGTGGTTGACGAGGCCCAAAACACCTCCGTAGCCCAGATGAAGATGCTGCTGACGCGCCTCGGCCGGGAGTCTCGAATGGTGGTGACGGGGGATCCAGGTCAGGTCGACCTGCCAAGGGGACAAACGTCTGGCCTGGTCCATGCGCTGGATATCCTCGAAGGCATCGACGCCATCGCCGTCACCCGGCTGAGGCCAACTGATGTTGTCCGCCATGCTCTCGTTTCGCGGATCATCAATGCTTATGAGGCATCAGGAACGCCATGAGCGACATCACTGTCGATGTGCGACTTGCGAGCGACGCCTGGAAGACTCTGGCGGACCCGGAGGCGTTGGCGCGAAGCGCTTTCCATGCCGCCGCACGGGAATTGGACGAAGAACCCTCAGGTGAGATCGCCATTCTTTTGACAGACGACGGCGAAATGCACCGCCTGAACGCGCAGTGGCGCGGCAAGGAAAAGCCAACAGACATCCTGTCGTTCCGTGCCGAAGGGCCCGGCCCTGGCTTTCTTGGTGACCTTGCATTGGGCTATGGCATCTGTGCCCGAGATGCCGCCGACCTGGGGCTGGCTCTGGAGGCCCATGTGACGCATCTGTTCATTCACGGACTGTTGCATCTGCTCGGTTATGACCACGTCACCGATGACAGTGCGACGGTGATGGAAGCACTCGAAGTCTCAGCGCTTGCCAGACTGGGCCTGCCTGACCCATATTCACGCAAGGCTTGAAGCGATGGCCATGACCGATCCAGATCCTTCTGAGACGAACGAGCCCGGCCGAAGTCGGCTTGGGCGCCTGTTTGGCTTTGCGCGCCGCGCGCCGGAGACAGCGCCAGACGATGCTGCATCGAACGGACATAACCATCCGAGCGAGATGCGCTTGCGGATTGCCCGCTTCGAACAGTCTACGGTTTCGAATGTCATGATCCCCAGGACAGACATTGTTGCGATCGATGTCGATACGCCACTCTCAGCTGTCCTGGAAGTCTTCGCTGAGGAAGCCCATTCGCGCCTGCCGGTCTACCGTGAGACGTTGGACGATCCCATCGGCTTTGTGCACATTAAAGATGTGGTCGCCGAGATTTCGAAAGGCTGCGAGGACGAAAAAACAATTCTCGACCAGATAAGGCGCGAGATTCTTTATGTGCCGGACTCCATGCCCCTGACCGACCTGCTTTTGAAGATGCAAGCCTCGCGGATTCATGTTGCGCTGGTTGTCGATGAATATGGCGGTACGGATGGACTTGTCTCGCTAGAAGACCTCGTTGAGGAAATCGTCGGTGACATCGAAGACGAACACGATGAAGAAGAAGTGTCGCTGCTCCGGCGGACCCGAAACGTGTACGAGGTCGATGCGCGCATGGAAATTGAAGACTTCTTCGAAGAAACCGGCCACGACTTGTCGCTGCCTGAGAATGAGGCGGAGATCGACACGCTTGGCGGGGTCGCCTTTGCCCTTTCGGGCCGCATTCCAGTGCGTGGGGAGGTGTTGCGCCATCCTGTGGGGCTCGATGTTGAAATCGTTGAAGCCGACACGCGCCGCATAAAGCGATTACGTTTGCGCCCAACGACGCCAGCCAATCCTTCAGGGGATCAAAGCTAAAACATGGATGCAACGACTGCGAGTCATGGGGTCACCTTGCTGGGCCCCGTCCATCAAACGCTTGCGCGGGCAAGGGGTTGGAAAGCGCTCATTCTTTCGGCTCTGTTTGGTGCATTTGCGGCACTGGCTTTTGCGCCGTTTCACCTCACAATTGGACTGGCCGTCAGCTTTACCGGGCTGGTCTGGATGGTCGATGGAGCGCGAGGGCTTAAGCACTGGGGAAAGGCGGTCTTCTTACGCGGATGGGGTTTTGGCTATGGCTACTTCCTGGTGTCGCTCCACTGGACGGCGGCGGCGTTTCTTGTCGATCCCCAGCAGCACGCGATTTTCCTTTGGATGCCGCTGATACTCCTTCCTGGCGGTATGGCGCTGATTTGGGGGGCCGCCTTGGCGATGGCCGGCGCATTCTGGAGCGCTTCACCGTCGCGGATTTTCGCATTCGCCCTCTTTTTTGCTTTGGCTGAATGGGTCCGCGGCACACTTTTTGGCGGTTTTCCATGGAATTTGGCCGGCACAAGCTGGCTGCCGGGTGGAGCCGTATCGCAAGCTGCCGGGCTTGGGGGCGTATACTGGCTCACTGCCATTACGGTGCTGGCCTGTGCGACCCCCGCAGCGCTTGTAGACACGCGCCAGGAGCGCAGCCTGGCCTTAAGATTTGTGCCAAGCCTCGTAGCCGTGATCGCCCTGGCAAGCCTCTGGGCATGGGGCGCGCAAACGCTCGCAACCGAAACAGAATATACCGAGACAGACATCGTCCTGATGGATGTCGGCGTGCCACAGGCCGAGAAATACGAGGAAGGATTTGCCAATCCACAGGTCTTCCGCCGCTATCTGGAATTCCTGAATGAGATTCCGTTTCGGTCGACCGATATTGTGATCTGGCCCGAAGGCGCGACAGGCTCTGTGCTGCTGGAAGCCCGCCAGCTCGAGCCCGTTACGGCCTATTTGGGACCACGACGGCTGATTGCGGGGACGGCACGGACCGAACTCGATCAAGGCGTGTACACGTGGTATAATTCGATCGCCGTGCTCAGTGAGAATAGCGCGCGAACAGGCGCCGCAGGGCTCTATGACAAGCATCGGCTTGTTCCGGTGGGTGAGTTGCCCGTCTCGCGGATACTGCCTTTTGGTGAGACGATTTCCTCGATCCTGCCGGGCGCCTTGCAGCAAATGGCAACATCAGGATTTACACCCGGCCCTTCACCCAGCCTCGTCTACAGCGAAGGTGTGCCACCCTTTGTAGCGATGATCTGCTACGAAGGACTTTATCCTGGTGTCACCCGCGAGGCGCAGACTGCCGCCGGACATCGGGCAGATTGGATTGTTCTGGTTTCAAATGATGGCTGGTTTGGAACCTTGATCGGCCCCGCTCAGCACTATGCGCAAAACCGATACCGGGCCATCGAGACAGGGCTTCCCATCGCCCGTGTGGCCGCCAGAGGCGTTTCTGCAATTATCGATGGCCATGGCCGTGAGGTCATGCGAACCAAAGGTCTCTTAGAAGACATTGATAACTGGGATGGACAGGTTGGGCGGGGCACTCTGCCGAAACCGGCAAACGTGCCATTTTACCAGTCACGCGGCGGACAAATCCTTTTTCCCGTCACGCTGGTATTATTCGCAGTATTCGCATTTCTTGTGTGGCGCCGCTAAACATCGCGTTGAGTAAGCCATCACTCTTCGCGGTTCCATTTTGCAAAATTTGCCCTAAGAAGGCAGCTTCTTTAGCGCAACAATCGTAGAATACGCCCATGTCAGAGAGTAAACTTCCAAGTGATATAGACCGCATCGTTGGACAGCGGGTCCGCTGGCGGCGGCGTGAACTCAAACTCACGCAGGAGAAGCTTGGGGACCTTTTGGACCTGACGTTCCAACAGGTTCAGAAATACGAAAAAGGTGTGAACCGGATCTCTGCGGGGCGGCTGTATGAAGTGGCGAGTGTACTGGATGTCCCGGTCACCTATTTTTACGACGGGGCTGACGATCATATACGCAATGCGCGGTCTTCAGTTCACGAGGGTGATGATTTGGTGTCCGCTCCGGTGATTTCGATGGAGACAATGGAGCTCGTCGCTGCTTTTCAGCGCATCGATGATGCCGCGCTGCGAAAATCGATCCTGTCGACGGTAAGAGCAGCCGCCGAAGCGCTTAGCGAAGACGACTAAATGCTTATGTCGACACTGATTGGCGCATGGTCAGAAGGTTTCCAACCCCCACGCCAGGCCAGATGAATCCGAAAACTGTTCAAATCGACTCCGCTTTGCGCAGCTTTATTAGACCAGATGTGATCGAGGCGGCGTCCGCGATTTGAAGCAGCCCAGTCGCGGGCGCGATAACTCCACCAACTATAAAGCTTCTGATCTTCGGGAACCGCGGCGCGTGCAATATCGGTGAAGTCGCCGGCTCGTCGAGCCGCTTCCAGGGCATCTGTTTCGATCGGCGTGTGAGAGACGATTTTCAGAAGCTGTTTATGGGACCAAACATCATTTGCATGGGGCGCCACATTGAGGTCGCCGACCAAGACAAGGGGATGATTACGGTGCGTTGTGTAGTGTCGCTTCATCCGCGCCAGAAAATCGAGTTTGTGGTCAAACTTTTCGTTTGTTTCGCGGTTGGGTTCATCACCACCCGCTGGCAGGTAGATGTTGTGTAATTCCAACCCCTCAACCCGAACAGCAGCGATGCGCGCATGGCCTTCCCGGCAGAGGTCTGGCGCCTCGACAACCTCAAGGGGGAGGCGCGAAACGATGGCCACACCGTGATGGCCGCCGCCCTGACCCATAACGTGAATGTGCTCAAATCCCGCCTCCGCGAGGGTTTTAGCAGGAAACTCGGCATCTCGGCACTTCGTTTCTTGCAGGCAGATCACGTCAGGTTTTTCTGCTGCGGCGAAGTCAACGATGTTTGGCGCGCGTAGGCGCACCGAGTTGATATTCCAGGAGACAATTTTCAGTTTGGCCATCTGCGCTGGATGGCACGGTCGCAGCAACTTGGCCAGTCTGCCTACGCTTAACCGCGGGGATGGGCGCTGGCGACGACACTCGCCAAGCGGGCCTCATCCACCCCAGTATAGATCTGTGTCGTGGAGAGACTGGCGTGGCCGAGAAGAGTCTGGATTGAGCGCAAATCGGCGCCCGCCGCCAGAAGGTGGGTTGCGAATGCATGGCGCAGCGCATGGGGCGTGGCGGTATCCGGCAGGCCGAGGGCCCCACGCAGCTGTTGCACCAGTCCTTGAACGATCCGTGGGTGCAGCGCTCCACCCCTGGCCCCCCTGAATAGGGGACTGTCGCTGGAAAACGCAAATGGTGCGCAGCTGCCATAGGTGTCGATCGCGGCGCGCACGGCTGGGATCAGCGGGACCTCGCGCTTTTTGCTGCCTTTTCCAGTGATTCTGAGCACGCAAGGCGCGGGCAGGTGTGCCCCTGTCAGGGATAAGGCTTCAGAAATCCGAAGCCCTGCGCCATAAAGGAGTGTCAGAACCGCAGCATCCCGTGCGCCGATCCAGGCTTCTCCATCACGCTCACCTGCCAGCTCGATCATGTCTTGGGCGGCAGGCTCGGAGACCGGGCGTGGTAGGCCTCGCGGGCGTTTAGGGCCATCAAGATAAGCGATTTCGGCGTTTTCCACGCCATGGACACGTTCCAGCCAGCGGTAGAGCGCCTTGATTGCAGACAACGCCCGCGCCGCGCTGGCCTCCCCCAAGCCTTCGCGGCGGCGTTTTGCGAGAAAGGCGCGGATGTCGCTTGCGCTGAGCTTGCCAAGGCCAATCGGCCCGGGTGTGTCGTCCAGATGTTCCGACAAGAAGCCCAAAAACACCGCAACGTCATTTCGGTACGCTTCGACTGTGTTGTCGGCCAGACGGCGTTCGTCCCGGATGTGGTCAATGAAGGCGTCGAGAATAGGCATGGAAAAGGACTAGATCGCACAGCGTTAACGTTGCCTTGTCTGCAGAGAATATTGCCTGGTCGCACCTTTTGGGGCACCAGACTATTCATGAACATTCAAACGCCTGCTCCCGATGCTGATCTTGCCGCGTTCATGATGGATATGGGTGCGCGTGCGCGTTCAGCCTGCAGTACGATGGCGCAGCTGCCGGCAGACGCGCGCAGTGCCGCTTTGTTGGCCATGGCAGATGCGATTGAGACAGCCCTTGACGATATACTCACCGCCAACGCGAAGGATTTGGCCAATGGTCGCGAAAAAGGGCTAAGCGCGGCTTTCATGGACCGATTGGCCTTGGATGATGGTCGGATCCATGGAATTGCATCGGGCATCCGCGCCGTTGCCGCTTTGCCCGATCCCGTAGGCCGAGAGCTGGCACGCTGGACCCAGCCCAATGGTCTCGACATTGCCCGGGTCGCGTGCCCGTTAGGAGTCATTGGCATTATCTATGAAAGCCGACCAAACGTGACTGCCGATGCCGGTGCGCTTTGCGTGAGGTCTGGAAATGCCGCCATCCTGCGCAGCGGATCTGAGAGCCTGCAGTCTTCCGTCGCCATTTCGGAGGCCATGCGCCAAGGACTTGCGCATGCGGGTCTTCCTCAAGACGCCGTTCAATTGGTTTCGACCCCGGACCGGGCGGCTGTCGGGTATATGCTGTCAGGGCTTGGCGGGCAGGTCGATGTGATCGTCCCCAGGGGCGGAAAAGGCTTGCTACAAAGGGTCCATGACGAAGCGCGGATTCCAGTGATCGGCCATCTGGAAGGGCTTTGTCACGTCTATGTTCACGCTGAAGCCGATATCGAAAAGGCGCGGGATATTCTTTTCAATGCCAAGATGCGCCGAACGGGGATTTGCGGTGCTGCCGAGACGGTCCTGGTGGACCGGGCCCTTTCCGGCGCCCTTCCCATGCTTGTTCAGCCCCTTGTGGATGCGCAGTGTGAACTGCGAGTCGATAGTGCGTGCCTTTCGATCCTCGAAGCTGCAAGCCTACCGGCGCAACTCGCGACGGAAGAAGACTGGCGCACTGAATACATCGCGCCAATCCTGTCTGTTAAGATTGTGGACGACCAGGATGCAGCCCAAGATCACATTGCGCACTATGGCACCCAACACACCGAAGCGATCCTGACTGAAGATCAACTTGCCGCGGAGCGTTTCCTTACTGAGGTCGATGCCAGCATCGTCATCCACAATGCCTCAACCCAGTTTGCCGACGGTGGCCAGTTCGGCATGGGTGCCGAAATTGGGATCGCTACGGGACGGATCCATGCGCGCGGGCCTGTGGGCGCTGATCAGCTGACAATCTTCAAATACGTTGTGCGTGGCAGTGGGCAGACGCGTCCTTGAGTCACCAGACAGCGGACCAGACCATTCTGCCGCCGCTGCCGGGCCCTTACAAAGGCCTGAGGATCGGCTTGTTTGGCGGCAGTTTCAATCCGGCCCACGGCGGCCACTACCATGTGGCGGAAACCGCACTTCGTTGTTTGGGGCTTGATGCGGTTTGGTGGCTGGTAGCCGGCGGAAACCCACTTAAGGAAGAGCACGGTGTGTTTGAAGCACGCCTGGCGTCTGCCCGACGGGTTGCCAGCCATCCGGCGATGCGCGTCACAGGCATAGAGCGCGATCTTGGCGTGCGCTACACATCTGATCTCCTGGGTCGGTTGCTTCCACGGCTTAAGGGCGCGCATCTGGTCTGGGTCATGGGGGCAGATAATCTCCGCGGATTTCACAAATGGGGTCGCTGGGAAGACATCGCCCACTGTCTTCCAATTGTGGTGATTGCTCGCCCAGGTGCGAGCCCGCAGGCGGGACTGTCCAAGTTCGCCAGGCGATTCGCCCACGCCCGCTTATCCAGTGGCGCGGCTCGCGCCCTGCCGGGCTCCTTTGCGCCTGCCTGGATTCATTTGAATGCACCCTTTGAACCCGTTTCTTCGACGTCACTGCGGCGCAAGGCGGAGCGGCGCAATCCGTTCCGCCGTTAAACCTTGGCAAGCGGCTGGCGATGCCCTGCGACGCATGTTATAGAAATCTCCAAGGGAAACGGAAAAAGGACTCGAGACCCCTGACTGCAAACATCCAGCGTGAGCCCGGCGCAACCGACGCCGCCCTCGAAGCA
The DNA here is from genome assembly GCA_039198685.1 of Pseudomonadota bacterium. GTDB lineage: Bacteria > Pseudomonadota > Alphaproteobacteria > Caulobacterales > Hyphomonadaceae > UBA5336. Next base: position 20,561 of record JBCCTK010000014.1, on the reverse strand, counting down.
GACACCATCCGCGATGCCGTTTTGACGAGCCTCGAGGACGACAAAGCCGAAGACGTCCTCCTTCTGGACCTTGAAGGCAAGTCCACCATTGCTGACCATATGATCATAGCGTCGGGCCGGTCCGGACGTCATGTTGCGGCGCTCGCCGAGCATGTGCAGCGCAAGATCAAGGAGCTGGGTGGCCAGCGGGCACGAGTCGAAGGGTTGCCGAATGCCGATTGGGTTCTGATTGACACGGGTGACCTGATTGTGCATCTGTTCCGTCCCGAAGTGCGTGACTTTTATGACCTTGAGCGGATCTGGGCGGGCCCCGCCGGCCAGGGCCACTTGCGCCACTAGGCGCTCTGGGTGAAACTCCACATCCTTGCCGTGGGCCAGGTCCGCAGGGGACCTGAACGCGATATGGTGGATGACTATCTCTCCCGTTTGGAGAAGACCGGACGCAATCTCGGCTTGCGAGAGGTTCTCGAACAGGAAATCATGTCTGGGGGCGGTAAGGACGCAGAGGCCCAACGGCTCATGGGCCGCGTTCCTGCTGGCGCCAGCCTTGTCATGCTGGATGAACGCGGACAGCAAATACCGTCCAGGGACCTTGCCGATCTGGTTGTCCGTCAACGTGACGATGGTTTGGGAGATCTTTGCTTTCTGATCGGTGGTGCAGACGGCCATGGTGACGCGGTGCGGCAGGCCTCCCCTTTGAAGCTGGGATTTGGACCGCAAACCTGGCCACACAAGCTCGTTCGGGTCATGCTGGCAGAACAGCTCTACCGCGCGGCGACCTTGCTGGCGGGCACCCCCTATCACAAGGATTGATCCCATGGCCGATTACCGCCTGATCGGAACGGAAATGAGCTATTATTCCGGAAAGGTGCGGGCCTATTTGCGCTGGAAGGGGATCGATTTCGAAGAGGTTGTGCCTACGCCGCCTGTGATGATGGGTGAGGTGATGGCCAACATTGGATGGCCAGTGATTCCTGTCTTGCAGGCGCCGGATGGGCACTACATTCAGGACTCCTACGACATTATCCAGCATTTCGAAGAGGTCGATATCGGCGCAAGCGCGTACCCGTCTTCCCCTCTGCAGCATGTCGTTTCCCTCCTCATCCAGCTCTATGCCGACGAATGGCTTGTTATTCCCGCGATGCATTATCGTTGGAACCACAATGAAGAGTGGGTCTATGGCGAGTTCGGTGTGAATGCGTCCCCCGATGGCACCGCGGATGAGCAGTATGCAGCTGGCAAATCGGTTGGGGCTCATTTCAAGGGCGCTCTGCCCTTTTTGGGCATAACCGATGAAACCGTGGCGGGTGTAGAGGCGGCTTATGAAGCCACATTGCACGATCTGTCAGTCCATCTGGAGCAGTTCCCCTACATGCTTGGTTCCCGCGCTAGTTTTGCAGATTTCTGCATGATGGGCCCGCTTTACGCGCACCTTTACCGAGATCCAGCTTCCGGGGCACTGATGAAACGGATTGCCCCAAAAGTGGCTGACTATGTTGAGCGCACCATGGCCGGCGAAGGACGCCAGGGTGATCTGCTGGCCGGTGATGCAATCCCAGAGACGCTGTTGCCGATCCTGAAACGTCAGATGTCAGAGCAATTGCCCGTTCTGCTGGCGTCTATCCCTCTGCTGGAGGTCTGGGCGCAGACAGCAGAGCCGGGCGCAGAGGTGCCGCGCGGGTTTGTGCCGGTGCCCTTTGAAACCGGCGGCCACGCTGGAATGTGCATGGCGCGGAGTTTCCCGCTTTTCAGGCTTCAGAATGCACTCGGTATGCTGGGGTCGGCTCTGTCGAATCAGGAACATGCCACAAAATCCTTGTTGCATAAGGCCGGCGGCGAGGCACTTTTGGACGGTCCTTTGAAGGCACGCCTGACGCGCCGCAACCACAAGCTTTGCCTGGCTTAGACGTCGAGGCTTTCCTCTTCGAAAGCGGCTTCTTCAGCCCGGTTGGCCAGTTGCAGATTCAAAAGCACAGCTTTGAAAGGTCTTAAGGCCCAAAGGATGAAGCCCAGTGTTAGTGCCATGAGGAGTATAAAGCCCAGCGCCAAAGCCCAAAGCGACCAGTCCAGCAAGGGTAGCAGGAAAAAGAAGGGTGCGAACAGGATCAGCGCTACGAACATGACAAAGAAAGCCGGACCATCGGCTGTGTCGCCCTTGGTGAAATCCTGCCCACACACGGCACATTGCGAACGCAGTTTCAGATAGCCGTCAAACACACTGCCCTGGCCACACCTGAAGCATTTGCATTGGAGGCCGGCACGGATCGGCGTTTTGGGGGTCACTCTCAGTCTCCAGATGCCCAGTTTGCTCGGTTTCACCAGAAAATGCTAAGCGAACCAATGTGGGCAATTGCCCTGCGTCAGGCGCGCGCAAACTCTGCGATCACATCATCGGCTGCCCAATTCAACCGACCGAAGCCACTCTGCTTGAAAGCGCCGATCTTGTCGCCTGAGACAGCCGCTGCAGCGACAGGCATCAATCCTTGATGGCGTGCAAGCGTAAGCATGTCAGTAACGGTGCAGGCATGCAGGACACTCTCTTCGTACCAGTCGCCTTTGGCAGGCATTGTTCCCCTGACCAAAAGTGACAGCCGTCTCGGCCAATAACCATAGTTTCGGAATGAGACGATGACGCGGGGCGCAAGTCGGGTGAGCTCGGCGAGCACGTGGTTTGGGCGCATCATGTGTTGGATCGCCTTGGACAAGATTGCGACGTCGAATGCATCATTTGGGAAAATTTCCAGGTCGGTGTCCGCGTCTCCCTGAATAACGGAAAGGCCCCTGGCGACAGCGCGCCCGGCATCAGCGCTATCGAGTTCCAGTCCGCGCGCATCCACATCTCGCGTGTGGCGCAACAGGTCTAACAGTTCCCCGTTGCCACAGCCCACATCGAGCACGCGGGCTCTGTCCGGCACCCGGGTTGCGATCGCGGCATGGTCGGTGCGCGCACTCATAGGCCGCGTCGTTCAGCAGAGGCCTCAAGGAAACCGCGCAGTGCGGCCTCGAAAGCCGATTCTTCCAAAAGGAAGGCGTCATGGCCCTTGTCGGTCTGGGTTTCGATATGGCTGACTTCGGCGCCTGCAGCGACCAGCGCGCGTGTGATCGCCATGCTTTCGCCGGGGGTATAGTGCCAGTCCGAGCTGAATGAGAAGAGACAAAACCGAACGGGAGAGCCAACAAAGGCATCGGCGAGCCGTCCGCCATGGGCTGAAGCCAGGTCGAAATAGTCCATAGCGCGGGTGACATAGAGATAGGAATTGGCGTCGAACCGATCCGTGAAGCTGCGCCCTTGGTAGCGGAGATAGCTTTCGACCTGGAAGTCGGCGTCAAAGCTGAAACTCTGGGTCTTGCGGTCCTGCAATCCCCGGTCAAACTTCCGCTTCAAGGCGCCTTCGGAAACATAGGTTACATGGGCAGCCATGCGGGCTATGGCCAGGCCCCTGTCGGGCCGTGTTCCATCGACAAGATAAGCCCCATCGCGCCAATCAGGATCTGACATGATGGCTTGGCGACCAATTTCATAGAACGCGATGTTCTGGGCCGAATGGCGCGCCGATGTGGCGATCGGGACAGCACTGTGTACGGCGTCCGGCACTTGTAGGGCCCATTCCAGAACTTGCATGCCACCCATGGAGCCACCGAGGACGCTGAACAAGCTCTCGATGCCGAGCTCCACTACGAGCGCCCGCTGGGCGCGGACCATGTCTGCGATGGTTATCACCGGAAACCGCGTGCCCCAGGGCAGACCGTCCGGCGCCGGGCTGGCGGGTCCTGTCGTGCCCATACAACCGCCCAGCACATTGGTGGCGATGACGAAATACCGGTCGGTGTCGACCGGAAGACCTGGCCCGATCATCCGCGGCCACCAGGCAGGCCGACCGGTGACGGGATTTTCCCCGGCGCAGAACTGATCACCTGTGAGCGCATGGCAGACCAGAATAGCGTTCGATTTCTCCGCGTTCAGTGTGCCCCATGTCTCGAACGCGATCTCGACATGTTCAAGCACCTGACCGCAATCGAGGGGCAGGGGCGCTGGCAGAATCAGCTTCTGAAGGCTCTCGATCGAAGGGCGGGTGGCATCGGGCATCAGGGCGAGGGTTTTAGGGCGCGCGGCGCTGGTGTCCATACGGAAGCGTGATATGGAAAGCTCATATATGGGGTTCGCTGGTATTCTCCGCTGTCCCTTTCCTGTCATTGATGGCAACGCCGCGCTATTCAACCAAGGACCAATTTGTGGGCACCGAGACCGCGATGCACACTCGGTTCACACCTGCATTCTGAGCGGGGGTCTTGACCTTGGCGCGCTTGCGCCGCAGCAAAGCGGGCCAGATTGACGAGAGACCCCGATGACCGGCCCGCGCCCCCTGCCAGCCCTGTCCAGCATAACGCCTTACCAGGCCGGCGCCGCTGCTGAGCCGGGCGGGCATAAATTGTCCAGCAATGAAAACCCACTTGGGTGTTCGACCGTCGCAAGGGATGCGCTGATTGCGTCAGCGGCCAATCTGGAAGTGTACCCCGATGGGGGCGCCACCGTGTTGCGCGCCGCGATTTCGGATGTTCACGGAATCGACCGCAACCGAATTTTCATCGGCGCTGGAAGCGATGAAATCCTGCAGCTGGTTTGCCGGGCATACCTGGCGCCGGGCCATGAGGCTCTGAAAACCAAACATGGATTTGTCATCTATGATCTTGCTGCGCGCCAAGCGGGCGCCACCGTGGTCAATGCGCCGGAACCCACTCTGACGGCAGAGGTGGATTCGCTGCTCGACCGCATAACAGACCGGACGCGGATCGTTTTCCTTGCCAATCCCAACAATCCTACGGGAACATATCTGCCATTTGATGAGATCAAACGCCTCCATGCGGGGTTGAGGGATGATATTCTCCTGGTACTGGATGCGGCGTATGCCGAATATGTGAGCGCCAATGACTATGCTGCTGGCGTGGAACTGGCGGGCAGCCAGCCAAATGTGCTCATGACTCGAACGTTCTCGAAGATTCATGGGTTGGCGGCACTAAGGGTGGGGTGGTGTTATGGCCCGGCCAGCGTGATTGATGCGTTGCACCGGGTTCGCGGCCCGTTCAACGTCAATGCCCCAGCGCTGGCTGCCGCCGCTGCTGCTGTTCAGGATGTCGAATTCCAGGCTGCCTCCGCAGGTCACAATGACACTGAGCGTACCCGCGTGAGCGAGGCGCTCAGCGCTTTGGGGCTTGCGGTTGTCCCTAGTGTTGCAAATTTTGTTTTGGTACGGTTTTTAAACCACGACACGGCAATTGCGGCGGATGCGTTTCTTCGCGCGCGCGGCATTGTCGTGCGCCGCATGGAGGCTTACGACCTGCCCGAAAGTCTGCGGCTGTCTATCGGGACCGTTGCGGCCAATGATGCTGTGATCTCAGCCTTCTCGGAGATGCCAGGGTAATGGGGTCATCAGTCCCTGTTTTCGCCACCATAACGGTGATTGGCAGTGGCTTGATTGGCAGCTCGATTGCACGGGCCGCGCTGGACAAGGGCGCCGCCCAGTCTGTGCGTCTCTTTGATGCCGATCCTGAAGTACGTGCCCAGGCCCGTGCCTTGGACCTCGGCGAGGTGTTTGACGCCGCTGAAGATGCGGCGACGGGCACAGATTGTGTCTTTTTGTGCGTGCCGGTGGGGCGGTTGGAAGAGGCGACCACAGCCGTGGCGCCTGCTCTGCGACCGGGCGATATTCTCACCGACGTCGGGTCAGTAAAGCTTGAAGCCGCCAAGGCCATGGTAGCCGCAGTGCCTGAAGGCGTGCACGTCATTCCGGCCCACCCGATCGCCGGGACAGAGCAATCCGGACCCGCAGCCGGCTTTGCCAGCTTGTTCGAACGGGCCTGGCAAATTCTCTGCCCGGTTGAAGGTGGCGGCCACGGCTACACCGATGCTGTCAAACAGCTTGGGCAGTTTTGGGAGCGGCTAGGATCGCGTGTTGAGATCATGTCTGCAGAGCGCCACGACCGCGTCCTGGCTATCACATCCCACCTGCCGCACCTGATTGCCTATAATATTGTCTCTACGGCCTATGACATGGAGAGTGTCGATGAGGGCGAGGTCGTCAAATTTTCCGCCGGTGGTTTTCGTGACTTCACGCGTATCGCTGCGTCCGATCCAGTCATGTGGCGCGATGTATTTCTGAATAATCGCGAAGCGGTGCTGGAGTGTCTGGGGCGGTTTAGTGAGGATTTGGCAGCCCTGCAGCGCGCCATTCGCCATGGTGATGGGGATTTGCTGATCGGGGAATTCGAAAGGGCTCGAGGGATCCGCAAGGCCATCATAGATGCTGGTCTGGATAGCGCTAAGGTGAATTTCGGGCGTGACCGCCGTCCGCCGGAGACGTAACGCTGGCCCATTTACAGTCTGGCTGAGCCCTCGCTCCATTTCGCGAGCCAACGGGCGTATACATACAAGCCAACAGCAATCGCTACAATCAGGGCCGTAAAGATAAGATAGCCGTCAGCAGGCATCAGTTCCAACGCATTGGAGAGCACAATGTTATGGAAGAATGAAATAGCCATGGCGCAGAGTGAAATCAGAAAGACCGGTGCAGCATACTTGCTCCTGAAGAGAATGAGTACGCTGCCGATGACGGAGGCCCAGATAGCGATGGTCCAGGCCGCTTCCGCCCAGATCGGCATGGCGTCATAAAACGCGCGGATGGCGGCTTCCATTTCAAGCGTGCGTGTTTGGGTGGCGATATAGTTCCAGGCCCCAAAGCCATTCCAGAGACAGGCTAGAACTCCCACAACCCAGATATGCCACGGTGTATCAGCTTTCATACCGGTATCTTCATCGATCAACATCATCTTCACAATCCCCTGGCCTTCCATAGTGTGATGGACGCAAGCCTCTTGCCAAGCCGCAATAGGCCGGTGATCAGGCGGCTCAAATTCAAAGGAAAGGGCTTCTAGGAGCCGCGTTTCTCCGAACAGGGGGTCCAAAACCCTGATTGGAAGTCTTGCCCCGTATTGGGCAGCTCCATTTCGTTGAAGAGCGGGAAAAAATCTTCGTTGGGGCGAATCCTCAAAAAGAAGGTGAGGTGTAGTGCGCCAGGCGTTTCGTATCCAGCCTGGAGGCAACCCGCCACATAGGCATTGATGTTCAACTCGTTTTGGCCCGGCGCGGCGGCTTTAAGCTCTGCGAGTTGTTGACGGACCGCCAGTATACGGTCTGCATCGTCATCAGCCAGCGAAAAGGTCGATATGGCATAACCAGACTTGGTTTCAGCGCGAAGATAGGCACTGTCGATCTGACGGTCCGGGCGGAGTAGGAACGTCTCGTCCAACATTGGCACTCCGTTGGGGTCCGCTGCGCTGATCATCAGCCGGGCGTCATGTGGCGATATTCGGAATGCTTCCTGGGTACGGGCTGCAACTTCGACGACGGCGAAGTCCTCACCGAGGGCCTGTAACCGTTCCGCAGTGATTTCCGCGGATTCTTCAAGGCTCAGCTCGCGATGGTCTGCCGATGCTTCGGGGCTGCTGCTGTTACCGCATGCAGCCTGCGTCAGGGCCAATGCCATGGCCAATCCAAGTACTCGCATTCCCGCCTCCTCCACGCATACCCACCTCAGGCACTTTAGAAAGAAGAGGCAGAACGGGCCAATTAACGTTCGATCAGATTCACCAGCCCCGCGTCTCCAATGGCGGTTTATGGGTGCATGGAACCGTCTTCAGGTGGCTGGCGCCTCAGACACTTTCACGACCAGCTTGCCTAGGTTCTTGCCGGTGAACAGCCGATCTAAAGCGCCAGGCGCGTTCTCGAGTCCATCCACCATATCGGTTTCGAATTTGATCTTGCCCTCCATCAGCCAGCCCGCCATGGCCTGGATGCCCTCTGGAAAGCGATCCAGATAATCGATGATTATAAAGCCCTTCAGGAGCGTGCGGCGCATGAGGAGATTTGAGAAATTATAGGGCCCTGGAATTGGTTCGGTTGCATTATATCCTGAAATCAACCCACAAAGCGGCATGCGCGAGAAGTCGTTCAGTCGCGCAATCACCTCGTCCATGATCGCGCCGCCGACATTTTCGAAGTTTATGTCGATGCCATTGGGGCAATGCTTGTCCAGGGCTGCGCCGACGTCTTCCGCCTTGTAATTTATAGCTGCATCGAAGCCTGCAGTTTGGGTTAACCAGCGGCACTTCTCGTCAGATCCGGCAATGCCCACCACACGGCAACCTTGGATCTTGGCGATCTGACCCACCATGGAGCCCACGGCGCCGGCCGCTGCGGAGACGACGACCGTTTCGCCTGCTTTGGGTTTGGCAATATCCATAAGGCCGAAATACGCTGTCATGCCGGTTGCGCCGAGGGGACCCATGAAAGCGGTGAGATCTACTCCAGGCAGCGGTGGCAAAACACTCACGCCGTTGCCGGGTAACGTATTATACAGCGCCCATTCTGCCAGCCCGGTGTTCACAATCGCGCCGAGCGGGACATTTGCGTCGCGGGTCTCGGTCACGACGCCGATTCCACCGCCGCGCATGCCATCACCAAGCCCGACGGGTGGCATATAGCCGTCAACGTCACTCATCCAGATTCGGTTCGTCGGATCCAGCGACAGGTAAATCGTCTTGACGCGGACCTGGCCATCATGGAGTGGATTCATCATCCGCTCGACCAATTCCAGATCCCCCTGGGAGACGTCTCCGATGGGCCGCCTGCGCAGCACCCACACCTTGTTCATTGCGGCCATATGCGTTTCCCTCAAGCTTGAATCCCGGTCAGTATGGTGAAACTCAGCCACTTGGAAAGCCTGAAGAAACTGCGTCTCGTCAGGGAAGCATTGGCGCGCGGGATCAGCGTGCTAGAACCCATACAAACAAATCGATTGTAGGCCCCAAGAATGACCGCCAAAACTCCAGATATGCTCGAGACGATGACCCAGGACGTGGAAATCAGTGTCCGTGAAGCCTTTGGCATCGATACGGACTTGGTGGTCCATGGCTTCAAAGACCCCACCGAATACGTTCCTGAGTTTGACGGTAATTACCGTTTCGACCCGCAGACGACACTCGCCATCCTGGCGGGCTTCGAGCACAATAGGCGGGTCATGGTCCAAGGCTACCATGGGACGGGCAAGTCGACCCATATCGAGCAGGTGGCCGCCCGCCTGAATTGGCCCCTGGTGCGGATCAATCTGGACAGTCATGTTTCCCGGATTGACCTGGTCGGAAAGGACGCCATCGTCCTCAAGGACGGTAAGCAGATCACAAAGTTCCAGGAAGGTTTGCTGCCATGGGCCTTGCAACGCCCCGTGGCGCTCACCTTCGATGAATATGATGCCGGCCGGCCCGATGTGATGTTCGTGATCCAGCGTGTGCTTGAGGCCTCCGGTAACCTGACCCTTCTGGACCAGAACCGCGTTATCAAGCCCAATCCGGGTTTCCGCCTGTTTGCGACCACGAACACGGTGGGCCTTGGCGATACCACAGGGCTCTACCATGGAACGCAGCAGCTCAACCAGGGGCAGATGGACCGTTGGTCGATCGTCACCACATTGAACTATCTCGAACATGACGCTGAAGTGGGCATCATTGCCGCCAAGGCGACCGGTGTGGACACAGACACCCTCGCAAAGATGGTGACGCTGGCGGACCTCACGCGGAATGCCTTCATGGCTGGCGATCTCTCCACCGTCATGAGCCCTCGGACCGTCATCACTTGGGCGGAGAATTTCAAGATCTTCGGCGACCTCGGTCACTCCTTCCGAATGACCTTCCTGAACAAGTGCGACGAACTTGAACGCCCCCTTGTGGCGGAGATGTACCAACGCTGCTTCGGTGCTGAACTGCCCGAAAGCCCCCTTATGGTGAAGGTAGCTTAGACCATGCCGACAACGCTCATCACCGGTGCCAATCGCGGGATTGGCCTGGCCCTCGCCGCCGAGTTCATTGAACGCGGTCACCAGGTTATTGCCACGGCCCGTGACCCTGCGGCCGCTTCCGAATTGAAAGAGACAGGTGCTGATGTTCACCGCCTGGACGTCACTGACCATGATGCCATCGCTGTCCTGGCCAAGGAGCTTGAGGGCACGCCCATCGATCTTCTGGTGAACAATGCCGGCTTGGGCGGACCTGATGCGCGCACGGCCATTGGCGGGCTGAATTATGGGGCGTTTCGAAACGTGCTGGAGGTCAACACCCTCTCGCCACTGGCCATGGTCGAGGCGTTCACGCCCCATGTCGCCGCCAGCGACTTGAAGCTGATGACAGTGATCTCAAGCCAGCTCGGCTCTATTGAGGTGACTGACGGCGGTTGGGGCCTGATCTACCGCACCTCAAAGGCCGCTGTGAACATGGCGTTTCGCGCCGCTGCGGTCACCTTGGCAGAGCGAGACATCACCTGCCTGACACTGCACCCCGGCCATGTGGAGACCGATATGGGTGGGCAAGGTGCGCCGGTAAAACCCTCAGAAAGCGCGAAGGGCCTAGCAGATGTCATCCTCGGTGCGGGCCCGTCAGACACGTTAAGATTCATGGATTTCACCGGCAAAACACTTCCCTGGTAAGCGCCTTTTGACGACCATGAAACCATCTTACGGAATGCCAATCTCGGCTATCAAAGCGGTCTGGCGACAATGAATGATGACTGCGGCAAACGCGAACGTAAACGCAGCCCCCGGCGCCTTCACCCTTGACGCCGCTGGCCCATCGCCATCTCCTGAACCCAGGCGCGCCAAAGCGACAGAAGGGGCGGTCATGATTGTTCGTCAGATTGTTGGAGCCGGCCTGCTCGCCGTCGGGCTTTGGCTCGGCTGGGGCACGCTGTCGGCGTTCCTGGCGTATACCTCACGCGGGGCCGACGCAGCTGTGGCAGTTGTGGATCCGGTATTCCTGGTGCCGGGTATCCGCTCTGGCTTGGCGATTTTCGGTGGCCTGCTTGCGCTTGTCCGCTGGCCTGGCGCCGTACCCCTGGCAGCCTTTGCGACCTTCCTGACTGCGCTGATGGGAGGGCTGATCGCCCTCAATGGCGCAGATCCTGCCATGTGGATTGATGACCTGGTTTTCGCCGCTCTCCTGTTTTTGATCACCTGCGGGCTGTTGCTGCGCCAGCGCACGGGCTGAAACTTAGCCCAAAAGGCGCATTGATTGCGTGGGCTTGGCCTCTTAGGTTGCCGCCAGATTCGACAGGCTTTCCCAAAGGCGGACCCCCCTATGCCAGACACTTATGACGTCGTCATTATCGGCGCCGGCCCCGGCGGCTACAATTGCGCAATCCGCGCAGGACAGCTGGGTTTGAAAACCGCATGCATTGAAATGCGCGATACCCTCGGCGGCACCTGTTTGAATGTGGGCTGTATCCCCTCCAAGGCCCTGCTTCACGCCTCTGAAATGTACGCCGCCGCCAAGAATGATTTTGCCGGCATGGGCATCAAGGTCGGCAAACTGGACCTGGACCTGGACCAGATGATGGCCCAGAAAGCTGACGCCGTGGATGGCTTGACCAGCGGCGTCGACTTTCTGCTAAAGAAAAACAAGGTGGATCGGATCAACGGCAGGGGCACGATCAAGGGTCCAAACTTGGTCGAGGTCACGGCGGCTGATGGATCAACGCGCACGCTGAGCGCGACAAATATCGTAATCGCGACAGGCAGTGAACCGACGACGCTTCCCGGTATTGAGATTGACGAGGAGCGCATCGTCACAAATACCGGCGCGCTGAAGCTTGGCGCTGTGCCGAAAAAGCTGATCTTGATCGGGGCCGGCGTCATCGGCCTGGAAATGGGGTGTGTCTGGTCGCGGCTTGGCTCGGAGGTGCATGTCGTTGAGTATCTTGATCGCTGCCTGCCGGGCGCGGATGCCGAAATTTCGAAACAGGCCCGCAAGATTTTCGAGAAGCAGGGCCTGAAATTCCATTTTGGCCAGAAGGTCACGGGCGTTGAGAAACTCAAGACGAAGTTGAAGCTTTCCATGGAGCCTGCCGCGGGCGGAGAAGGTTCCAGCATGGATGCCGACATCGTCATCGTGGCAGTGGGCCGGCGCCCCTATACCAAAGGCCTCGGCTTGGATGCGATTGGTGGGACGATCGACCGGCGGGGCGTAATCGAGACCATGGGGGTGGGGCAGTTCCAAGTGGCTGATGGGGTATGGGCGATTGGCGATGCCATCCACGGGCCCATGTTGGCGCACAAGGCAGAGGATGATGGGGCCGCAGTGGCTGAACTGATCGCCGGAAAGCCGGGTCATGTGAACTACAATCTTGTGCCGAGCGTCGTGTATACGAATCCCGAGATTGCCTGGGTCGGAAAGACTGAGGAAGAGCTGAAAGAGGCCGGAATCCCTTACAAAAAGGGAAAGTTCCCCTTCACGGCCAACTCCCGCGCCCGCACCAATCACGAGACCGAGGGCTTTGTGAAACTGCTCGCACATGCGGAGACCGACGCGATTCTCGGTGCGCACATGATGGGCGTCGGTGTCGGTGAAATGATCGGCGAAGTCGTGCTCGCCATGGAGTTCGGCGGGGCAAGCGAAGATATTGCGCGCACCAGCCACGCTCACCCGACGATGTCTGAAGCGATCCGCCAGGCGGCCATGGGTGTAGAAGGTTGGGCGATGCAGATGTAGGAAATTTCCCCCTTACGCCGGGCGCAATCGCGCGCTAGCGTATAGGGATGATAACCCATGCCGCTGCAGGCTGGCGCCTGCGCCCTTATTCAGAAGATGACCGGCACGCTTGTGAGGCCGTGTTTACGGATTGCGTCAGCCAGTTTACCTGGCTGCCGGCGCCCCAAACAGCTCCTCAGAGCTGGGTTGATACACGCCGTAAAGTGACAACTTGGGTGGCTGAAGTGGGCGATCCGGGTGTCCCGGAAATCGTTGGCTTCCTGATGTTGTCAGGTCGAACCGCCTATGTGAACTATCTTTTGGTAGATTTGGACTGGCGCTTTTGCGGAATTGGCCAGGGCCTCTTGGACCTGGCCCGCGACCATGCAGGGGTTCCGCTCACCCTGGACGTCGATCAAGAAAATGTGCGAGCCATAGATGCCTATCGCGCACTCGGCTTTGCGCCGATAAAAACAGAAGCAGCAGATGGGCGCACACTGATCCGGCTTGAGTCACCCTGACTGGACCGCTATTCAGCCGCGTCCATCAGTCCACGCATTCTGTCGATCCACGCTTTCCATGCTGAACGCCCAGCATCTGTTATAAAGACACGCGTTTGGGGGCGCTTTCCCACGAAACGCTTCTCCTGGCGCACATAGCCCGCCTCCTCCAGCTTGCGCAGATGAGTGGATAGATTCCCATCTGTCGCGGCAACTTTCGCCTTGAGTTCACCAAAAATGGCTGGGCTGGAGGCTGAGAGGTAGGCCATAACGCCAAGGCGCAGACGACCATGGATGACGTCATCAATATTGGAGTGGTCGAAGGGGTTGTGGTCCGACATCGGCGCTGTCCTCTAGACCACGGATTTGGGTTCAGCCCGCATCTGAAGCAATCCGGGGACGAAAGCGGCGAGGAAAACACCCAACATGGCGAGTAGATAAACTTCAGCCGAGCTTACGCGAAAAGCGGTTACAGCCACCATCACGATGGCAATCCAAGCGGCGACCGTTAAAATGGTGTCGCGTGCCAGCGTTCCGGTCACCATCAGGGCGCAAGCATAGACACTGAAAACAAGCGGAATTGAATAGTTCGCAGCAAAGGATGGGAGCATTTCCATGGCTGCTGCGGTAATGGTTCCTGCAAAGAAAGCGAAAATAGATAGCCCCGCTGCCGTCCAGACGACGCGGGCGCGATTTCCGGCTGAGGACGTGCCCGGTTTATCGCGTGGGAAGCGAGCAGCCATAGCAAACTGACCAGCCAGCGCGATGACCACGACCGTGACCCACATGAGCCCGATATAGTCTGCTGAAAGCCCAAATTGGCCTGTGAACAGTGCAAAGTGAAGCCCATAAGCCAGGGTGATTATCCCGCCCCACCATGCCAGGAACCGCCCACCCAATAGGGGGGCGTGTGCGCCTGCATCAGCCAAATCACGCAGGAATTCGAGATCATCTTTCGCGGATGTATCGGACATGGGGTCTCCTTACTTTGAAAGATACTTATACTTTGTAAATCAAAGTTTCAATGTATGATAGTGTGGTATGCCTGTTTGCGCCGCTGTTGGACTTCGCCATATGGAGGAGGAAATCTCCCATTTCATGCGTTTGGGTGTGTTCCTGAATGCTGGCCGAACATATGGCACATGGGCAATGCGCCTGTCATACGAACAGCCGAACGCAAGATTTCGACAATCCTTACGTCCTCTCCAAATGTATTGCCCATGTCTGCCCGGTGGTGAAGCCATGGCAATGGACCGGGGCTTGAAGCCTATGCAGAGAAGTTCACAGCGAAGCGCCGGCGCGTTTCCACGAGGGATTGCGCGCGTGCAAGGGCGTCACTGGCGCGTTGTGCTTTGCGAATGACATCATGTTTGCGAAGAGCATCAATCGCCGCATTCAAGTGGACTGACGCCTCGCGAACAGCGACCGGATCAAACGTCTTCTCTGCGCGTTTGATCAGGGCCCGTCCGAGATCCAGTCTCGCATCAATCATAGCTTCCGTATCGAGATCGCCTTTCAGCGCCTCAAGGGTCGCCCGGCGCCGATCGACCAATCGTTCCAGCCAAGCGTCCTTCACCATCGTGTTGCTTAGAAAGAGTGTGATGCCCGAAAAGTCAGTCTCAATTTCGCGGCTTGTCACCTCAGAGAGCGGTCGACCAATTGTGTCGATCTCCGTCAGGATTTGATCAAGCACATCGCCCAACTCGGCCACACGCTCTTCGCGGAACGATTCTGGCTTGGCAAGCGCAGGCTGGAGGCGCTTTGCAAGAAGATATGCCGTGGCCTGCTTTATCGGTTCTGATATCACCCTCAGGCGACCTGGAAGGAGCAGCGTGAACGGTTGTGCCTGTTGCGGGGTCAGGTTGCCACCACGTGTTACTCCAAAGATGCGGAGACCGTCTTTATCCTCCGAGAGCCGAACGCCCCAGACCATCATGTCAGCGCCCGTTTTTTCAAGACGCCCGCGGGCGCGTGCCAGCACTTCGCCTTCAGGCCGCCCCCCGGGGTTTCGAACACGAAACAGCTTGAACCGGGCCCCGAAACTGAATTTAGAGCAATAGGAGGCGAGCGAGCTTTCCACCATGTTTGACGCAGCCGTGCTATTGTATCCGCCAAACTCGCCGATCAGAATGCTATAGCCCGGCTCCCGGGCGGCGCGACGTATCTTGCGATTGGAAGCGTTTCCCGGCCTGCCAAAGAGTGCGTTTAGAACGCGAAGGATAACCACCAATAGCGCGACAACAATGGCAAAAACGGCGGCTGCGCCGATCACAGCGAGGCTGGTGGCGATCAGAACGTTCTGGTCGAGCCACTGGGCAATTTGTGAGAAAAGCGCTGAGTCAGACATGGGACCTGTCTATTGTTTTAACTGGCGATACACGAGGGGAGCGCTGCTGCGCAACCAACAAAGCCCGCTAGGCCTGCAAATCGCGCTTTGATCTCGTGGCGCGCGAGTTGACCTGGCGGACTTGCCCGGTGCAGTGGCAATCATGCCCGACTTTCGAACGCGTTTTGCTCCATCGCCAACCGGCTCACTGCACTTGGGCCATGCTTTGTCAGCGTATCTGGTTCGCCAGGCTGCCGACCGGTTAAACGGCGAGGCCTGGCTCAGGATTGAGGATGTCGATGTCACGCGCTGCCGGCCTGAATATGACGCGGCGATCCAAGAGGACCTGGCTTGGCTGGGCCTGACCTGGGACGGTCCTGTTCGGCGCCAGTCCGAGCATTTGGACGCGTATCTTTCTGTGGTGGCGTCCTTGCGCGATCGTGGGCTTTTGTATCGCTGCTTTCGGTCGCGCCAAGCACTCACCAGGCTCTTCCCCGATGGCATTGTTCGCGGTAGTGGGATTTCGGTAGAGCAGGAAAGAGCCAAGCTCGCAGAAGGCGCTCCTTTTGCCTGGCGCTTGTCGCTGGATGCGGCGAAACGGGAAATGGGCATATTGCTGTTTGGCAGTCTCGCCTTCGATGTCGAACAGGATGGCGAGGTGCAGACGATCGCGGCCCAACCGGACCTGCACGGTGACATTGCGCTGACTCGAAAAGACAGCCCCATCGCTTATCACCTGGCGGCGACCCACGATGATGCCGTGCAGGGCATGACGCACATTGTGCGCGGGGAAGACCTTGTCGATGCACCGCATATCCAGGTCTTGCTGCAGGCCTTGATGGATTGGCCTCGGCCGATCTATCGCCACCATCCGCTTCTTTTGGGACCGGACGGGACCCGCTTATCCAAAGCTCATCGGTCGAAATCGCTTGCGGCCTTGCGAGCCGAAGGCCTATCGCCAGGGGATGTTTTGGCGCTTGCGGGGCTCTAAATGATAGATTCGCTTGCAGAAAAGCCAACAGAGATGGCGGCTTGGGTCGGGCCTTTCGCCGTATTGATGGGCGGGATCTGTATCGGGTTTGCGCCCATAGGGTTGCGGCTGGGGCTCGACACATTGGGGCCGCAGGCTATCGCCATGTGGCGCTACGGTCTTGCGCTCCCCATACTCTTCGGTGCCCTTATCCTGTTTGAGCGGCGATTGCCTGTGCGCCCGGTTCCTACCGTCGTCCTTGCCGGGATCTGTTTCGCCCTTGACATAGCGCTTTGGCACTGGGCGCTCGAGCGGACAACCGTCGCCAACGCCACGTTCATTGTGAACTTGGGCAATATTTGTGTGGGATTTCTCGCCTGGGTGATTCTCAAGGAACGCCCGACCTGGACCTGGGGCATCGCCGTGCTGATCGCGATGGTGGGAGCGGGTCTCCTCTCTCAGGGCGGGCCGGCCGATGGGAAAGCCGATTTGGCGGGCGATGCCTTGGCGGTCGGTGCCGCGATATTGGTCGCCGGGTACATGCTTTTTTCGAAGCTCGCCCGCGGAACGCTCAGCGCTTTAGACGCAATTATTTGGCTAACTGCCACGGAGTTGTGTGTTGCGTTCCTGTTAGTTTTGATTGCGGGCGAAGCGTTTGTTCCGGAAACGTTGGGTGGGTTGGCCGCGCCGCTTTTTCTAGCGATCACTGTCCAGATTGGGGGGCAGGGCCTCATCATATTCGGGTTGGGCCGAACTCCCGCCGCGATCGCAGGCGTATTGGTTCTTGTTCAGCCTGTGACCGCCGCCGCCATTTCCTGGCAACTCTTTGACGAGCCTCTGAATGGTCTGCAGGGACTTGGCGGAATGCTGATCCTTGTCGGGGTTTACCTCGCACAAAGGCGCGCGCGGGCACCTGTTTCCTCAAAAGCTGCGCCGACGACGTCATTGTGAGATGGAAAGACTCGATGTCCATCGCGCCCCCTGCACATCAGCGTTCTCAAGGACTTTACAGTCTATTCACTGCCCCTGGTGTCGGTGCTAGCGCTCTCTTCCTTGGCGCTTGCTCCCAATCGGATCGACCCAATCTTGCTGGGGCATAACTCGCCAGCCGTGCACCGGTGCTGGCCCAGCTGACCGAAGCGGCAATCACGCGCCTTTCGCGCGATGAGGATGGGTGTGTGTTAATGGTCGAGGGTTGGTGTACTGACCATGCCCACACTTTGACCTTTGCTGGTTATCAGGGGCCCATGCTGGAGAAGACGTTGCAATCTTCGCGCGGGCCGGGCTCGCAATTGGTGTCCGGCGTTACGGAACAGCACGAGATCTTTCATGTGATGGGCCACGCATCGGGTCTCGTAGCTTGCTCTGAACGAAGCTCTTTAGGCGCTCGCGACGCCCACGCCAATCGGGCAGCTGACGCCCGTCCCGCCAATACCGCAATACCCAGCTGGATTCTTGGCAAGGTATTGCTGGTGGTAGTCCTCAGCGTAGTAGTAGGCGTTAAGTCGCGCAATTTCGGTGGTGATTTCGCGGGTATGGCCCGCATCGGAAAGCGCTGCGTCATAGGCTTTGGCAGACGCACCTGCAGCCTCCGTTTGTGCCTCGCTTGTTGTATAAATAGCGGAGCGATACTGGGTGCCAATATCATTGCCCTGGCGCATGCCCTGGGTTGGGTCATGGCCTTCCCAGAACGCTTTCAGAATCTCCTCAAGGGAAATTGCTTCAGGATCGAAAATGACCTGAACGATTTCCGTATGCCCCGTCAGTCCGCTGCAGGTTTCTTCATAGGTCGGATTGGGCGTGGATCCACCCGCATACCCAACGCTTGTCAACCAGACGCCGGGCAGTTGCCAGAACACCCGTTCAGCCCCCCAGAAACAGCCCATGGCGACATAGATGGTCACAAATCCGGCGGGTGGCTCTGCCTTCAACGGGCGGTCAAATACGATGTGGGTTTCAGCCGTGGCAAGGGGCTCTGTTCGTCCGGGGAGAGCGTTTTCTGCGCTGGGTACGCTGGCGGGCTTTCGTGAGAACAGCATGGGTATGCTCCGGTCAGGATCATTTCGATGTGGGATATATGGGGCCGACAGCCGGGTTCAGCAATCGCTCCCTTGCCGCTCGCGCGGGTCTCTGTATAAAGCGCGCTTGCCTCAACGGTGAGGTGGCCGAGTGGTCGAAGGCGCACGCCTGGAACGCGTGTAGGCGGGCAACCGTCTCCAGGGTTCGAATCCCTGTCTCACCGCCATTTTATGCATTAATTGCAAAATGCCCAATGGGTTACTGATTTTGGACGACTGCTGGAAAGCAGGATGTTCCAATTCACTGGTACAATTTGGCGGGTTGGACTCATGAAACCGACCATCCGATACCTGGCCCTCCGAGGCGAGGTTTATCAGCTTCGACTGTCCGTCCCGTCTGATATCCAAGACAGAATGGGCCGAAAAGAGCTGCGCTGGTCACTCCAAACCAAACAGAAAAGACTCGCGGAGTATCGCACATGGAAAGCCGCCGTGCTTTTCGACGACTTGTGTGATTCAATACGCGGTATGCCCGATGTTGATCAGTCTCATGTAAAGGCGCTCGTCCTCGAATTCTTTGAGGAGTTGAAGGCGAGCTTTAAATCGCCGCCAGCAATGAGTGTCACAACCAAAGACCATTACATCATCGAGCAAGCGGCAATGGCCGAACAAGCCATTCTTGAGTGGCAAAAACAGCTTCATTCAAATGATTTCGATGAAGAGGTTCGGTTTGAGGCCAACCGATTCCTGAAAGCGCGGGGGCTTGAATACAGCGCTTTGGCGGCCGAACAGCGTTTTCGCCTGCTGAATGGCATGACAAGGGCGAAAGTCGAGTATCAGAAGTTCGTGGCTCAAATGCTTGGCGACCCCTTTGTTGAGTACGTCCCGTCTGACCAGCTCTTTGCAGGAGAGGTCGCCGAGGTCTCCGGGAATGAGGTGCCGGTCCAAGCCAAAGCGCAACACTCTGGGCCTGAGTTGCAGCTAGTCACTGTTGGAGAGCTTGCTGAGCAGTTCATCGAACGCGGCGAAAAGACCGGGTACGGACGCAGGCACCCCTTGGAAGCCCGCAACCCGAAAGCTCTACCTAAGAGCGTTGCCCTGGTTTGTCGAATATGTGGGTGCGGGCACCGATATAAGGTCAGTCAACAAAAACCATGTTAAGCAGATCCGAGACAAACTTGTCGGACGCCTCAGCGGCTTGCCTTCGACCACTTACGTTTTCGATATCCCTGAGGCATCGGGAAAGGATCAGGTCAGTAAGACGACAGCTCGCAACGAGTTCGGGTCAATCTGTAAGTTTCTCCGCTGGTGCGCGAGCGATGGCTATATTGATGTCGCACCGACCGGCGTCGAAGGGATAGCCAAAGCGCCAGCATCAGAAAGCGGTAAAGTCCGCCCGTTCGAGCCCAAAGAAGTCAATTTGATCTTTAGTTCGCCGGTTTTCGCGGGGTGTAAGAACAAACGGCAGAGGTATCTGCCTGGCCCTCACATCATGAAAAATGAGGTTTATTGGGCTTTATTGCTGTTGCTTTTCACCGGTGCGAGGACGAGCGACATCGCAGCGCTATACGTCGAAGATGTTCAGCTCGAACATGAGATACCTCACCTAAGGTTTCGGATGCGTGAGGGGAACCTAAAAGAATCCGCGTCCGAAAGGGACACGCCATTGCACCCCGAGTTGCTGGAGTTTGGTTTCGCGGGTTTTGTCGACCAGCGTCATAAGCAAGATCCGAGCGGCCTTCTTTTCGGGCGCATGAAACGCAAACAAGAACTGAGAGAGACATTGAACAAGCGTCTCAACGGATATCGGAAAGCTATAGGTTTAGATTACGATAAGCTCGTAATGCACTCTTTCAGACGCGGTATGATTGATGCCCTGGCAAATAGTGGGTGCCCGGAATCTATTGCTGAGCGTTTTGTGGGTCATGCAATCAGCACCGTTCACGGAAAGTACGGTAAGGGGCTGAGTTTGGAGGCCCAGCTCAAGTTCCTTCTTGAGGTTAAGTTGCATCTCACTGACGAGACCAAGAACATCTTGCGCAAACCAGCAAACGCATAATGCGCTGCGTACGTTTTTGAACACTTCTGTCGAGTGCGTTTCGTTTTGGGTATTCTCGCGAAAGTGCCAGCTGCATCAGGCGTGAAGGCGCTTTGCGATGTGTTGAAACAGTGAATCACTG
>JBCCTK010000013.1:0-35511 GCA_039198685.1 Pseudomonadota bacterium | reverse complement strand
CCTGGAAACCGAGCTGGAAGTCGTCGAAGGGATGCAGTTCGACCGCGGCTATCTGAGCCCGTACTTCATCACCAACGCTGACAAGATGATCACCGAGCTGGAAGATCCCCTGATCTTGCTGCACGAGAAAAAGCTCTCTTCCCTACAGTCCATGCTGCCGATCCTTGAGTCCGTGGTTCAGTCCCAGCGTCCACTTTTGATTATTGCAGAAGACGTTGACGGCGAAGCCTTGGCGACCCTGGTGGTCAACAAGCTTCGCGGTGGCCTGAAAGTGGCCGCCGTAAAAGCCCCAGGTTTCGGCGACCGCCGCAAGGCAATGCTGCAGGACATCGCCATTCTGACCGGTGGTACGGTGATTTCCGAAGACCTCGGCATCAAGCTCGAACACGTCACCATGGACATGCTCGGCACGGCCAAGCGTGTGAACATCACCAAAGATGATACAACGGTGGTTGATGGCGTGGGAGCCAAGTCCGAAATCGAAGCCCGCGTCGCCCAGATCCGCACCCAGATCGAAGATACGTCTTCCGATTATGACAAAGAGAAACTGCAAGAACGCCTGGCCAAACTGGCTGGCGGTGTTGCCGTGATCAAAGTCGGCGGTGCTACGGAAGTGGAAGTGAAAGAGCGTAAGGACCGCGTCGATGACGCCCTGAACGCAACGCGCGCAGCCGTCGAAGAAGGCATCGTCCCTGGCGGAGGCATCGCCCTGCTTCGTGCATCGAAGAACATCGACGTCAAAGGCGATAATGATGACGAGCAGGCAGGCATCGATATCGTGCGCAAGGCCCTGGAGGCTCCGGCGCGCCAGATCGCCGAGAATTCCGGTGTTGAAGGCTCCGTGGTTGTGTCCACTGTGCTTGCAGACAAGTCCCGCGCCTTTGGCTTTAACGCACAAACCGAAGAATACGGCGACCTGGTGAAAATGGGCGTGATCGACCCGGTGAAAGTGGTGCGCTCGGCACTACAGAATGCCGGCTCGGTGGCCTCTATCCTGATCACAACGGAAGCGGCGATTGCGGATGCTCCAAAGGAAGATGCGCCAGCCATGCCTGATATGGGCGGAATGGGTGGCATGGGCGGAATGGGCGGCATGATGTAAGCTGGTCCCCAACCTGACGATTGAGAAAGGCCCGGAGCAATCCGGGCCTTTTTTTGTCCCATGGTGGGTCCGCAGCAGGGTTAGAGGTATCGGTCTTCGAACATCTAAGACTGGCCCGTTTCGGAAGCGGGTGCGCGGTAAGGGAACGACGACTTTAATCCCAGAAACAGCTGAAACTGACCGAGGAATATTTCGACCGGAACGCGCCGGAGAGGACACTGGGTTGATTGACGCCAGCGGCTTCCATGGGACGCATTGGGACGTTCTGCAAAAGCGCAAGAAAAACTTACTTTGGTCGGTTTCCGACCGTCAAACCGCATCTGGTGCTTTCGGATCAATGGGCTAAAAATTCAAGACAAATCGACCACGAAACGGGGAGCCCAGAAGTGCCTGACAGACCGAGTGTTGGAGCTTTTGCCATCGTCCCGAGCAATGATGTGAATGCATCACTGCCTTTTTGGAAACAACTCGGGTTTGAACATGTCGGCGGCGCGGGTGAATACTTCATTCTGTCCGGTTGGGACTGTGAGTTGCACCTTACACAGGCAGGAGACGGCCCCTGGCGTGTGCCAACCGAGCACAACCCGTTCGGTGTCTACATACGCACACCTCATGTCGCAGCAATCGCTGCTCGTGCCGAAGCGTATATTATACGGCCGGGAGGAATTCTGCGACATCGAAAATGGGGATTATACGAAGTTGGCATTGGCGCGCCGGATGGCCTGTTATTGCGGATAGGTTGGCCATCAAGTTTGGTGGAAGAAGGTTAGGGTCCTTTCCGGCCAATTTTTTCCCGTTCGGTCCTGAGTGCTCATTTTCGGCTTCGCGGCCAAGGAGCCGTCTAAGGCTAGACTAGCCGCAAAGCGGCGGCGTGCGCTCCTCGTCACGCTTGTCGATCGAGATGTCCTCACGGATCATATTGATCAGCGGGACGATCGGTTCGGCAAAGCCCACGCGGCCATCGGGGCTGAGGCGGTTGGCGTCCACGCCCTGGTGGATGGCGACCACTTTGCGACTGTCCAGGTCGAAGACGGGGGCGCCGAATGCCCCTTTCAACGTGGCATGGCGATAGGTGATGCCCTCACTGCCCGCGACGCTCAATCCCGATGTTACGAGAAGCGTTAGTTCTTCCGTATCGTTCCCGGTTTCTTCAGCCCCAGTCCCATCCTCGGCCACGAATACATTGGCCATAAAGCGCCCTGGATTGGCGTCTGGTTTACCACTTGCAGCAGCACCATCAATTCCGAAAAGCGCAAACCGCCCGCCCCCCGAATTGCCCCACGGGTCACGATTGCAGTCTATGTCACCAGGCTGTAGGGGCCGAGCACCAAAGGGAACCTCGCCCTCTAGGGTATGTATGAAGAAGACGGGTTCGGCGGACAGTTCGATCGGCGTGCGCCATTCTGGTTTGGCGGTGAGTTCCAGCGTCGGTGAGTCCCGCAGGGTGGGAAACGTCGCCTCAATCGGCGCGATGGGGTCTTCGGAGTTGGCTGCTCCGGCCGCCCCCTCAGGCATCAACTCTTCCGGGCTCAGGTAGCGCTGCTCCATAAGTGCATGGTCAATCGTTTCGTCCTCCAGGTTTCCGGCGCGCGGTGGCGGTGGTGGCAGGGCCACAGGCGCATCGGTCACGAAGCTCTGGGGGATCACGCCGGGCGGGGGGCGGTTGCCATCGTCCAAAAATGCGCGGGAGAATTGCTCGCCATCAAATTCGGCGGCGCCACCGGCGCCCATGGCATCGGTCGCGGCCAGGAATTCATTCAGCCGGCGATCTTGGGCCAGCAACTCCTCTTCGGAAATGAAACGAGGCGTGAGGACGTAGGTTGAGCCGGCCCAGTCAGGATGAACCATCGCACCGTCTATGAGGATGCCCGTCACGGTCTGGCGTCGCTTCTGCAGCCGCACGACCGCGCCTGCATAATTGGCCGCGACAGGGAACCAGCCGCCTTTGGTTTCGAAAGGAGCAGTCCCTGTCGAGGGCGCCCGCAAGGCAATGTCGGAGGAGAGCCGAACCAGCGCGCCCTCCAATTGATCATTCGTCTCGACTGCGGTTTGATAAGCCTCCTGGGCGAAGGCCTTGGCAGCTTCAGCTTCCAGCCATTGCAGTCCGGAAAAGCCAGCAAGCCCCGCCATGGCGACGGCGACGGCCGACACGCCGATGAGCAAGCCGCGGCGTCGGTTGCGCGCGGCGCGGTCTGCCGCATCCGTCGCCGCCTTGCTGGTGGCAATAAAGTCGAGCTGGTCATCGGAAACGCTTGGCGCGCCGTGGGGACGGCTGGCCATCCAGGCCGCAGCCGCTTCCAATTCATCGCCCCGCAGCAGCAAAGCTTCAGTGCGTCCGCGCCCATCCCAGCGCCGCGCGAGCGCGCCGAGCCGCGTGTGCTCCCGTATCCACTTGTGATCGACCCGAAGCGCCGATGAGAGGTCCTTTAAACCGGCGGCAAAAGACTTGTCGCCATCGAAGAATACATAGTTGAGCTGGGACAGCTCCTTAGGCACCTGCCCATCGGGCACCGGGCGCCAGACTACGGGCAACAAACGCTTGTTTAAGCGCTGGGTCTCTGTGATCTCCCAGCTACAATGTTCCGACGTCAGACTGTCAGGCGACAGGACGTACACGATGGTGTCAGCGCTCTCAATGAGCCCGCCGAGACGTTGTTCCCAGGGTTCCCCCGGCGCGATGTCTTCCTGGTCGATGAAGGCCTCGAAGCCGCAGGCCTGCAGCGCATGCACCAGTTCCAGTGCAAACCCCGTATCGGCGCGCGAATAAGACAAGAACACCTTGATCGGTTCCGTCTCGGCTGCACTGTCATAGGCCATGGCGCGTCTCCGCTCAGGTGCATCTTACGCTGGATCCTAACAGATAAAGGGCTCAAGCGGCAGGGTGCCGCGCTCCGCTGCCCCCCTAGAACATCACAGCCAGCAATTGGTCAGGCGATTGGGCGTGAACCCACGTCCCGCCTGCGTCCTCCACGGCCCGTTTCCAAGAATCTAGGCGTTCGAAATACAGCTCAGGGTTAGACGAATCCTGGGCTGTCTTGGTCACCGCCGTTGCAACGATGGTCACGCCCGTCAGGTCCAGTTGCAGATCTCGCGTATCGCAACTCGGCGCAACGTCCTCAATCAGGTCCGAAAAGACAATGATGTAGTGTTGGGCTTGGTCGCTGGCCTGCAACTCACTGGCCGCAAACCGCAAGGCACCGCGAATATCGGTATAGGCGGTTGCAGAAAAGCTGTCTCGATACCCATTCAACTCTTCAAAAACACGCTGTTGTTCCAGCGAGGCCTGGCTCGGGACACCAGAGAATTTCCGGCGCAGCACAATACTGTCGTCGGTGAAGCTGCAAGAGCTGATCTGGGCGAAACCGACCCAGTCATTCGGACTCAACCGACCGGCCAGGACCCTCGACGTTCTTACAGCATCGCCCATATTGTTCGCGTACGTACCGGACGCGTCGAAAAGCACAAAGACAGCCTTCGAATTTGACTGGATCAGACCACCACATCCCGTCAGCAAAACGAGGATCACAGCCACCTGAACAAATACTTGGCGGACCATCACACTGTCCTCTTTGGGGTCTGGGACTTGCGAAGGGACATCACCATATTTTCAATCGCCAACGGAAGAAAGATGATAAGATCGTAGAGGCGCAAAAGGAAAAGGCCCGCTGTTTTGAGCGCCGTTGAAAGCGCTCGGAGGAAGTAAGATGCCATCATCAGGATTTGGTGCACCATTAACCGGAGCAAGAAAACCAGATTTCTGACGAAGATTTCCAGCGGAATAGCAGCCACTGCGAGCAGCCAGGGGATCATGAAGCCAAGCATCATCTGCGAAATCATCGTCAGATTGACACCGCCCTCACCTTCCTCTTCGATCACCTCTTCACCGGAGGCCAAGGCCTGGGTCATCTGATCCAAAGCAATGAGACTCTCCCTTTGAAGCGCCAGAAAGGCTTCAAAGAGCGAGAAGGCCAATAGGAACGCACCAGCAACAGCCATCATTATCCGCTTTCCGCGCGTTCCCACGCGGTCCAGCCAGCCTAGGCTTGTCAGGCCTGCCGCTTCAACAAAGAAGATCCCGGCAACCGCTTCCAGCAAAATGACGACGAAGGCCGCTACCCGCGGCAGTGGCAATCCCGCAATCTGGAGGTCATTGCCGACAATTTCAGCCATAGGCCGTTCGATCAGGAAGAAGTTCAGGAACACACCGCCCAGAGCGATCAGCATAACCACGAGAGACATCAGCCAAGGAATGAGGATCGACTGCTGCTGGGCGATTTTCTTGCGATCGTCTTCGTAGACACTGGCTTCATAGGCCTCGAAGTCCTTGTTGATCTGCTCAGCATGGCGCGAAAAATCCCGAGCGGTTTCGCGCAGTCTTGAGATGTTTTCCCCGAGTGGCTTGATTTCCTTTTTTATTCCGGTGATCTCGGGTCGTACTGCCTGGATTTGCCCCGTAACCACACGTTTGACTTCAGCGACCGCCTTGCTGGTCTTTGCGGGCGAGTCGCTACGCTCTTGCTGAAAGGTCCTGCGCACGGCCTGTTCAGTTTCCTTATTGATGTTGATATCGGTCAGGACATCGGTGGCGCCTTCAAAGCGCTGCGTACTGACCTCCAGCGCATCGATCGCTTTCATGAGATGCTCGTCTTCGCGCCGGGCGCGCCGTTCGAGTTTTAACTCGTGCAAGCGCATCCTGTCGTCGTACTCTTCTGTCAAATGCGCGGCGACTTTCTTAGCGTATTCCTCATAAACGCGCTGGCTCGCAAGAGCGACCCAGTTGGCCAATCTGTTTAAAAAATAGGCCGTGCCGAAAAAGGTCCCTCTCAGGAGACGGTGGAGATATGGCCTGGCAATGTACATAAGCGTAATGGCGGCAACGGCGCCAACCCAAAATCGCCAGTCTGAGAATAGCTCACCCACTCGGTTCCCTCCAAGCCCAACCTAACGGGACACTAATGATAATTCACCGACCGTCGAGTGTTGTTCTACATCGGTTTTAGAACGCCCGCGACGATCTCCGAGCAATGGTCAGCGAAGGCCAAATGCCTTGCGAGCGTCTAAATTCTCCAATCTTGCAGTTCACACGGCGCGTTGACCGGGTAAGTTGTTGTTAAAGCGAAGAGGATCTTACCATGGCTACGCAGCGACCCATCCGAATTGAGTTCGAATTGGCTGAAGAGGATCTCGATTACTTCCGCGACCGTCTTCGCGCGGCCCAGGAAAAGTACGGATCGAAGAACGAGGCCGAAATCATCCAGGGCGCTGAAACCCTTGCCACACGCACAGAGGCCTCGAAGGTTCCTGCCTTTGTTGAAGACCGTCTCGACACGCTGCGCCAGATGATTGCCATGCTGAAAGATCCTGACTGGCGCCTTGAAGGAGAGGACCGCCAGCATGTGCTGAATGCCCTGACCTATTTTGCGGACCCGGAAGATCTGATCCCGGACGCCATTCCGGGTATCGGGCTGCTTGATGATGCGATCATGATTGATCTGGCGTCAAACGAGCTGCGACCGGAAATCGATGCCTTCGCGGAATTCTGCGAGAATCGTGAGGAACTTGCTGCGGGCGCCGAGGATGCTGAGCCGCTGAACGTGTCACGCGATTTGTTGCAGAACCGGATGCGCCGCCAGCGCCGCCGAGCCGCGCGGCGCGACTACGCCCGATCTGCCAGTTACACCCTCTTCCGATCGTAAGGCGCCTTAACCGGACACCTCAGTATCGCCGGATTAGATACACGCCAGCACCCATGAAGAGGACCCCAAGCAAACGCAAGGGTGTGACTTCACGCACGGTTTGTCCCAGCAGGCCGAAATGGTCGTAGAAAAGCGCCGCGGTCAACTGACCTGCAATGAAGGCGCTGACATAGGTGGCGACGCCAATCTTGGGTACGGCGAAGGCGGCAAGGGTTACAACGACCGCGCCCATGAGACCACCCAGCCAGGCCCACCAGGGCGCTGTCTGGGCCGCGCCAACGATGTTGAGACTGTTTCCCAAGACCAGGTTCAGGGCGACGAGGGCCATCCATCCGACGCTGAAAGAAACGAACGCGGCCTGCAAGGGCCCGCCCATGTGCAGCGCCATTCGCCCGTTCACGACACCTTGTGCGGCGATCATGGTCCCCGCCAGCACTGCCATGATGACGATCAAACTCCCCGTGCTCACAGTCCCCATCGCCGTTGCCTCCTTTCAGCTGGGCTATAGCGAGCCCCAGAAATCATCGTTTGTTCGGCTCGCTAGGGGGGCTTATGGGCTGAGGCAAGCTGAAAAGGAGTGTTTGCCATGGCAAATGATATCCCATTCTACCAGATCGACGCCTTCGCCAGCGCGCCCTTTATGGGCAATCAGGCTTGTGTCATGCCCCTCCAGCACGGCTTCCTGCCAGACGCTGTGCTCCAAAAAATCGCGGCTGAAAATAATGTCGCCGAGACGGCATTTATAGTGCCCGATGGTGAAGGCTGCTGGCAATTGCGCTGGTTTACGCCAGCCGTTGAAGTGCCCTTATGTGGGCACGCGACGCTGGCTTCAGCCCATGTCCTATTTAAAGAAATAGGCTTTGATGGCGATCAAATCACGTTCCAAACTCGCCAATCAGGCGCCCTGCATGTTGTACAAAATGGCGGCACATATCGCATGGATTTTCCAGCTCCGAACGTGATCGAGATCGACGTGGCCGAAGACATTACTTCGGCGTTGGGCGCGCGGCCCATTCGTGCCTGGGGTGGGCCATTCTACGCGGCGCAGTTAGACAGTATGGAGACACTTGCTGGCTTAAATCCTGACCTTAAGGCGTTAGCGTCCTTGGGCGTGGAGGGACCTAGCGGCAGCTGGCAGCGCGGCAATTTCGGTTGTTTTGTTCTGGGTGGCACCGCGGTGGACGTTACCTCGCGTTTCTTTGCGCCCGGCAGCGGAATAGACGAAGATCCCGCAACCGGCAGTTGGCATTGCATGCTAGCGGTTATTGCGAAGGCGCTTCGCGGTGAGGCAGCGGCCTCTTGCTACCAGGCCTATCCCGGGCGCGGTGCGGACATTGGTGTGGTTGTGGATGGCAACCGTGTCCACCTGGACGGCCAAGCTGTGACCGTGATTCGTGGGAGGTTCACTCTGCCGGCTTAGCCTCCAGCACCTTGCCCTTGCGCTGCGCCAGCCACACGCCGGCAAGGATCAGCGCCAGGGCAAGCGCCATGTCCCAGCCGATTTGCTCGCTGAGAAACGCGGCGCCAAGCACCGCGGCGAAAAGCGGAATGGCATAGCCGCTCAGGGAAATGAACGTCGCGGAGGTGCGCGCGATGAGAAACATGAGCAACCATCCCGCGCCCGCCGTGGGTAAGGCAGCCAAGCCAATCACGTTTGCGATTTGCATGACCGTTGGATCGAAAGCGGAATAGTCTGCCATAAGCGCCATCGGTACACTGCCCAAGGCCGCAAAACCGAGGAAGCCTGTGGGCAGAACGCTCGGCGAAATCGGTGGTGCGCCGCGCGCGATAATCGTGTTGATTGAATAGCAAAGACCGCCTGCCAGCACGAGAAGCTGGGCAATCAAGCTCGAATTACCCAGGCCCTGCATGGCATCTGGCCCCAACAAGACACCCACACCACAAAATCCGACAAGTATCCCCAGCGCCTTGTTCCACGTCATCTTTTCATCGGAAAAGCAAAAGTGAGCCAGGCTGGCCACAAACAACGGGGTCGACGATATGAGAAGTGCGGCCAGGGCGCTGTCGATGTCCTTTTGGGCAATTGTGAGGAGGTAAAAGGGCGCAGCGGTGCCAACCACGCCCATCGACGCCATGGTGGCCCAAGCAGGCCGGTCTGATAGCGGCGGGAACCGCTCGCCCTGAAAAACCATGATCGCAGCCATTATCGCAGCGCCCAACGCCAATCGGGAGAACACGATCAGGCCGGCTGGGATGCCCTCAACAGCCACCTTCGTCATGGCAAAGGCGCTCGCCCAAAGGAACGACAGAAGAGCGAACAGCGCCCAATCTGTGGAGGAGCGTTTGACCATGTCCTGCCATGTGCGCCGCACCGCGGCCCAGGGCAAGCCGTCTTATGGGATCACCTTAGCAGAATTCGCCTGGTCTTCTGTACGTTGATCATCCTTTTTCCAAACGCCTCACGGTGATTCCCTCTTTTGGCGAGAGCGTCACATTTTCGGACTCACACTACAATTTGACGGTTTGGTCAAATTTTGTTGACCACTTAGTCAAATTTTGTATCATGTCTGTCAAGCCAAACGATAAAAACAGTCAGTTCCGTAACTTACTGAGCCGTTGGGCTCAAAGAAACTGACTGTCCTGACAAGGCTTTGAAGCAAAGGGAGATAGAATTATGACCCGTTCCTCAGAACCAATCCAAGGTGGTTTAAAGCCGGCCCGCCAGCTGACCCAGGCCGAACGCGATCACTATACGGAATTTGGATTTGTCCATCTTAAAGGCATACTGGACGCAGACTGGGTTCAGGCTGCCGAATCTGCATTCACGGAAGTAATGGCAGCGGATCCGGAAATCGTTCATCATCTTGACCTGAACCAGATGGCGGATATGGCCGAGAGCATGGGTGCAAAGCCGCTGGAGGAGTCCGATGCAAAAGCAAGTGGAAAGTTCTGGGTTCGTACTTTCAATTGGGCAGGTTTCGAAAACCTTGGAACCCTGGCGACCAAAGGCCCTCTTCCTGAAATTGCTGCGGCTCTGATGGGAGCGTCGCGCATCAACTTCTACGGGGATCAGCTCTTTTGGAAGGAGCCGATGTCGTTGCGAAGAACGGCGTTTCACCAGGACGCAACCTATTTCCACCTGGAAGGTGATCAGTGTTGCACAATGTGGATCCCGCTCGACAAGGTCGACAAGGAAAATTCGACAATGGGCTACATTCGCGGGTCCCATAACGGCCCGCTTTATCTCCCCAACACATTCACGTCCCAGATGCCTTTGCCGGGCGCGACAGGTCATGCGCAACTGCCCGATATTGAAGGCAATGAGTCAGACTACGACATTGAATATTGCAATGCTGAACCGGGCGACGTGATTATGCATCATGTACGCACACTTCATGGTGCAACGGGCAATACCAGTCCAACGCGGCGCAGGCGAGCGGTTGGCTTGAGATACATCGGCGAAGATGTTCGCTATTTCGAGCGCGATGTCGCCCCCGGTGACTCCCAGAAAAGCCCACACCTGAAAAATGGGGATGTTATGGACAGTCCAGAATTCCCACTCATTTGGACGCAGAGTGAAGGCTATCTGGCATAATGTGCTGTCTTGCGATCCGGCTTTCTGTGACGTCAAATGAACACACTTAACCCTCCCATCGATGGTCATCGCAAGCGTCGCATGGCCACACGGGAACGTCTTTTAGCGGCCGCCAAGTCCGTTATGGCAGAGACCCGGGTCGAGGCGGTTACAATTGATGATCTCATCCAGAAAGCCGAAGTTGCCAAAGGCAGTTTCTACAATCACTTCAAATCGAAAGAAGAGCTGTTTTTCGCGACTTTGGACGACATCATCGCGGACCTTGCCGATCACATCATGTTGGCGACCAAAGGCCTGGACGATCCGGCGGAAGCCTTGGCAATGGGAAGCCGGTTGTATTTGAAACGGGCTGTGGCCGACCCTGAAGTCGGCCGCTTCATTGTAAACGCACCCGCCAGTCTGGACCTGCTGAAGCGATATGCCGACCCCGTGGTCAATCATACGATCGACAAGGGGTTGCGAACAGGCCGTTTTCAGATACGCGATCGAGAATTGTTTTTTGTCCTGCTGACGTCGGGCATCAGCGCAGTGATTTTGGGCCTGTTGGAAGAGAAGTTCACCGAAGAGGACGACGTGATAGGCTCGGAGTTGGCAACTTCCGTTTTGTTGCTGGCAGGCGTTCGTCCGGAAGCGGCGCACGAGGTTGCGCACCGGCCCTTACCCATCACATGATGTTCGACATACCGCCTTCCAATCGATACGATATTCAAAAAATTGGGGAGTTGAGACCATGAAAACACGCGCGGCCGTTGCCTTCGAAGCCAAGAAGCCCCTTGAGATCGTTGAGCTTGACCTTGACGGCCCAAAGGCCGGTGAAGTGCTCGTGGAGATCAAGGCCACTGGCATTTGCCACACCGATGCCTACACGCTGGACGGGTTGGATTCTGAAGGGCTTTTCCCATCCATTCTGGGCCACGAGGGTGCAGGCATTGTACGCGAGGTCGGCGCGGGCGTCACCAGCGTGGCACCGGGCGATCATATCATCCCCCTTTACACGCCGGAATGCCGCCAATGCAAAAGCTGCCTCTCCGGCAAGACGAATCTGTGCACCGCAATCCGCGCAACGCAAGGCAAAGGCGTGATGCCGGACGGCACCTCGCGCTTCTCCTACAAGGGAGAAACGATCTACCATTATATGGGTTGTTCGACCTTCTCGAATTTCACCGTATTGCCGGAGATCGCCGTTGCGAAAATCCGCACAGATGCGCCATTCGACAAGGCTTGCTATGTCGGCTGCGGTGTGACGACAGGCGTGGGCGCTGTGACCAATACGGCAAAAGTTGCACCCGGCGACAATATCGTGGTGTTCGGTCTTGGCGGAATTGGGCTCAATGTCTTGCAGGGCGCAAAAATGGCAGGGGCCGACAAGATCATTGGCGTCGACCTAAATCCTGCCAAGCGCGAGTGGGGCGAGAGGTTTGGCATGACCCACTTCGTCAATCCAAGAGAGACAGCAGACGTGGTCGCCCACCTGGTCGAGTTGACCGATGGCGGGGCCGATTACAGTTTCGACTGTACAGGCAATACTGAGGTGATGCGCCAGGCGCTGGAATGCTGCCACCGTGGCTGGGGCACGTCGATCATCATAGGCGTGGCCGAAGCCGGTAAGGAAATCTCAACGCGGCCCTTCCAGCTCGTCACCGGGCGCAACTGGCGCGGCACAGCGTTTGGCGGCGCCAAAGGGCGCACGGACGTGCCGAAGATCGTCGACTGGTATATGCAAGGCAAGATCGAGATCGACCCGATGATCACCCACGTCATGGGCCTGGAAAAGATCAACGACGCCTTCGACCTCATGCACGCTGGCGAAAGCATCCGGAGTGTGGTGGTGTTTTAAGACAGTGTTGTCGAAGCCGGGAGGTAAGTATGTTCAGTCACATGATGGTCGGGTCGGATGACCTTGATCGCTCAAAGACATTCTACGATGCGCTGTTTGGCGCGGTGGGCGGCAATCCGGGGATCATGGATCCCAACGGCCGGCTGGTTTACATGCACAATGGCGCGGTTTTCCTGGTGACAAAGCCGATTGATGGCGCCCCGGCGGCTTGCGGCAACGGCATGACCATCGGTTTTGCCATGGACTCGACCGAGCAGGCCGATGCGTGGCATGCGGCGGGCACAGCAGCTGGTGGCAAGCCGATCGAGGATCCTCCGGGCTGGCGCGAAGGCAGCGGTATGAAGCTTTACCTCGCTTACCTGCGTGATCCGGACGGGAACAAACTCTGCGCTTTGCACCGCTGATCAAAGAATGGGCGACTGGAAACTGCCCTGGAAGGCGACGTGTTTGTGTGGCCAGGTCGAAATGAATATCACCCAGCCGCCCGTGATCTCCATGGCTTGCCATTGCAGGGGGTGTCAGAAACTCACGAGCGGCCCCTATTCGCTCTCGCTTCTTGTTCCGGCTTCGGGATTTGAAGTGGTTGAGGGTGAGCCCGTACTGGGTGGGCTGCATGGCGAACACAAACAGTTCTTCTGCGGTCATTGTAAAAGCTGGATCTTCACCCGGCCCAATGGGTTGGAGTCGTTCGTGAATGTCCGTGTAACGATGCTGGAAGATCCAAGCTGGGTGCGGCCCATCGTAGACATCGCAACGGCAAGCCAACTCCCGGGTGTGGTCAGCGGCGCAACGCACAGTTTTGAAGGATTCCCTGCCGCTGAGGACTTCACACCAATAATGCAGGATTTTGCCGATTCAGGAATTCAACCATCATGACATTCGAAACGCTTTCAGAGACCCGGGCCCATGGCGGCACCCAAGGCGTCTATCGCCACGCCTCTCCGACAACAGGCACCGACATGACGTTCTCTTTATTCGGGCCTGATGGGGATGGCCCCTTCCCCGTGCTCTGGTTTCTCTCAGGCCTGACCTGTACCCATGCCAATGTCACCGAAAAGGGTGAGTTTCGTGCGGCCTGCGCGGCCCATGGCATCGCCTTCATTGCGCCAGACACGAGCCCGCGCGGCGAAGATGTGCCCGATGACCCAGACGGCGCCTATGATTTTGGCCTTGGCGCCGGCTTCTATGTCGATGCCACGCAGGCCCCTTTCGACAAGCATTACAAAATGCGCACTTATATCGAAGACGAGTTGCCAGCGCTGGCGGCAGAACACTTCCCGCTCGACATGGCGCGCCAGGCGATCACCGGCCACTCCATGGGCGGCCATGGCGCGCTGACCATTGCGCTGCGTAATCCGGGTCGGTTCAAGTCGGTTTCCGCCTTCGCCCCTATCGTCTCGCCGCTAAACTGCCCGTGGGGCAAGAAAGCGCTCGATGGCTATATCGGCGCTGACAGGGCGAAATGGCGCGAATACGACGCCTGCGCCCTGATCGAAGACGGCGCGCGCCTGCCTGACATGCTGATCGACCAGGGCACGGGTGACAATTTCCTGGACGGCCAGCTGAAGACCCATTTGCTGCAGGAGGCAAGCGCCGCGGTTGGCCAGCCCGCAACGATCCGCATGCAGGACGGTTACGACCACTCCTACTACTTCATCTCGACCTTCATGGCAGAGCACATTGCTTGGCACGCGACGCGGCTTTGATCTCGCCACTTACTACAGAATCCCATGGATAGAGAACGCAACAGCGGGCGGAGTTGGCCGACACCAATTGCGATGATCTTGTTCAGCCAGGCATAGCGCTCATCGCCCGTCTCAAAGACGGGATGGGTTCGAAAGTAATAGTCAGCCGGATGAACGCTCTCCTGGGTTTCCGGATTGAACAACCGCGCGGCAATTTCGGGCGCGGCGTGCAATCTTCCCTCATAGGTCATGTAGATCAGGGCTCCATCGCCGGTTTGGAAAAGCGCCCTGACATCAAGCACCATGACGCCGTCGCTGCGCTGAATCCACCCGTCAGAGACTGAGGGCAGCACTTTGCCAGACACGCGCTGGCCTTCGACGGAGCCACCTGTGATGGTGGCAACTGCCCGCGCGCCAAGCGGCCCGGCGGGGCCTTTCATCAATGGCAGGTCAAAACGTGACTGTTGCCATGGCGTAGCCGAAAAGTGAACCAGCCGGGGGTATCCAGGGCTGTCTCCAGCCTGAAAGGTTCGTCTCCACGCGCCACAGGTCCAAGGGCTGCGGCAAGCGCCACAGCTAACAATGATCTCAGCATGGGGCCCTCCTCCCAAGCTTGTGCCAATACCGCAAACCGCTAGCGGGAAGACACGCGGAGTACAACGGCAAAAGAGTCACTCGGCTTTGCATTCTGCAGAGGCATATTCCGGCTTTACGCGAGGCGCTGCCTATGAGAGACGGGCTGCGGGCCAGCGCTCCCCAACGGGCGCCAGCCTATCTGTAAGGATAGGAGACAAACAGATGACCAGCGTGTCCAAACCGGACGTGCGCCCCGCATATGCGCACTTTTCGTCCGGACCCACGGCCAAACGGCCAGGCTTTTCCCTTCAACAACTCGATTCAGCCGCCTTGGGACGATCGCACCGCTCCAAAGACGCCAAAGCGAAGCTGAAGGAAGCGATCGACCGCACACGCGTGACACTTGGCGTGCCAGAAGACTACCTCATCGGTATCGTTCCGGCGTCCGATACAGGCGCAGTTGAGATGGCAATGTGGTCCATGCTCGGTGAACGGCCCGTGGATATTTTTGCCTGGGAGAGCTTCGGCAAGGACTGGGTCAAGGATGCCCTGGACGAGCTCACCGATGTGGACGCTGAAATCCACACAGCAGATTATGGCGCCCTGCCAGACTTTGAAGCGGTGCGTGATAATGCCGATATCATCTTCACATGGAACGGCACGACGTCAGGGGTGCGTGTGCCCAATGCTGACTGGATCAAGCCGAACCCGGACAGGATCGTCATCAATGACGCGACATCCGCGTGCTTCGCGC
This sequence comes from Pseudomonadota bacterium, assembly GCA_039198685.1. Taxonomy (GTDB): domain Bacteria; phylum Pseudomonadota; class Alphaproteobacteria; order Caulobacterales; family Hyphomonadaceae; genus UBA5336. The sequence goes on along the minus strand of JBCCTK010000013.1, from coordinate 20,305 downwards.
AAGACATCGATTGGGCGAAATGCGATGTGGTGACCTATAGTTGGCAAAAAGTGCTCGGCGGTGAAGCCGCCCACGGCATGCTGATCCTGTCGCCCAACGCCGTTGCGCGGCTGGAGCGCTACAAGCCCCCCCGCCCCCTGCCGAAAATCTTCCGGCTCACCAAGGGCGGAAAGATCAACAAGGGCATCTTCGAAGGCGCGACCATCAACACGCCGTCCATGCTCTGTGTGGAAGACTATCTGAAGGCATTGGACTGGGCTGACAGCCTCGGCGGTTGGAAAGGCTGCAAAGCGCGCTGTGATGAAAGCCTCGCCACGCTTCAAGCGTGGGTCGCCCAGACCGATTGGGTGGATTTCCTATGCGAGGACCCCACGGTGCGCTCCAACACAGGTGTGACGCTCAAGATTGTGGATCCGCGTTTCACCGCGTTGGAGGGCGACGCACAAAAGGCGTTTATGAAAGCGATGACCGGTCTTCTTGAAGCCGAGGGCGTAGCCTTTGACGCAAACGGATACCGCGATGCCCCGCCCGGCCTGCGTATCTGGTGCGGCGCCACGGTGGAGCCCACCGATGTCACCAGACTAACGCCCTGGCTCGACTGGGCCTTCGCCGAGTCGATTTCGCAGCACGGATAGACCGCGGCCTGCAGCCCTGAAAACACGCGCCACACAAGCTACGCGCAGGCGCAGCGTGCCCGAGCCAACGGCGAGGAACAGCACGCGAGCAAAGGAAACCAAAATGCCAAAAGTCCTCATAGCCGACAAACTCGCCCCGGCCGCCGTGGAGATTTTCCACAATCGCGGACTGGAAACCGAAACCGTCGTCGGCCTGACAAAGGAAGAGCTGATCGCGAAAGTCCCGGAGTTTGACGGCCTCGTCGTCCGCTCTGCCTGCAAGCCTGACGCCGATGTGATCGCGGCGGCGACCAGCCTGAAAGTCATCGGCCGGGCAGGGATCGGGGTCGACAATATCGACATCAAGGCCGCCACCCAGAAAGGCGTGGTTGTCATGAATACGCCCTTCGGCAATGCCATCACCACGGCGGAGCATGCCATTGCAATGATGTTTGCCGCGGCTCGCCAAATCCCAGCTGCAAATGCGGGCACCCAGGCGGGCGAGTGGCCCAAGAAAGCCTTCATGGGCCGCGAACTGAGCTTCAAGACACTGGGCCTGATTGGCTGCGGTAATATAGGATCACGGGTGGCTGAACGTGCCCTTGGCCTGACCATGAAAGTGGTCGCCTACGACCCTTTCCTGACCGAAGACCGTGCTGTCGAGCTCGGCGTGGAGAAAGTCGAGCTGGACGAGATGTTGGCCCGTGCCGACGTCATCACGCTGCATGTGCCCAAGACCGATGCCACGGCGAACATTCTGTCAGCGGAAAACCTCGCCAAGAACAAGAAGGGCGTGATCCTTGTCAATTGCGCGCGAGGCGGGCTGGTTGATGAAGCCGCAGTGCGCGACTTGCTCGACAGCGGCCACATCGGCGCGGCAGCGTTCGATGTGTTCGCCGAGGAGCCAGCCAAGGACAATCCGCTGTTCGGCGCGCCGAACTTCATTGCGACGCCCCACCTTGGCGCGGCAACGACCGAAGCTCAGGAGAACGTGGCCCTGCAAGTGGCTGAGCAGATGAGCGACTATCTGGTGACCGGCGCAGTGACCAACGCTCTGAACATGCCATCCATCACAGCAGATGAAGCCCCGCGCCTGAAACCCTTCGCTGTGCTGGCCGAGAATCTCGGCCTGTTCGCTGGCCAGATCAGTGAAGAAGGTTTCGAGGAAGTGGTGATTGAGTATGAGGGCGACGTCACAGAATTGAACCGCAAACCGCTCACCGCTGCGGCTCTGGCGGGCCTGCTACGCGCCTCGCGCGGTGATGTGAATATGGTGTCGGCACCAGCAATTCTTGCTGAAAGCGGCATCAAACTCTCCGAAACAAAGACTGAAGATAGCCCGACCTATGACAGCCTTATCCGCATACGCACGCTGGTGAATGGCGGCTGGCGTACCGTGGCAGGCACCCTTTCCGCAGGGCGACCGCGCATCGTTGAGGTCAAGGCAATGGACTTGGAAGCGGACTTCGCGCCGGTAATCCTTTACGTGAACAATCTCGACACGCCAGGCTTTATTGGCACGCTGGGGCAACTCCTGGGCGAGGTGGGCGTGAACATCGCCACCTTCCATTTGGGCCGTACCGACGCTGGTGGCGAGGCCATCGCGTTGGTGGGCGTAGACACGGAGCCGCCTGCAGGGGTCATGGCGAAGCTGAAAGGCCTGCAGCAGGTGCGGTATGCGAAGGTGTTGAAGTTCTAGTCTTTCTGGATCGAAAAAACGGCTGTGCCGGTCATGACCGGCACACCGCCAGACACGGCGCGGGCATTGATAAAGACCAGTGTCCGTGTCTTGCGATCCACAATCGTGTCGAATTCGAAGGGTCCCTCACCTAAGGCGCCAACCACGTCAATCGTGATTGAGACAAGCGAAACGTGTGCGCCTGCCTGTTTGGCGGCAGCAGCATCAAGCACACCGATTAGATCAGACGAGATTTTTTGGACCGATGTGCTCAAGGGTTCAGCCGGGTCTGTGTCCATGTGCCTGTCTCCATATCCAGGACATAAAGCCGCCGGTCATGGAGCCTGAAGGCCTGGGATTGCCAGAATTCCATGGTTGTCGGTATAAGCTGGAAGCCTCCCCAATAGGGCGGGCGCGGGATGGTCTCTTCATCCTTGTAACTGTCGGTAAACAGCGCCACCCGGGCCTCCAGCGCGCCGCGCACCGTCAGCACGCGGGACTGGTCGCTCGCCCAGGCGCCGATCTGGCTCTCCCTGGCCCGTTCGGCAAAATAGGCATCTGAGATAGCTTCGGGCACGGCCTCGACCCGGCCCCGTAAGCGCACCTGTCGCTCATTGGACTTCCAATGGAACAGCAAAGCCGCCGCGCCGGTCGCGCCCAACTGGTCGGCCTTCGCACTGCCCAGATTGGTGTAGAAGGTGAAGCCTGCCGCGCTGAAGTCTTTCAGCAGGACAATCCGCGCATCGGGCCAGCCATAGGCATCGACCGTCGCCAGCGTCATCGCGTTCGGATCGCTGACTTCGCTTTGCGTCGCTTCGCTGAGCCAGTGACCGAACAGCGCAATCGGGTCGTCACTGGGCGCAATCAGCGGGCGATCGCCCTGGGCCGCATAGGCGTCCGCGGTAGGGGTAGGCGGGATGAGAGAGGCAGGATCAGCCAAGGTCGCTCCTTCCGCTTCAGCGGTTTGTGTGTTTCAGGGGCTTAAGCTACCCACGTCAATAGGGCGAACCGAGAGGAAACCTATGTCCCACAACACATTCGGCCACCTATTCCGTGTCACAACCTGGGGCGAAAGCCATGGGCCCGCCTTGGGATGCGTGGTCGACGGATGCCCTGCGGGTTTGCCGCTCAACGAGGCTTGGGTCCAGGGCTTCATGGACAGGCGCCGGCCAGGAACATCGCGCTTTGTGACCCAACGTAAGGAACCGGACCAGGTCAGGATCCTGTCTGGCGTCTTCGAGGATGACCGAACCGGTGGCCCCGTCACGACCGGTACACCAATTTCGATGATGGTCGAGAATGTCGATCAGCGCTCCAAAGACTATGGCGAGATCCGCGATCGTTACAGGCCGGGACATGCCGACTATACCTATGACGCCAAATATGGCGTGCGCGATTATCGCGGCGGCGGGCGCAGCTCTGCCCGTGAGACCGCAGCACGCGTAGCTGCCGGCGCTGTCGCGCGGCGCGTGCTGGGCGAACAGGTCTCAGTGCGCGGCGCTGTTGTTCAAATCGGGCCACACATGATCGACCCTGAAGCCTGGGATTGGGATGAGACAGGCAACAATCCGTTTTGGTGCCCTGATGCGCGCGCTGCTTCCGAATGGGAGGACTATCTCGACAGAGTGCGCAAGGCAGGCAGTTCGGCGGGCGCCATCGTGCAGGTTGAGGCGTCGGGCCTGCCGGCTGGATGGGGCGCACCGGTTTACGGGAAACTCGACGCGGAACTGGCAGGCGCGATGATGTCCATCAATGCCGCGAAGGGCGTAGAAATCGGCGCAGGGTTTGCCGCCGCTTCCCTGTCGGGCGAAGAAAATGCCGACCAAATGCGTGCAGGCAATCAAGACGGGCCACGGTTTCTGTCAAATAATAATGGAGGTGTGGCAGGGGGCATTTCAACAGGACAGGACATTGTGGTGCGTCTCGCGATCAAGCCTACCTCGTCTATTCTGAACGAGGTCCAGTCCATTACGCGCGGCGGCGAAGAAGTCGATGTACGAACCAAGGGCCGCCATGATCCTTGTGTGGGTATTCGAGCCGTACCTGTGGCCGAAGCGATGATGGCGTGCGTGCTGGCCGATGCCAAACTGAGACATCGAGGGCAATTGGGGTAATGGGCGCGCGTTTGTTGATCCATGGCGTGCCCGATTCGTCGGCAGTTTGGCGGCCGCTCCTGACGGCGCTTTATGACGGCGTTCACACTGAGAGCCCCGATTTACCAGGCTTTCACGCCCCGCTGCCACCAGGATTCAGACCTGACAAGGACTCTTATGCTGCCTGGGTTGTCGCGCAGTTGGAACGCCTCTGCGACGAATACGGCCCAGTGGATATAGTCGGCCACGACTGGGGTGCTCTGCTTGCCTTGCGCGCAGCCAGCCTGCGGCCTGAACCTGTGCGAAGTTGGGCCATTTCCAACGCCATGATCGATGCGAACTATAACGGCCACCGAATCGCCCGCGCTTGGGCAACACCCGTGCTGGGTGAGTTGGTGATGGCTGTGACCCGGAAAGACGCCCTAACGAAATCCCTGGTTGCGAATGGCCTTCCTGCTTCGATTGCTCAGGAAGAAGTGGCAGGTTGGAACCCAACCATGCGCCGCTGCATTCTCGGGCTTTATCGCTCTGCAGTCGGTTTGAAATTCAGTGGCGATTGGGTGACCCGATTGGAAGATTTACCATCCAAAGGGCTCGTGATCTGGGGTGAAAACGACCCCTACGTACCATTGAAATTTGGCATTGCTTTCGCAGCCCGCCACAATGCCACGTTCTATCTTGAGGACAATGCCGGGCATTGGGCGATCGCAGAGCGGCCAGAAAACGTGGCCAAAGCGCTCGGTATCCATTGGCAAGCGGAAGGCAAACCCTAGGTCGGCGTTTATGCTCACACGTTTGTTCCTCGCCCTGGTCGGGCTGATGTTTGTCGCTTTCGGCTCTTGGAGCCTGACTGACCCGCTCGGTATGACGTCCAGCCTGGGCGTCGACGTCAGCGGGCCAAATGGGGCGTTTGAAATGTCGGGCATTTATGGTGGAGTCAGCCTCGGCGCTGCCATGCTCAGTCTTGCGGGCGCAGCAATGCCGAAAATGGCACGTCCGGCGCTCTGGTTCCTCACCACCTATATGGGGGGGTACTGCTTTTCGCGCGCCGTCGCCTGGGCGCTACACGGTGAACCAACATCAGACTTCTACGCCTTTATCGCGTTCGAAGCGTCAGTCCTGATTGGCGCCCTGTTCGCTCTTCGGGCCGTATCGAGGTAAAAAAAAGCCCGCCATACAAACCTGTATGGCGGGCAGTCTGCCGTAAAATGTGAAACGCGCGGGCTAAAAAACAGACTGTCCAACGCCGCCATCGAGTACAATCGGCCCAGCCGGTGTAGGCTCACGGACACGCTCGACTTGGCGCTGGCGGGTTTCCATTCGCGTGCGAATGTGTCGAACGCACTGCTGTGCAGAGCCGGTCGTCTGGATCAGCTTCAAGCCCGGGCCGTACTGGCGAAGCAAGGAGCGTTCATTACAATCGCGCTGGGGCGTCTGGATGGCGCAAGCCAGTTGACCATCAGCACGGCGGACCAGTGCTTCGCCCTTTTGGCAGGAGAAGCTTTGGGCCTGCTCGAAGCGAGGCTGGTTGTTCTCAATCGTGCCCACCGTGACCTGCATCGCTGTGCCCGCCATGCATCGGTAGATTTCTCCATCATAACTGCCGGAAACAGACCGTTCACCGGTAACCTGACTGGCAGGATGAGGCGTTCCATCGTCGTCAAGACAAACAGCTTGAACCGGACGGACCATCACTTGCGGTTGGCTCGGGCGGACGCAGACTTCTTCTTGAACGGGGACCTGTTCGGTCACCGTCTCCAGATAGCGCTCTTCGCCTCCGGTAACGTTAAGACCCGACAGCGTAGAGGGTGCAACCCCCTGCGGACCTGCAAAGAACGCGCCTCCGCCCGATAGGAAGGTCGTTGTTTGATTTTGATTGGGCGACACAAGAATGGTGTTGCCGCCAAGACCAATTTTGCCTTGGTTTACGTGCACACTGGGCCCCGTAATAGTCACATGGGGTCCACCGACATGGACGCCAGGAACAATAACGCTGGGGCCGTTTGGCAAAGACCCGCAACAGCCATGCGCTCCAGTGCCAGGTACGGATGGCCCTGTGACAGGAACGCTGGGTCCCGGCACGGATGGCCCTGGCGTGCCCCCACACCCGGATGATCCACAAGCGCCTCCCCCCGCAGAGGCAATACCGCCGAGAACCAACGTCGTGAAGACTGACAGTCCGGTCAGAAGAGTGTTCCGCGTTGGCACGCCCATTTCAGGTCTCCTCGAAAGTTCCCCTTTCGAAAAGCACTATTCATGCCGATTTTCGCTTCCAGGGCGAAAGCGATGGCCAATTAACGATTGAATTCAACTTGCGAGACGTGGAGGCGAGTGGCGCGCAGATTGCGAAGTCTCCGTCAAACCCAAGCACCCACTCCAAGAGGTGCGACCCAAGTAAAAGCGGAGTTCACCAAATGCTGGAACGCACAGCACACCCAAATACGCGGACAATGCTAGAAGCTTGGCGTCGTATGGAGTCATCACGCGGTGACGCGCTGTCGCACAGCGCCATGGTAGGCGAACCTTCCGCGTTGATTGGAAACATCTTTGTGCTGCGGGAAGCCGCCGACGAATGTTGGTTGTTTCGCACAGCTGGCCAAGCGCTTCAGGAATATTTCGGGAAAAATGTGTGTGATGAAGACTTCTTGGACCTGTGGATGGGGTCCGATCGAAGCCTTGCCCGCTCCGTAACACAAGCTGTCATCTCTGGATTGAGCCCAGGGGTTATCCGCGCGCGAGGCGAGACGCTGACCGGGCGTATCCTTCAGGTCGAAATCGCGCTGGCTCCCTTGCCACAACGCGAGGGCTCCGCCCGGCGCCTGCTGGGCCACTACCAACCACTGGGCGGAGAAAAACTGCTGGAATCGCGTCCAATCTGGCGCCATGCCATTACTGAAATTCATGCACCGCAGCGCCCGGCGCCAAGCAAACGGCCTCATCTGCATTTGGTCTCAAGCCGCGACTAGTCCGGTTTCCAACCAGATTAAACCATCCAGCTCAAACGGCCATGAAAAACGACACTAGCGCTCAGTCGCAACGCGCTTGGATGCACCAACTTCTGAAAGCGCCTTGTCTACGGCGCGCGCTGTCAGGGCCAGGACTGTCAGTGTTGGGTTTTGGAAGCCTTGGGACGGAAAGCTCGCCGCATCTGTCAGATACAGGCCCGGCATATCCCAGCACTGATTGTGGGGATCGAGCACGGACGTCTCGGGGGACGCACCAAGGCGGGCCGTTCCGCACTCATGGGCGGAGGTTCCCGGTGTTGCAGCCCCCTTTGGGCTGAGGGTCAAGTCCGCGCCTGCTACCTCTGATAGCGCCACTAATGCCTCACCCATCGATTTGGCCAGAGCGTTTTCGCGATCACTCAGACGGCTTTCAATGTGCAGGATCGGCAGCCCAACAGCATTCTTGCGCGTGGCGTGCAGGCGCACATGATTATCCAGCCTCGGAGTCATTTCACCGAAAGCAACGGCGGTAAACCAGGAGCGGTCGCCGTCCCCCGGCGTTTGATAAAGCTGGACACCATAGCCTCGTTGGCCAAAAGCGTCGCCGGCCATGGCCCGGTCAAAGCGCGGCAGGAATGTACAGCGGCCATCCTCTGGTGCATCGCCTTGGCCAGCCAGCTTTCCACCGATGCCTTCAACCTTCACCAGGACATGGTCCATAAGGTTTTTCCCCAAGACACCGCTCTTGGCACCCAATCCATCCTGTGCCTGCGACGATCCACTGAGCATTAGGAGGCGCGTGGATTCCAGCGGCGACGCGCAGAGAAAGACGAGCGGCGCGTGCGCCTCTCGAACGGCTCGTGTCCTTGGCTCAATCCATGAAACTCCTTTTGCGGCACCGCTGTCATCAGCCAGGATTTGCCGCGCAACCGCCCCGCGGCGGCACCAAAGATTGCCGGTGAGAGAAGCCATGCCCAGGCTCTCCATTGGCGGTGCGTATCGACCGCAAATTAACGCTGCGTCAGACCAGCGATCGGTGACCTTTGCGGCCAATTCGGCCTCGGCATCGTTGAAAGCCAGCGGCCTGGCAATTGCGCTGTCCGGGACGCTCGCGACCGCGTTTTTGGCGCCGGCCAGTTCCAACATAGCCTCGGCTTGGGAATACCAGGGGTCGAGCTCTTCTGCACGAATAGGCCAGGCTGGCGAGAGACCGTCTTGCGGGGCAAATTCAGCCTTTGAGAAGCGATAATATTGACGACCGTGGCCGGGTACACGCACCCGGCCGCCCGGTGTATGCGTCCGCAGCCAGGCATAGGGCTGGTCCTCAGGCGTCTCGTAGGGATTGTCGACATCGTCGACGAAGGCAGCCGGATCACGTTCCCAAGCATAGCACTCGGTCTGTACGGGCTGGCGAACCCGGCCCAGCGCCTTAAGCACTTGTCGCCCTTTGTAGATCACTCTTGGCGGGAGATAACGAAGGGCCGCAGGATTGGCCAAGGCCGATACGAACCCAGTGGTCGCGCGGCGCAGGGGCGCGCGTATGACAGGGGGGACCCAGCCAGCGTCCAATACGAGGGTCTGGAGTCCCGCTTCGCAAAGCAACCTTGCAGCAAACCCGCCTGAAGCCCCACCTCCAACGATAATGGCATCAAACTGGCCCGGCTTTTCGAGCACATCATTGCTTGTTCGCGCTTCGGCTTCTGCAAGGGTCGGGAATCGTTTGAACATGGGCTTGTCCTGTCTCTCGTCCCCGGGCGAGCGCATAGTTGTGGCACCGCGATTGCTGGGTTGTAAGACACGTGCAGTCCGTATGCCAATTCATAACTCCCATGGCACGAGAAAGGAGGTTGAGCGTGACCTATCTCCATCGCCCTAGGGGCCCGCGGCTCGGCTTTGGCACAGGAGCCTTGGACGGCCGCAAAGACCGGGGCCAACAGATTCGACTCATTCACGCTGCCCTCGATGCTGGTATCTGCCATTTCGACACGGCCCGCCTCTATGGTGATGGAACGGCGGAGGGTATTCTTGGTGAGGCGCTCAAGGGACGGCGGGGTGACGTTTTTTTGGTGAGTAAGGCCGGTATTATACCACCCACGAACGGCACGATACGGCGCGCTGTAAACAAGGCACTGACGCTGGGCGGGAAGCTCCCTGGAGCGGGCAATGCTCTCCCAAGGCCACGCTGGAACGAGCCCCTGTTCGGACAGTTTGAAATTGAAACCCTAAGAAGAAGTCTTGAACGGTCACTGGACGCTCTTGATACAGATTATTTGGACCTGTTTCTATTACATGAGGCCAATGCCGAGCATTTAGAACAAGGAGACGTTATCGAAGCCCTCGAGCGATGGCGAAAGGAAGGGCTCTTTGTCGGGTATGGGATTGCCTCCACGCCGGACCAAACCAGTCGCATCCTGAGTCACAAGACCAACGTCTTTTCGACGGTTCAAACGGCTCAAAGTGTGTTTGACAGTTTATCGCGCCCTGCGATTGCCAGGGACCAATTTCTAATCACCCACTCCTGGCTAGGAGCGCCCTTCGCGCGGTTTCAGAACGTCTTCAGCAAAGACCCGAGGTTTGCGGAAAGAGCAGGACACGTTCTTTATGCAGATGTTCGGCGTCCACATCGCCTGGCGCGCTGCCTGCTTGAATACGCCCTCCACACCAATCGCGAAGGACAAGTTCTTTTTACAACGTCCAAGGTCGAACGGATTGAAGAAATGGTGCGCGTCGCCGAGCGCCCCCGGATGACGGAAAAACAGCTTGAGTCGCTGGCCGTGGTAGCGAAACGTATTGAGGAGATTGAGGCTGAACCGGCCTGATCGGAGCTGCCGGTTCAGCGTTCGAAAAGGCTCACCCGGGTTTGGGGGTCTTCAAGGATCGTGAAATCAGCGGCATTGCCTCGGATGAGAGTCTCGCCCGACAAAGAAAAGCCGAGCGCCTCCAAGCCGTTTATGATTTCCGTTTCGCGGCCGGCCGGGCAGGACGGTCGAATAAAAATCACCTGACGGTCTTCTTCCAGCGCCGCCTGAAGCCCGCCCTCTATCAGCCAGCCGCCGCCAAGTTCCGCGTCGATCTCACGGGCGTCGGCTGCGCGGAGCCAGGTCATAGTTCGCCGGGCTGCCTGCCAATATTCAGGCCCCTGATAATCGATCACGTCGCCGCGCCGATAAAACAGCGTGCGGCCCTCGCGCCGATTCTCCCATGCTGCAGCGCTGTGAAAATGAATGCAGGTCAGTGCCGGCGCCTGGCTAAATCCAGCGTCTTCCGCAAATGCGAAACCACCGCGATAATCCTCCGGCTTGATGTGATTGCGCAGCGAAATGGCAGAAGATGCAAAGGCCGCTGCGGTCAAGATCGTCGCCACCGCGATACCGAGCCGCTGCCATTTCAGCCGCGACAGTGCATAGCCAGCGCCCAAGGTGAGCGGAATGATCGCGGGCAAGAGGACCTTGTTGGCCAACAGCGGCTGGCGAATATGCAGGCCTAAAATCACCAGCGGAAACAGCGCAAGCAACGCAAGCAGGCTGAGCGCAAGCGCGTGCCGACCACTGACCCAGGCGATCGGTACCGAAAGCGCAGCCAAGCCGTAGAAAACCGCCTCAAAGAGGATGGACGGTCCACCAAGGCCCGGGAAACCAGTGATATTGCGATAAAACCACTGGATATCGAGCAGACTGTTATCGCCGCCAAGGCCCGGAAATGTGCTGGAAGCGCCGGGCAACGCGATGAGCCAAGGGAGTGTCAGTACAAAAAGCGCCATGTTTCGGATCAACCAATCACGGGCGAACCGCGTCCGATCCTCCAGGAACAACCCCGCCGCCAGGCTGGAAAAACCGATCAACCCCATGACGATCAATCCGATGGCATGGCTGTAGATCGCGAAAAACCCTCCGACCACGTAGAGCGCAGCATAGGTCCGAGCGCCGTGCAGGTTCACCCGCACATGTCCAATGCCACCCCAAAGTGCCAGGATCAGACCAAAGATGAGATACGGATACATCCTTGCATCCTGGCTATAGTAGATGTGGCCCGTGGCGAAGGCGAAGAGAAGCCCCGTGAAGAGCGCGGCCCTGACATTGGCGATGTCTCGCACGGCCAGAACGATCGCGGCAACGGACAGTGAACCGAACAAGGCGGCGGGGACGCGCGCATAGTCCGCGTCCGGCGTAATCTGGTGCCAAAAATACTGAACAACCCAGGTCATGTTCGGGTGATTATCAATGTTGCCCCAGACAATCGTGCCAATGTCCAGGCGTGCAAATGCCAGGGTGACCGCTTCATCCATCCAGATCGGCGCGCCCGAGAGGTTCCAGAAGCGCAGGAGCGTGCCGGCGGCGACAATCCCAGCAAACCAGACCCAAAATCCAGGGACAGGCTCGGCATGTTCGGACAATCCGCCCTTGAGGCGCCGCTCAAATGTTTCCCACACACCCATTATCATCACGCATCCACCTGGGTGGAGACAGGATCGTAGCCCAGTGATTTCATCATCTCATTGAACCCGCCAGGCAGCCGCTCAAGATCTTCCGCCACAAGACTTTCCTGCCACCGACCAATGGAACTGGCCGTAATCGGCTGGGTTACTGCGGCATGGTGGGCATGGCGTCCCACATCGGCAAGCTTTTCAGGCACGCGGGTCAGGTGGGATGGGTCGAACTGCAGATCTGCCCAGGCAAAAATTCGGGCAAAGACTGCTTCCGGGTCACGCACCAAGTCTTCGTATGATACGCTTAAAGGCGCGCGCTTTAGGCGTTTCAAATGCTTCAGGCATGCCGCATTCGAGTCGATCCAGCGCTGGGCGGACGCTTCGATGTTCCGCATACCAGCCTTTACCTGGGAAGCAACGACATCAAGCCCATGGCGTTGCAGATGCAAGTAGTAGGCATCGGGAAAAGCTTTCGCGATGTGTGCAAGGTGCACAGTGTTCCAGGGCGTCTTGTCGCCCCAGCGGGTATCGGTGAAGCCATGCTCGCGGGCCATGAACGCGTAAAGCGCATCGTAGAGCTGCTGCACCGTCTGGCGGGACTTGTCCCATCCCTCCAAGGCATTCGCGAACGGTGAAAAGCTCACAATCTCGAAATCATCCCGGTGCGGATGACGATCGATGTAGGCACACACCATCCAGACTTTTTCCCGCCAGGAAAGTCCGCGCCACTTTGGCCAGCGCGAGAGGATCTCTCCGATCACATAGGTTTCAGGCGGACTATACATCTGGCCAGACGCCATCAGCACTCGGCGCGTGAGGGTGTTGCCCGAGCGCGGGGCACAGACAATAAAAAGGTGGGGAACGGAACGCATCATCACGCCAAAGGCCTCTTTTCCTGGCGGCGCCGCTTGTGGAAACCCGTCCATTTTCGGGCCGCGGTGAGGGGGGATGCGCTCGGTTTTCCGCACCGTGAGGTGGTGCCAGTATCGCTAAGCAGCGCGTCGTAACGTGCTGGAATGGCCGATGTGGCATAGGCTTCGAGGCAATAGTCACGGGCCAATGTCGCCGCCTGGCTGGCCCCAAAAAGATCATCTCGCACCATGTTTAGGACCGAAGACACGTCCCCCGGCCGACAATAAATTGCGTGGGGGCCAAAGGTCACTCGAAGGCTGGGGTCGAGGATACAGCGCGCGCCCATGAGCATGGCCTCGGCGACGGTCCGGCCGAATGTCTCAGTCCATCGGCTTGAATAAAAATAGGAGAAGACATCGAGGCTATCGAGAAAGTCCGTCACAGGCTCAGCATTGAACGACAGAACATCCCAATCGCTCACGTCCAGGCCCATGTCCTGAAAGAAGGCCAGGTCGGTCCCCATGGTCCGTATGTGAGTTTGAGGCCCGGCCGGAAGGCTTTGGGCAATCTCGCTTGGGCTGTCGCCCCACTTCTCCGCATGGGGGCGACCATGACGCCCAACCGTCAGATCAGTCGATGTCAGTTTCACACGTTTCGGCACCCAGTCCGTTACATCGAATGTGTTGATCCAATCGAGCGTGGTGAGCCGCAAAAGCGGAGCAAAGCTCTGAAGTTGGGCACGGCACACCCCAGAGATTGGTGCCCAAAGCGCGCGCACACCAAATTGAGCCTTAATCCTCGATTGGACCGTAAACGGATCATAATCCAGGGCGCCATCCCCCTTAAAGGGCGCCTGGTGGGCCACGATCACGGAGCGCGCCGCAATCACGTGGATCGGATTTGAAACACCCTGCTGGAAAGGCTGGGGATGGTGGAAGAAGGCGAGCCGAGACTCGGCCTGAGCCTCACCCTTGACCTGCTCCACTCCATCGAGATCCAAAAGCGCTTCCAAGGCTGGATTCGGCATTTCGTGGGGCCAGAAGAAACACTGCCCGTCGACGAAGTAAAGCCCCACTGATAGGCCAGCGGCCGAGAACGTTCGCACATCGCTCGCAACCGCCGTGGCCGTGCCCCCCATGAAGCGGGGATCGATCACAATCAGAACATCAAAGCGCGGCTCGGCCAACACGGTCTCCTTATCTGTCCTGCGCCAATCCCGCGCCGGTGCTCCTTACGGTTGTCAAAGCAAACCGCATGCCTTGCTTATTTAGCGGGTGCGCCTTGTCCGCGTTGCTGAACAAGGCTCTGGGCTTCATCAACCAGCTGGCTCACAAAATTGTGGAAGAACACATACATCGAGCCAGAAAAAACGGCCACGCCAATCGACACCAGAATGGCCAGCTGGGCGGCACTGGCCAATGCAGTCAAGCCAGGCCAAAGCAGTCCGACCGTTGCGATCGTTGCGGCCATAAGCGCCGATGATATGATCGTTGGCAGGATCGCGGCCAAATAGTCGGACACCCGAATACCCATATGGCGCAAGGTGATGACCTGCAGCGGAACAAAGAGTACAAAATTCGCCACCAGGTAGGCGATCGATAACGCGACCAAGGAGCCCAAATACACGCCAATTGCAAAAGCGATCACAAAGCCCACCATGCGGATCAATGCCCACCTCAGAAGAATCCTTGAATTGCCAAGCGCTTTCCAGAGGACATTGGATGGTCCCCCGACCGTCTGGATCACACCCACAAAGGCCAGGATCGACAAGACTGGGACAACCGGAGCCCAGTTTGGGCCAAAGACCAGCGCCACAAAAGGCTCACTTACCATCGCCAGCCCGGTCATCATTGGAATGGCAATCCCCGCCAGGACCGAAACAGACCGGAGGAACACAATCCTGAGGCGCTCTGTCTCGTGCTTGATCGACGACATGGCCGGATAAAGCGCATATCCCGCCCCGAGCGAGAGGGACGAAACGGGCACAAGCATGATTTGGTAGGCACGACCGTAGAAACCGAGCTGCTCGGCGCCCAGATAGCGGCCGATCAGAATGTTGTCCGCGTTGCGATTGATGAAGGTGACAAAGGCCTCACCGGTCAGGCGCAAACTAAAGGGGAGCACTGCAATGATCTCTGAAAAATCAAAAACAAGCTTCAGAGGTGCACGCTGGGCCGCCAGCCCCCCGACCATCTTGATGAAATAAAGCACCACTTGCTGAAGCACCAAGGCCCACATGCCCAACCCCTGCGCCGCCGCAGTGAGTACGACAATGGCAGAGATCAATGTGGCCGTCAGGTCGATCGCCGCGATGGTGCGAAAACGGAAGTTTCGCTGCATCCAAGCCATCGGAACCAGGAATGCACAATGCATAAGGACCATCAGCGATAGTGCCTGAACCAGTGGTGCAACAACCGGTTCTCTATAGAAACCTGCGATAAGCGGCGCGGCCAGGAAAGTGCCCACCGTCATCGCGCCCCCCAAACCAATATTCGTCCAAAACGCCGTGGACCAGAAGGCCGGAGAAGGATCATCGGCGCGCACAAGCGCGGCGGAGATGCCAAGGTCATTGAACATGGTGAATAAGGCCACAAAGGCCATGGCCATGCCCACATAGCCGAACTGCTCCGGCGGAATGGTCCGCGCCAGGATCGGCAGAACGACAACGAATTGAAGGACCGTCTTAAAGAGGATCGTCGACACGTTCAGCGTCGCACCATCTATCGTTTTGCGTGCAAGATTGCTCATCGAATGTCCCAAGACTGCACGCCAGCCGCTCCGGCATGATTCCCGCAAGCAGTCAGATTGACTAGAAAGCCAGCTTGAGACCACTCCTGACCTAATCGGTCTGCAAATCTCATACTGGTTTGCCTTAAACCGAGGGTTGCGGGGAGCCAATACGTCTCTTGCGCGAATTTGAGGAGCTGAAAATGGGCGACAAGATCAGTGTGATCGTGCCGACCTTCAACCGCGTCGAGCTGATCGCGGAGACTCTGGACAGCCTGCTGGCCCAGAGCCGGAGACCCGACGAAATTCTTGTGATCGATGATGGCTCCACCGACGGCACCGGCGATGTTGTACAGTCTTATGGCGACGTATTGCAGTACGTCCCCAAGCGCAATGGCGGTAAAGCCAGTGCGCTGAATCTCGCAATGACACAGGTGTCGGGTGACCTGATCTGGATCTGCGATGATGACGATATCATCCTACCAGAGACCTGCGCCTTGCTCGCGGGAACTCTTGACGCAGACCCCGGCCTTGGATTTGCCGCTGGCAAACACGAAGACTTCATCGTTGATCCTGCAACCGGCGACTTTGTCCTCAAAGCCCCAGGGTATTGGCGCCCTTCGAAACCGGATGAGATTTTTCCCGATCTCTTGGATGGATGCCATATTTTCCAACCTGGCCTGATCGTCAGGCGCTGCGTATATGACGCGGTTGGTCCATTTAATGAAGCCTTCATCCGCTCCCAGGACTACGAGATGATGTTGCGTCTTGCGCGCGCAGCCCGAGGCGTTCTTCTTGAGGATCAGGTTTATCTTCACCGAGAACACGCCGGCACGCGTGGCTCAGCGAAAGAGCGTTTCACACCAGAAGAAGCCAACGCCAAGTGGATCAAGTTCCATCGTATGATTTTTGGGCCCCTGATGAAAGAACTGGCCGATAGCGACATCCTGCCAGCATCCATCGTTTCAAACCCAGACATCTCCGCGGTCTTTGAACGTGTTGCTGCAACCAAGCGCGCCTCTATCTATGGCCGTCATGTGATGTGGCCCGAAGCGCTGGAGACGTTTGAAGACATTGCCCGCCAATATGAGGGCACGTCTATGACCGACTTTGAGCGCGAACTCGTCAAGCAGGCGACGGCTTATAGCTTTGGATGCACCCCACTCTATGAAGACAGTGACATCCGCCAGCGCGCCTTGTCACTGAAGGCCATCTCGCCCAGAGGTCGTCAATTGGCAGGGCTGCTGGGCACATCCCTCCTCTGGCGTATCAAATGCGCAACGCGCAAGGCCGACCTCCCCCTAGCCGCCAGTTTGACGAGCTTTGTGGCAGCCACGAAGATTTAGGCACAGTCAACAACATAGAGCGCTTGGCGAAAGAGCAGGCCGAAGGGTTTCTGGTCGGCGTGGACTAAATTCAATCCAAGCTTATCGAAAGTTGCACGCCACCCCAAATCATCCCGGTTTGTGTGGGGGTGACCCAGAAACTCCAAATTGATGACGCTGTCTGCCCCATAAGTAAGGTAGCGTTGGATGGGCCCGTTGAACACATCCTCCACAAGGATCAGACGCCGCGCGATCCGACTGGCTTCACGGAGGATCGCGTCCGGTTCAGGTGTATGATGCAATATCGTCAGGAGAAGCGCAGTGTCGAAGTCACGATCTTCGAAAGGCATGTCCTTGCCATCGTAGAGATGCGGTTTGAACCGTTCGTCAAAGCTAGAATCAGCGATGTCGAGCGGGTATGCAGACAGGCCCCGTTCCGCCAGAACGGACTGGACGCTTCCAGGGCCGGAACCGATCTCGATCAGGCGATCACCGGGGGCCACAAAGGGTGTAAACCAGTCCACCTTGCGCCGGGCATCCAGGCGCCAGAGATCGAAGATAGCGCGGCCGAGGAAAGGAGTTCGCCAAAGAACACGCATGGCAGGCCAAGCTCCGATTGGGTCGTGATCGGCACAGTAAGGATAGAACGCGAACCCAATGCAAGATCGCGTTAACCAGAGTCGATAACAATCACTTCACCTCAGTCGGCCAGGAAAACGCTATGCGGCACCAGGTGCTTTAGAGGTCGGCCTGCAAGAAACGCTTCAAGATTGCCAATAAAAACGTCATCCGAACGGTGTTTGGAGGCCTCTGTAAGCGCAGAGATATGTGGCGTCAGCGTGATTGCCGGGTGAGACCAGATCGGATCACCCACCGGCAATGGTTCCTCACGCACCACATCCAAATAAGCCGACCCAGGCTGACCTGCATCCAACCCCACCAGTAAGGCGGCTTCGTCAACCAGCTTACCTCGTCCCACATTGATAAAAAGAGCATCGGGTTTCATTGCCTCAAAGAAGGCTGTATCCGCCATGTTCTCAGTTTCCGGCGTTAGCGGTGGACACACGACCACGGCATCAGCAGCGCCCAGAACGGCCTTCAATTCAGCCGGCCGAACCATGGCATCGGCGCCGTCATGCGACCCCGGTGTTCTGCGAACGCCAGTCACATGGGCGCCCAGCGCCCTTAGGCGCGCGCCCGTCGCTTGCCCGATATGACCAAACCCGATGATCAACCACCGTGTCTCGCCAAGCTCGCGAAAGCCGATGCGGCTCCACTTTTCCTCAATTTGGGCAGCGCGGCGCGCACGGCCATTCTGAAAATGATCGAGACCTGCCCAAAGCACCCATTCAGCAATGGCAGCACTTTGTGCATGACTGGATGTGAAGGCCTCGGCCCTCTGGCCCATAGCCCGCAAAAGGGGATGTTCTATGCCGGCGGCGCTGGATTGGTACCACGCGACAGACGGCGCCGAGATGAGAAACCTGAAGAAGTCCTTCGCGGCTGGGGAGAAGTAGGCATCCTGCGTGCCGTAAACCACTGTCAGGTCAGGCGCTTTGGGCACAGCCCCACCCCAGGGCCTGCTAAGGGTGCCTTGATCATCCATCGTAAGAGGCGTCAGCGATTCAGCAAACGGCTTGAGCCGATCCGCGATGCGCGCAAATGTGGCAGCATGGCAAAACAAATCACCCATGGTTTATTCCTTTTTTGCCTTGCGTGGTGCCTTAGTCCGGGCATACCCGCAAGCGCCCAGGATGGACTTCCCCTGCGCAACCAGACCTATTTGCGCGATACGGTGCGGCTCGCAGGCGTGCTCGGTTCGGCCCATGGCGCTCGCTTTGTCTGTAATGGCGAGGGTGATCAATACTGGCGCGCCCACATGATTGAGCTTCTGACCTTAGAGGCGCCAGACCGGAGCAACCTGCGCACATCCATGGTCGATGCCTTCAACACCAGCTTCTCCGAAGCCACGCGGCGGTTTCGCTACTGCGACCAGAACACAGTCGAGGCGGAGAAACGCTACGCCGCCGAAGGCCGTGATCTCGCCGATCGGCTTGCAGCGTACTACTTCCCCAATCGCCGGTAGACCTGCGTCATATTCCGGTTTTAGCCCGACGAAATCGATACGCTCATCGCCTGTCTGGAAGCCAATCAGGATCCCCAAGCCAACTGAACACGCTCGACACCGGACCGGCGCCGACCTAGCTTCTCGCGAAACCAAACGCTGGGAGCCTCACACATGATCCGCTTTGCTGTCCTTTCCGCATGCCTACTCGCCCTGGCCGCTTGCGAAACGACACCACCCAAGGCCCCTCCAATCGCGCCCGCAACCGTCGTCTCGGTGGTGTCTGCACCGGTCGAGCCAGGCATTGGTGACCGGTTGAATACGGGCCGCCAGTTTGGCACGCGCAGCGCGGTCGTGGGGCCGAATGCAGCAGCGGCAACAGCCCACCCGCTGGCCACGCAGGTCGCGCTCGATATCATGAAGCGCGGCGGGTCCGCGATGGACGCTGCGATTGCAGCCAATGCCATGCTCGGTTTGGTCGAGCCGACGGGCAATGGCATTGGCGGTGATCTCTTCGCCATTGTCTGGGATCCGCGCACGCAGCAGCTATATGGCTATAACGGCTCGGGCCGCTCGCCCATGGCTGCCACACTTGGGGATATGCAAGCCGCCGCCGACGCCCATGAGGAGGGCGAGCAGATCCCACCCTTCGGTGCTGCGCCCGTGAGCGTGCCTGGAACGGTAGAGGCGTGGGGCGTGTTGCATGAGCGGTTCGGGCGGATGCCGATGAACTCCGTCCTGGAGCCAACCATAGATTATGCGCGGGGCGGCGCACCCATTCCGGAAGTGATTTCTTATTATTGGGGCCGCAACGAGACCCGCCTGCGCGAGGCATTTGAGACCGGAATGCTGGAGGAGTTCGCCAATGCCGAGGCGACTTTCTTCTCGCCTTCTCCGGTCGAGGGGTCCCTGTTCACCAATCCTGACCTTGCCGACACGCTGGAGCGGATTGCCGAGTTCGGGCCGGGCGACTTCTATACCGGCCAGATCGCACGGACGATGGATGCCTATTTCGAGCGGATTGGCGGCTTTCTCACGTATGAGGATTTCGCGGCCCATGAGGGCGAATGGGTGGAGCCCTTCTGCGCGGATTATCGCGAGGCCCGCGTCTGCCAGCTTGGGCCGAACACACAAGGGGTCGCCGCGCTTCAAATGCTGCAGATGCTCGAAGGCTTTCCCATGCGCGAGTTCGGCTTTGGCTCAGCCGACAGCGTTATGGCGCAGGTTGAGGCGAAACGGTTGGCCTTTGCAGACCGGGCGCGCGGTTATGCCGATCCGGCGTTTAGTGGGATTGAGCCATCATTTTTCATCCGCGACGGATACAACGCAGACCGGTCCAAGCAGATTGAACTTTCAAGCGCCATGACCCCGCCAACCCCGGGTTTCTCAGGCGCCGACGCCAAGCTCCAAGACGGCGACACCACCTATCTCTCGGTGGCAGACTCCAACGGCATGATGGTGTCCCTCATCCAGTCGAATTATCGCGGCATGGGTACGGGGCTGGTGGCCGATGGGCTCGGCTTCATGTTCCAGGACCGGGGGCAGCTCTTCAGCCTCGACCCGGCCCACCCCAACGTGTT
>JBCCTK010000012.1:0-35587 GCA_039198685.1 Pseudomonadota bacterium | reverse complement strand
ATGCAGCACCTCATTGTAAGCGTAGTTGAAATACTCTTCATCATCGCCAATGGCCTCGCGCAGCGCCCGCATGGATGCCAGCGTATCATTGTTTGCATATTTATACCGGGTGCCGGGCTGTGCTTCCAGCTGGGATGTGAAGGCCTCATCGATTGCCCGGGCACCGCCGAAATAGACAGCGTCTGTCCGAGACCCGCGCACTCCGGATTCAAGACCGCTGCCCATATGCAAAAGATTGGCAAGGGTGATGTCCCGCCTCGGGTCTGCCCCATGGCTCCAGCTGTCGATCAGACGTGTGCTTTCAGGGCCGATAATCGAATCTCCTGCCGCCGCTCCCAATATGGTGGCGGAAATAGATTTCGCGACCGACCATGTCCGCTGGGATGTTTCCGGGCCAACCCCGCGGTCATAGTCTTCGGCAACAACCTCACCCCTGAAGGTTATAACGACAGCGCTTGTGCGGGTGCCTTGTCCATAGGTCGCGCCATCAAAAGCAAAGGACATCGGGGCGCCCAAGCGGTCTGTGATGTGGACGGGAAGGGTCAGTTGGACATTTGCGCCAATGGCTGTTGCACGATCGAGGCCGGAAGGCCGCAACACACGGCCAAAGCGATTGAGAAAACGCGCGTCCGAAACGTCCGCTCCCGGAGGAAGCTGCGTGCATCCAAACCCGTCGCGCCAAACCGCAATGCGAGGGGCCGTCCCGGCAGCATAACGAACCGAAACGGTTTTCATTTCATTGTTGATCTGTGCCGCTGGCAGGGTCGCCATGGCTCCGCGATAATCGGGGTAGATTCCGGAGAGCTCATTGGCCTGGATTTCGGGGAGGCTCTGACCGCCATTGTACATGGCCGAACATGTGAAGGCCGCCTTATAGCCCGCAACCAGCGACAGGTCCGGTTGATCTGCCGATTGAGCGTTTACAGGTGACGCTAAGGTCACGGCGAAAGCGATTACCGACAGGGCTATACGCATGGGAAAGACACTCCATGAATTCCACTTACTCTCCCCGGGCCCCATCACCTTCGCCGAAAGTGCGGCGAATACGGTTTGGACGCAAGGCAAGCCAACATTGCAAAATCGTAGCATGGTGTGATTCCGGGTGCGCAGCGCCATATTCACGGCATGCTGCGCCCTGACTTACTGCTTAAGCCCACACCTGCCGGGCTCTATTGTCCCCCCGGAGATTTCTATATCGACCCCGTGCGCACGGCCGTAGAGCGCGCCGTCATCACCCACGGCCATGCCGACCATGCCCGCGCCGGACATGGGAAGATCCTGGCCACTCCGGAAACCATCCAGATCATGGAAGCGCGCTATGGCGAAACATTTGCCAAATCCCGGCAGGCGCTCCCCATTGGTGAACATGTCGACATGAGTGGCGTTCGCGTCTCCTTCGCACCGGCGGGCCATGTCCTTGGATCGGCCCAGGTCATCGTCGACTATCGCGGCTTGAGGATGGTCTGCACGGGCGACTTTAAACGTCGCCACGACCCGACCTGTGCCCCTTTTGAAGTGGTCGAGAATACACATGTCTTCATTTCCGAGGCCACTTTCGCCCTACCGGTCTTCACCCACCCGGACACCGATGGCGAGATCGCCAAGCTGCTTGCAAGTGTGCGTGCGTTCCCGCAAAGCACTCATCTTGTGGGGGTCTACGCGCTCGGAAAGGCCCAAAGAGTAATTAAGCTTCTGCGCGAGGCTGGGTATGATGCGCCGCTCTTCATTCATGGCGCACTGGAAAAACTCTGCACCCTTTACCACGCTGAAGGGATCGACCTCGGCGAACTGAGAATGGCCACGTTGGACCACGATACCCGCAGCGTCAGCGAAACATTTCGGGGCGGTATCGTTCTGGGGCCGCCATCGGCGTTCAGGGATAAATGGGGCCGCCGCTTTCCAGATCCGATCCTTTCATTTGCCAGCGGCTGGATGCGGGTGCGCCAACGCGCAAAGCAAAGTGGCGTGGAACTCCCGCTTATCATTTCAGACCATGCAGACTGGAACGAACTGACCCAAACCGTTCGTGATGTCGCGCCGGAGGAGTTGTGGGTCACCCATGGGCGCGAAGACGCTCTGTGCCGCTGGGCAGAACTCGAAGGGCAGAAGGCGCGCCCCCTCAGACTGGTTGGGTATGGTGACGATGGGGATTGACCTTGCCTGTCTCCGGAGCGCTATGGTGGCCGGACGGGTGAGAAAAGCGAGGGCTCCCATGACACTCAAACCTGGACTGATCGCTCTTTTAGCATGCGCACTGCTACCAGCTTGCGATGCTGTCCGCGTACCCGGCGACGAGCCGCAACGCGAGCCGGACGCGCCAGGCACCGAGGCGCCGCTCCCAGCCCAGGATCAAA
Source organism: Pseudomonadota bacterium (assembly GCA_039198685.1). Taxonomy (GTDB): domain Bacteria; phylum Pseudomonadota; class Alphaproteobacteria; order Caulobacterales; family Hyphomonadaceae; genus UBA5336. The sequence continues at coordinate 33,233 of JBCCTK010000012.1, read as the reverse complement.
CCTCTTCAGAGGGACAAACGCCTCCGCCGGCCTTGCGCGCAGCCACTTCAGTGGCGGGCGAAACGCCGGGGACACCCCCGCTCGAACCAGGCGTTGATCCAGCGCCAGAGCTGCCTGCACCGCTTGTTACCAACCTGGCGCAGATCAACGCGGCAAGCTGCGGCTTGCCTGAAACGGCTGAACCGACTCCTACGCTTGCCGAGTTCAATGAGGCCGCGGAAATTGCGCCCCAGGCAGAGAGCTTTCTACAAACCCAAGTCGTCGGGGTGTCGCTGGCAGTGGCCTCGCTCGACCTTTTTCCCGGGATCGTAAAGATGGAGCCGGTCAATTACGACGCCGCGGGGAACGAGTCGCGGGGACATTGCGGCGCAACGCGGATCGCCGATCAGTGGTTTCTTACCGCCGCGCACTGCATTGATGACGGCTATCAGGATATTCGGTTCATCGCCGGAACGGTAAACGTACGCGACACCGATAGCGCCAATATTTTCGTCGCCGAGTCGGCCATCTGTCACGCGGGCTATGATGGTCTGGACACCGCGATGATCAATGATATCGCCCTGATAAAGGTGTCGGATGCAACACTGCCAAACATCCGCAATATCCCAATCGCAAGCTACGGCGCACCGAACGAAAACTTCTCTCCGGAAAACTATGAGATGCCTGTCATGGCCGGATGGGGGTCAACGTCCTACGGCTCCAGCCCTTCATCATTGCTGTTGTCTACACAAGTGAAACTGGTCAGTTCCAGTCCTGGCGTCATCCTTGTAGAAAGCGTGGGCGGCAGTGGGCCTTGCCAAGGCGATAGCGGTGGCCCGCTTTACGTGCGTGAGGATGACGGCCAGCAGCGGGTCGTCGGCGTTTTGTCGAACGTGCAGAGTCCACGAGGACAAACCCCATGTGCGGGTGAATATCGCGGCCAGTATACAAATGTTGCTGGCTATGTGGACTGGATAGACAATGTGGTCGCAGCCTGCGGTGCCAATGACGTGCTTTGCCGGAACTAGGGGCCTTTCCGGCCAAGCTGACGGGGGAGCGAGCCATTGCCTTATCGCTGTCTCAACCGGGATAAGCTGGTCGCAACGCTGCAACGACTGAATCAACGGATCCACGAGCGCTTTCCCGAACACGGCATTGGGGTGATGTGCGCAGAAAATCCTGATTCAGAAGCAGGACCAGCTGCTTACGCCGCCAAGGCCATCCCCAATGGAGCGTTTGTCAACGGGCCAGTTGACAGCAAATGAACCCGGCTCCCTGCTTCACCCATTCGCCGTCATAGGAGACGACGACGGTGAGACGGGATAAACAAATCCAGTCTAATTTACTTACCCAATCATCGCAGACTTTGAGCCACCGCGCGCGCGTTCCAATTGGTGATGACGGACCAAGGCTAACATCTCAAGGGCAGCTTCTGCTACCTTGTACAGTTCACGCAGTTCCGTATCTGAAGTCGCGGCTCCACGGTGAGTCGCCAGTGCTGTGTTCAGATCACTCATCAGGCTATCTGCTGGAGCTTGCATTGGAATTTCCCTCATGACGGCCCACAAGACCATATATTTTTCAAAATTAAGGCGCCCAAAACCGAAACGGATCATGCAGGTGTCCACGAAAACACCCTCGCTCAACACACCCGCCCGGAAACGTTAATCTTCACTCACACTATTGCGCATTCGTCTGGTGTCAAAAGGTATCGATCAGAAATTTGTCCGTATGCCACCATCCGTCTATTGAAAGCGGAATGGACCGCTTCGCCTCTCTGCTCGACCAACTCATTCTAACCCCCTCTCGGAATGGGAAACTCGCCCATTTGGAGACCTATTTTCATTTGACACCTGATCCGGCGCGGGGATGGTCACTCGCCGCCTTGGCCGGTGAACTCGACATTCCGAGCGTCAAGCCAAGCGCGATAAAAGCGCTCATCGAATCAAGGATGGACGCCCAGCTCTTTCACCTCTCCTACGACTATGTTGGCGATCTCGCAGAAACCGTCAGTCTCGTTTGGCCCGGTAAGCCAGGCGCCAATCGCGCGCCACCGATCGATGATGTTGTGCCGGCATTGTTAGATGCCAGCCGAGCGGAGGGCCAGCATCTGCTAGAATCCTGGCTGGATGCGCTGGACCCGCCAGGGCGATGGGCGCTGCTCAAACTGGTGACCGGCGGTTTCCGTATCGGCGTCTCAGCGCGGCTCACCAAAACGGCGTTGGCCCAATTTGGCGATGTGGAGGTGGGCGAGATCGAAGAGGTGTGGCATGGATTGATACCGCCCTATGAAAGTCTTTTTGCTTGGCTTGAAGGACGCGGCCCAAAGCCCGCTCCTGATATTACGGCTCCTTTCAGGCCAGTCATGCTGGCTCATCCGCTCGTTGCCAAGGAGAAACGTGACACGCCAGATGCCGTGGACCCAAGCCTCATCCGCGACGATATTTTTGCTGCGGAATGGAAATATGACGGCATCCGCGTGCAGGCCGTTGCCGAGGACGGCGTGCGACGGATTTATACCCGCACTGGCGACGACATCAGCCACACCTTCCCTGACGTGCTTGCGGCGATGGAATTCAACGCGGCGCTTGATGGGGAACTTTTGGTGCGCACGCCTGGTGGCGATGTTGCTTCCTTCAATGATCTTCAGCAAAGGCTGAATCGAAAAACCGTCTCAAAGCGTCAGTTGGAAGACCGTCCCGCCTTTGTCCGGGCTTATGACGTACTGGTCATTGGCGATGAGGATCTGCGCAGCTTGGACTTTCGAGACCGCCGCTCCCGGCTGGAGGGTTTTGTATCAACGCTGGAGACGGATCGGATCGATCTGTCTCCCTTGGTGGCGATCACAGATGTCGCCAGCCTGGACGCGGCGCGCAATGCGCCACCCTCACCTGAAATAGAAGGTGTCATGTTAAAGCGCTGGGATAGCGCCTATCTTGCAGGGCGCCCGAAAGGGCTTTGGTATAAATGGAAACGCGACCCGTTCCTGGTGGATGCGGTGCTCCTTTATGCTCAACGCGGCCATGGCAAGCGGTCGAGCTACTACAGCGACTTTACCTTTGGCGTTTGGCGGCAAACCGAAGATGGAGACGCTCTTACCACTGTTGGAAAAGCCTATTTCGGATTCACCGACGAAGAGCTAAAGCGCATTGATAAATTTGTCCGTGATCACACTATTGATCGCTACGGCCCCGTGCGTGCGGTGACGGCGACGGCCGATCAGGGGCTGGTGTTCGAAGTGGCCTTTGAGGGATTGCAGCGCAGCCCGCGGCACAAATCAGGGATTGCCATGAGATTTCCCCGGATCAATCGCATCCGGTGGGACAAACCTGCCGCTGAAGCCGACCGTCTCGAAACGCTCGAACAGATGTTACCATCTGATACTCTTACGAAGCCGTAAGGCGATTTCGCCCCAGAGGCGCCGTATTCGTGAACCAGTTAGCAACGCATTCACGCCACTCCTTTGGAATCTGAAACGGGTTTGGACATTTTCCATGTCACTGAAGAAGCCTCAGACTTCGGCCGCACGGGCCCCAAAAAAGAAGACCGGCGCGGCTCGAAAGCGTCGCCCGTTCTTGAAATATGGACTTTTGGGCGTCCTTGTTCTGGGGCTCGGCAGCGCCGGAACCGGCGCATATTACTATCACTCCCTTGTGGCAGACATGCCCGATTTGCCCGATACGGCAGCACTTTGGTCGGTCAAAAGGGAGCCGGCGATGGAGTTCCGCGCCGAGGATGGTCGTCTTTTGGCCATTCGCGGTCCGCGCTATGGACGCCAAGTCCAAATGGCAGATCTCCCGCCCCATGTATCCCAGGCGTTTATCGCGGCTGAGGACAAGCGCTTTTACGAACATGACGGAGCAGACACAACGGCCATCGCGCGCGCAGCCTGGCTCAACTGGCGGAGTGGACGGACCGTATCCGGCGCCTCCACAATCACCCAGCAGCTAATCAAGAATCTTGTCCTGGATCCGCGTCAGACCATAAAGCGGAAGGTCCAGGAAGTGGAGCTGGCCCGAGAATTGGAACAGCGTCTCAGCAAGGACGAAATCCTCGAATTGTATCTGAACAGGGTCTATTTTGGCTCTGGGTTCTACGGCCTCGATGCTGCCAGCACCCACTATTTCGGCAAATCGCCAGCAGATCTAAGCTTGGCCCAGGCTGCACTATTGGCCGCCTTGCCCCAGGCCCCGTCACGCCTTGCGCTGACCGGAAATTTCGATGACGCCAGAACACGCCAATATTATGTGCTGAGTGAAATGGTCGATGCGGGCTTTATTACCGAGCTTGATGCTGAGTTTGCGCGCATGGAAGAGATTGAACTGGCCGAGCGCGCTGCGGAAACCGCGAGTTACGGCTACGCACTGGATGCCGCGGTGGCACAACTAGATAGGCTGCTGCCGGACACGGCGCCGCCCGACCTTGTGATTACGCTGACCATCGAACCCGACCTCCAGAGCGCGGTTCAGCTCCTGGTCGCGGAGGTGATCGCTGAGAAAGGTGAAGCCAACCAGGCTGAGCAAGCCGCATCCATAGTCATCCGCGATGATGGGCATGTTGCAGCCCTGGTGGGCGGGGTAGACCATACGCTGTCGGAGTTCAACCGCGCCACCCAGGCAAGACGGCAACCAGGCTCGGCGTTCAAGGCGATCGTTTATGCCGCTGCTCTGGAGGCGGGTAATAGCCCGTACGATGTGCGCCAGGACGTTCCCTTGAAGATTGGACGGTGGGAGCCAAAAAACTACACAGGCATCCATTTAGGGCCGGTCACACTGGCTGAAGCCTATGCAGAATCCCTCAATACGGTTTCGGCCCAATTGACCCAGGAAGTGGGTGAGGAAACCGTTATCCATATGGCCAGGCGCCTTGGGATCGAAGCCGATATGCGACCGCTGCCTTCAATCGCTTTGGGAACGCAGGAAGTCACGCTGCAAGAGATCACCCGTGCCTATGGGGCGTTCATGCTGGATGGCATGCGTCTGGATCCAATTTTGATCAGCCGGATTGAGGACACGCGCGGCAACCTGATCTATGAGCCGCCCCTGCCCGCTGCGCGCCGGGCGTTGGAACCAGACGTGGCAAGAAATATGACATCCATGATGGTGCGCACCGTTGCCAATGGAACGGGCCTCGCTGCCCAGGTCAATGGGCGTACCGTGGCAGGCAAGACCGGCACGAGCCAGGATTGGCGCGATGCCTGGTTTATCGGCTATTCTGGCTCGACCGTCGTCGGAGTCTGGGTTGGCAATGACGATGATAGCTCGATGGCAAAGGTGACCGGTGGCGGGCTTCCGGCAGAGCTGTTTTCTGGCATTATGGATTTTGCCATGGCTGAAGAAGGCTCACCGAGACTGCCGGGGGCAGATCGATACGTGGCCTTAAGTGAGGGCGCCGAACAGCGCATTGCATTCTACAGAACGCTCTCTGGCGCGTTTTCAACCGTATCGGGCCGGGAAGCCGCGCGTGTCCAAGGCGCGAGCCTTCAAACACCAAACTGAGTTGCCCGAACCCCTCAGGCGGCCGCAGTTTCTGCTGCCAAGGCTTTTGCCTGTTCGATCCAATTTTCTCGAGTCACGCGGTTTTTGAACGCCAGTTTGTCATCGATCCACTCGCCATCAGCCTTCGTCCAGGCTGCGATTTGATGGAAGTGATAAATGCCAAGGTCGTGCAACATGGAAGAAAGCTTGGTTCCAATCCCCTTGATCCGGGTCAGATCATCTGGCTCCCCGTCTGGCGTGTCGAGTAAACTCGGTCCCGCTTGCGAGTCTATAACGGGTGCAGCCGTAGCTTTGGTTGTTGTGGACGTTTTCCAGAACGCTGGCGGAGAGAAATTCTCTGCAGCCGTCGCCCAGCTGTCGTTTGCGGCCATCATTGGCAAGCCTGCCCGGCGCATGCGGTCGAACATATCCGTCATAACCGTGCCCGGAACGCGTGTTGGCCAGCTCGCCCAGTTGGGCAACGCCTGCAGCATGTCAGCCGCATGTTCCCAGGAAGACAGGTTGGCATCTGCAAGCTTTTGGAAGCCTTCGCGCATGACCTCCTCATCGAAATAGAACTTTGGGTTTGGCACCGGCACTTCAGCCGACACCCAACTCAAGGGCGACACCGTCGATTTGGACGCCCGTTCCATCGCGCTGAACATGGTTTCCTGCGCTTCGATATTCGCCTGCAACGCAGCCTGCGCGGCAGTTGCGAAGAAATTAAACGGCGTTTGCACAGGAGTCTTGGTCATCGGTTTAGCGCCTTTTTATTTTGCTAATTGCTGTGGATAACATAAAATGGTGCGCTGCACAATTTCTTTTTGCGCTCGCAAAAGCGAGTATCCTGTTTTGATCCAATTGAAGGTCCTTTACGTCGCTATGTATGCAATTGCGTTTTGATCCTGAAGGGCCAATTTGAACGCGTGCTTATTTTCGATTACGGCCTCGGCGGGCTCACCGTCAGATCACACTTGGCGCGCTGGGCGCTCAACCTTAGGAGAACTCACGCTGCCCATACGGGATTTTTCCCCTTCGGCTACACAGACGATGAAACCCCCGACGGTGTGGGTCACCATCATCGCCAAAGCGCTTTTCCAGGCGGCCCGGTCCAGTAATCGCCAACGACCTGGATGACCAGCCAGTCCATCGAACCGGAGCTGACAAAAGCATGGTCGCGTTACGGATTGAGCGAGGTTCGCGCTCTGGCATGATTCAGGAACGACGCCGTACCATAAGCGCTTGCAAACGGTTGATCTGCCACTTCCACCAATCCATACGTCCCATAGCCATTGAATCGGCTGGCCATGGACCGTCCATAGGCACCAATATTGCCAAATTCGAGATAGTCTCCCTCGCGCAAACCGGCCGGTAGGAAAATGCTATTGGGAAACCTGTCAGCACTATCGCAGGTGGGGCCATAAAGGGTGTAGGCTATCGCATTTGCGCCGACAACGCCGCACGACGAAATCCCTCTCACGGGAAAGGACCAGCCCAAATTAACAGCATCATAGAGAGCCCCGAAGCCGCCATCGTTTAAGTAAAGCGCATCATCTTTAGTGCCTTCGATACGCACCAGCAGGCTTTCACTTTCCGCAACCAAAGCGCGGCCCGGCTCGCTCCAGAGCTCAGCGCTTTCCAGCACCATCATGTCTTCAAAGGCCCGGCCGATAAGGCCGCTGTAGTAGTCAAGTATAGGCGGCGCGCCATAGGTTGCCGGAAATCCGCCCCCCACATCCACAACATCCACCGTGACAGCCGCGTCTGCGATCAATCGAGACACATCCGCCATGGCAGTGGGCCAAGCGCCAGGGTTCATTGCCTGACTGCCGACATGGAACGAAACGCCCAGCCGATCGGACACACGGCGCGTGGCGCGCAGCAGGGCCGGTGCGACGTCTTCGTTCGCGCCAAATTTTCCAGTCAGGGGAACCGTCGCGCCCGCATTGGACACACCAATACGCACAACGAGGGTAAGATCTCTGGCATGGCCCGTGGCATCCAGAATCTTGTCCAGCTCCGCAAAACTGTCGAGCACGAAATGGCGCACACCATGTAGGTGGTAGGCACTGGCGATCGCATTGCGGTTTTTAACCGGATGCATGAAAGCCAAGTTGGCGTCAGGAAATTGCCCCCGAGTCACTTCAACTTCAGCGCTCGACGCAACATCGAAGGATTGCAGCCCCGCATCCCAAAGCCCCTGCAAGATATGCGGTGCCGGATTAGCCTTTACGGCATAGAAAACCTCGCCAGGAAACGCATTGAGAAACCAATGCGCCGCCGCCCTCAATTGGTGGGGCCGGTAACAAAAAACGGGCCGGTCTGGCGCACAAGAGGATACAAATTCAGTGACTGTGGCCGACCGGTCCATCGCCTACTCCAGTGACATGGGCAAAACTACCCGCCTGTGACTGGCGTTAGTGCGTGTTGCGCCCTGAAGGGGCCACGATGTCCGCCTGGCCGCGGGATATATGCGTGCGACGCATGAGCGGCAAGCCTTTTATGCTATAGATTCGGGGGTTTCATGCGGGTGTCACAGAGCCGAAGTAAGATCCCGGATGAAAGTGAAAGGGTGATCGCCTTGGCCTTAAAACATGCTTTCGCCGCCAGTTCGGCAGTGCTCCTGATTGCATGTGGGGAAAGCGGGTTGTCGCGCTTTGACGGCCAAGCCGTACCAGCGCCGCCTCCCATTGGCCAAGCCGACCGGATCCGCATTGTTGGCTCTTCTACTGTATCGCCTTTTGCAACGACAGTCGCCGAACAGTTCGGAGCGTCAACCCGCTATGCCACACCCATCGTGGAAACCACGGGAACCGGCGGTGGCTTTAAGGCTTTTTGCAACGGTGTTGGGCCGGAAGCGCCTTCAATATCAAACGCATCGCGCCGGGTGAAACCGTCTGAGATAGCGCTGTGCGCCGATGCGGGGGTGACCGACATCGTTGAAGTCAAAATCGGTTTTGATGGTATTGTCCTGGCCACCGGCAAGGAAGGGCCCGATTTCGACCTGACCAAGGCCCAGATCTGGCAAGCGCTTGCGGTCGAGATCCCCGATGGCCAGGGCGGCTGGAAGGACAATGACACGGCGCGGTGGTCGGACATCGATCCCGCCTTGCCGGACCTGGCCATCCGGGTATCGGGTCCCCCGCCCACCTCAGGCACGCGCGATGCCTTTGTCGAAATCGCGATGGAAATCGGCGCTGAAGATTTCCCTGAAATGGTTGCGCTTGAAGACACCGACCCTGAGGCGTTTCACCGGCGCGCCACCACAGTGCGCACCGACGGAGCCTGGGTGGACAGCGGTGAAAACGACACCGCGATTATACAGACCCTGATTAACAATCCAAACGTGGTTGGGGTTTTAGGATTCTCCTCCGCAGAGCAGAATGGTGACCGTGTGAAAGCTGCGCGGATCAACGGCATCACGCCAACCTTCGATGCCATTGCGTCAGGAGACTACAAAATTTCGCGGTCGATGTATTTCTACATCAAGTCCCAAAACGTGGACCTCGTGCCCGGTCTGACCGCCTATGTATCAGCCTTCACCACCGATGATGCCTGGGGGCCAATGGGATATCTGGCTGAGAAAGGCCTCATCCCCCTGCCGGAAGATGAGCGCGCCCGTGTGCGCGACCATGCCTTAAGCCTGGTCCCGATCGACACAGACAACGAGGGGTAGCCTCGCTGCCCGTTCCGGCTTAAGTCGCGGCCCATGTCGCTGACTGAAGAATCCGAGCGTCGCCGCACCTTCGCGATTATTTCGCACCCGGATGCGGGCAAGACGACCCTGACCGAAGCCCTTTTGCTGGCAGGTGGCGCCATCCGGCTTGCGGGCCAAGTTGCCGCCCGCGGCGAGCGTCGCCGCACCCAATCAGACTGGATGAAGATCGAACGTGACCGCGGTATATCCGTAGCTTCATCCGTCATGACGTTTGAGCACCACGACAAGGTTTTCAACCTGCTCGATACGCCGGGTCACGAGGATTTCTCTGAAGATACCTATCGCACGCTGACGGCCGCGGACTCAGCCATCATGGTGTTGGACGCCGCCAAAGGCATTGAGCCACAGACGCTGAAGCTGTTTGAAGTCTGCCGGATGCGGGACATTCCAATTATCACTTTCATCAACAAGATGGACCGGGAAGCCCAGGATCCGTTTGCCCTGTTGGACGAAATCGCCGACAAGCTTCAGCTCGATACCGCCCCGCTCTACTGGCCAGCCGCCTCAGGGCAACGCTTTGCCGGTATGATGGACCTGCGAAAGGACGAGTTCCTGGTCTTTCGCAAAGATGGCAATGTGGAACCCGGCCAGACAGAACGGATAAAGTGGGGCGGTAATTCCGTGGCTGAAGTCATGGATGACGGGGTCCAGGCAGAGATCGAGGAAGGCGCTGAGCTTGCGCGCGAGGCTCTGCCGCACTTCGATGAGGCCGCCTACAAGGAAGGCCACATGACGCCGATTATCTTCGGCTCGGCTCTGCGCCACTTCGGCATGCCGGAATTGTTAGGCGCGCTGGAGGAGTTCGCCCCCAGCCCTCGCCCGCAAACGGCCCAGGTCAATGGCCAGCAAAGGATCATCGAGGGCGACGACAAGGATGTCTCCGGCTTTGTCTTCAAGATCCAGGCAAATATGGACCCCAACCACCGCGACCGCATCGCCTTCCTCCGCCTGTCTTCAGGTGAATTTAAGCGCGGCATGAAACTCAAGACAGCCGCTGGAAAGCTCCTGAATGTGCATAATCCGCTTATGTTTCTGGCCCAGGACCGGGAAATCATGGAGACGGCCTTTGCAGGAGATGTGATCGGCGTGCCCAATCATGGTGCCCTGCGCGTCGGCGACAGCCTTTCGGCATCCGGCAAGGTGCAGTTCGCTGGGATTCCGAACTTCGCTCCCGAGATCCTTCGGCGCGCGCGGATTAAAGACCCGATGAAGCAGAAGCACCTGCGCAAGGCGCTCGAAAGCCTGGCCGAGGAAGGCGTCACACAGCTGTTCAAGCCGCAGATCGGCTCGGACATGATTGTCGGCGCCGTGGGCCAGCTCCAGTTCGAGGTGATGAGCGAGCGGCTGGGCGCGGAATACGGCCTGGAGGTCGAGTTCGAAACCGCGCCCTACAACGTCGCGCGCTGGCTCGATGCCGATGATTCGAAGGTGCTCGAAGCCTTCCTCGACAAGAACAAATCCTCCAGCGGGACGGACCTGGACGAAGCCCCAGTCTACCTTGCCAAGAATGCCTGGGATGTCGGCTACGCCCAGGAAAAAAATCCGGAGATAAGATTTTCCGCCACAAAGGAACGTGCCTTTTAGCGCGAGATCAAAGAGGGGACTCCCATGGCCACCACGACACAAACGCCTGCAACACCCAATGCGGCAACCCAATGGATCGATGCCAACGCGCCTGGCTGGGCGTCGGACGCTTGGAACTACTTGCTCGGCATCTGGAATGAGGGCGCCCTTGGCCTGACCTATGGCGAGATCATCATGGCGGTGGGGATCATCCTGCTCGCCCTCCTCGTCCGCGGGATCTTTGCACGAACCGTTGTGCGCACCATCACGCGCGCAGCTGCGGGCACCAAGACCAATTTCGATGATGCCCTAGTGAAGGCCATCGCCACGCCGCTAAAGATCGTGCCTGTAATCATCGGCTTCTATTTCGCGCTTCAGGTCATCGATATTGGCGAGAACTCCGAGGACATCGCCAACAAGATCGTCCAATCCTTTGTCGCCCTGGCAGTGTTCTGGACCTTGTCTCGTGCCGTGAATGCCTTTGAATTTGTGTTCACAGGGCTCAGGGATACGCTGTCGCCAGCCATTGTCGACTGGATGTTGAAGGCCCTTCAGATCTTTCTCGTTATCGTAGGCTTTGCCGCTGTGGCCGAGATTTGGGGCATCGCCATTGGGCCGATCATTGCTGGCCTGGGTATATTCGGCATCGCCATTGGCCTGGGCGCTCAGGATCTTTTCAAGAACCTCATCTCCGGGATCCTGATCCTGACCGAGAAGCGTTTCGTTCCCGGCGAATGGATCCATGCAGACGGCGTTGCCGAGGGCACCGTGGAGAAAATCAATTTCCGCTCGACCCTGATCCGGCGCTTCGACAAGTCACCGGTTTACGTGCCGAACAGCCTCCTGTCGGATGGCCCCGTGACAAATTTCTCCCGCATGACCCATCGGCGCATTAAATGGGTCGTCGGCGTTGAGTACCGCACTACGGTGGACCAATTGAAGTACATTCGGGACGAAATCGAAGCCTGGCTTTGGAATGATGAACGGTTCGCGCGCCCGCCGGAAGCAGCCATGTTCGTGCGCATCGACAGCTTCAATGCGAGTTCGATCGACTTCCTGATCTACACCTTCACACACACCAAGAATTGGGGAGAATGGCTAGAGACCAAAGAAGCGTTTGCCGTAGCAATCATGGAGATTATTGAGCGGGCCGGGACAGGCTTCGCCTTTCCATCCAGAACGCTATACATGCAGCAGCAAGACCCGCCGGAAATCATGGCGCCGCCAGCCCTCAGCGACGCCGCGATCCGGACTGCAACAGAAATGGCCGAACTCAAGCGCACCAAAGGCATGGGTGAGGCCGACGACGACGGCTAGCCTTAGTCGTCTTCGTAAAAACTGCTGTCGCGGGAGGCCGACGAGTCGCGCGCGAGTATCACTTGATTGCCGGCGCCATGGGACTCGTCATAGTCGAAATCATCTTCATAAATGGGGCTAGACGTCGTGGCAGAGCCGGATCCGGTAATCTTCCCGGTGATCGGGCTGGCCAGATGAATCCGCGTTGGCGCGTATGGATTGGAGGGAGCAACGTCCTGGCGCACTGGGACTGCAGGAGCGGGCGACAGGGTTGTACCGGTCGCGCGATTGGGGGCTCCCAACAGACCAGCCACTTCGAGGCCCTCACTCACCGGCCTGTAATTCTCGGGAAAGACTTGCGCGCGCGCGCGCAGGCCGGTTCGCGTTGAATTGCGCCGGTCGACTTTTACAGTGGCGCCTACTTCTTCGCGAAGGGCTCCAACTTGATGAAATCCTGCAATACCAGAGGTGAACCCCGGGCGATTTTCTGCGCGGCCCTGGGTGCGTTTCAATTCACATTGGGCTGAAGACCCAATCAGGGCAGGACTGTGGCTCCAGGCCTCGCAGCGATTGTCTTCGACGCAAAGCGCGGCACAAACGGCGGGTGTTTCCGCAGCTATGCGGGCAAAGGTTCCACCAAAGCGATACGTGTCGGTTTCGGCCGAGTCCTTGCCCTGGGCTGAAACAGGCCCGACCAAAGCCAATGCAAGGCCGACGAAAACGCTAAAGCAGACTGGACGCAATACGAGGATCATGGACCGGGTTTGCCATGGGCTGCGTTAAGGCAGGATTGAAACTATACCTCTAATTCCTCACGCTTGGCTTCTAAATGCAGCCAGTCTTCTTCCATCTGCGTTTGCTGCACGCGCAGCGCCTCAAGCGTTTCTGCACGGACAGTGAACCCTTCCGGATCGCGTTCAAATAGATTGGGATATGCCATCTCCGATTCGAGACGCTCGATGTCAGCAGCCAGCCTGGGAAGGCCGGCATTGATCTCTTTCAGGCGATGTTCATCCTTGAACGAAAGCTTCACTGTGGCTTTGGATTCGACTGGTTTTGACTTCGGCTTTTTTCCAGACTTCGACGACTTCGATGCCATAGGCGCGCGCCCAAGGCTTGGCACCTGGCGTACCGCGTCGCTCCATCCCCCAGGCACATGGACCCAGTTGCCCGAGCCGCACGGCACCAAGCAGGATGTCACGGTCCCGTCCAGAAAAGCGCGGTCATGGGAGACCAGCAACAGCGTCCCCTCATAATTGGCGAGCATTTCTTCGAGCAAATCGAGCGTCTGCATGTCCAGATCATTGGTTGGCTCGTCCAGCACCAGAAGGTCACAGGGCTGGGCCAATGCGACGGCCAGGGTCAAACGGTTGCGTTCGCCCCCGGACAAAGCACTGACCGGTTGGCGCAACTGGCTGGGATCGAAAAGGAAATCCTTGGCATACCCGGCCACATGCCGCGACCGGCCTTGCACCATGATGTGATCGCCGCCATTGGGCGCCAGAGTTTCCCAGAGCGTGTCTTTTGCCCTGAGGCTGTCACGGGCCTGATCGAGATACAGAACTTTAACCGCTTTTGACACTTTTACGCTGCCAGCATCAGGTTCGATCTCGCCGAGCATCAACTTTATCAGCGTCGTCTTCCCGATCCCGTTTGGCCCTACAATGCAGACCCGGTCACCGCGCAAGATCTTGGCGCTGAAGTCCTGCACGATGATGTGCGTACGGCCATCGGAGCGCGTGAAGGTCTTTGCCAGTCCCCGTGTCTCAATCACTTTTCGGCTCATCGCACCGCCCAAATCGGCACCGAGATCGGCGGTCGAGCGGTTTTCCATCAATCCAGAGCGCAGCTCGGCAGCCTGCGCGCGCATCGCTTTCAGCTTGGTCAACCGCCCTTGATTGCGGCGTCGCCGACCCGTGACACCCCGCGCCAGCCAGCGATGTTCATCCTTCAATTGGGTTTGCATTCGCGAGAGCGCTTTTTCTTCCTCAGCCTCGATGCCCTCAGCCCAAGCCTCAAATACGCCATAGCCTTCGGGACTTTTCAACACTCGCCCCTGGCGCAGCCAAAGCGTATTGGTTGATACCGTCTCGAGAAAGGCCCGGTCGTGGGAAACGATAAGCGCGGCGCCGCGAAAGGCATTCAGCCGCGTTTCAAGGGCCTGAATGGTGGCGATATCGAGATGGTTGGTCGGCTCGTCCATCAGCAGAATATCAGGGTCCATGGCAAAGCCACGGGCGATGGCCGCCCGGCGCAACTGCCCACCCGACAGGCGCGACGGATCGGCGCTCGGATCCAGGCCAATATCCGTCAACGCCGCCTCTGCCCTGTGACGATCGTCCAAACCCTCGCTGGCAAAATCGATCAGTGACTTATACGGTGAAAAGTCCGGTTCCTGGGCGACAAAAGCGGCAACACTTCCCGGTTGAACCCAAACCTCACCGGAATCCGGCTCGATCCAACCGGCCATTAGCTTCATAAGTGTAGACTTGCCAGCCCCGTTTCGCCCCACAAGAGCGCAGCGCTCCCCCCTTGAGAGGGGGAATTCGACCCCCTCGAAGAGCGGACGGCCACCAAAGGAAAGCTCAACATTGCTAAGGGTCAGAAGAGGGGGACGGGGCATCCTTTCAGATGTGCCGTGTTTTGAAGCGCATTCAACCCCGATCAGCGCAGAACGCCTCAACCCAGATCACTAAATTGACTCGGTCAGCGGGCCGTAAAGGTCCGGGCGGCGGTCTCGGAAGAAACCCCAGGCCGCGCGTTCCTTTTCGATGGCTTCCAAATCAAAACGAGCAGAGACCACTGCCGTCTCTTCTCGATCCAATTTGGCCAGGAACTCGCCATCTGGTCCTGCGATGAAACTCTCACCGTAAAACACCTGACCGTCTTCATCTCCAACCCGATTGGCCGCTACGACCGGAATGACATTTGAAACAGCATGTCCGACCATGGCCCTGCGCCAACGCGCCGCTGTATCGAGACTGGGGTCGTTGGGCTCACTTCCAATGGCCGTTGGGTACACCAGGACATCAGCGCCCTTGAGGGCCATAGAGCGGGCCACCTCCGGGAACCACTGGTCCCAACAGATACCAACACCGACCCTACCAATCGCCGTCTCCCAAACGTTGGGCTCAGCTGAGCCGGGACGAAAGTAGAATTTTTCCTGGTAGCCCGGTCCATCGGGAATATGGCTTTTTCGGTAGGTGCCGAGCACTGCGCCGTCTGCATCAATCATCGCTACACTATTGTAGAAATGTGGACCGTCGCGCTCGAAAAAGGAGACCGTTAGCACCACGCCATTGTTACGTGCCCAATCAGACAAAAGGGAAATCACCGGGTGGCCATTCGTCGGGCGCGCGAGGGCAAAGTGGGCTTCTTCCTGCGTCTTACAAAAGTAGGGACCGAGAAAAAGTTCTGGCAAAATTATGAGTTGGGCGCCACCCGATGCAGCCTCCTCCAGAAGGATCAGGGCCTGTTCGAGTGGGTCCCGGCTGAGACCGGGCGCAAACTGAATGGCTGCAACCGTCAACATACGTGTCATTGTGCTGCCTCCGAAGTCGCGGGAATATTACAGGTCATACAATGAAAACTACCACCGCCCGACACAATGGCGCGCGAGGGCAACGGCTTGACAGCCCAATTCGGAAGGGCATCAGACAGCGCGGCGGCCGCCGCTTCACCGGCCCTTCTGTCATAGGTCGGGAGCAGGATTGCCCCATTGGCAAACACGAAATTCAGATGACTCGCGGGCGCGATGTCGTCGCCATTCATAACCGCGCCTGGCGAGGGGATGGTCACAACCTCAAGTCCCGCCGCCCGTAACGTGTCCTCGGCGGCCGCGAACCGGTCGGCCTGGGGGTCATCACGTGAAACAGAGCGGTGGCAGGCAACGCGCCCCGGAGCAATGAAACGGGCGATATTGTCAATATGCCCGTCCGTGTGGTCATGTCGTAGCCCCCGCTCCAGCCAGATGATGCGGCGCGCGCCCAACGTCCTGGCCAGCACTGACTCAGCCTCTGCCTGGCTCCAGCTATTGCGATTGGTGTTCAGGAGGCATGCGCGCGTGGTCAAGATCGTACCCTGGCCATCATGGTCCAGCGCACCGCCTTCCAAAACGCTGTCATGGCGACGGATCTCCAACCCCGCCTGGCGCGCAAGCGCGGGCGCTGTTTCCCTATCCCCTGGCATAATGAATTTTCCGCCCCATCCATTGAACGCAAAGATATCGGCGCAGGCGGTCGTCCCATCGGTCGATACAATCGGCCCTGTGTCTCGCAACCAGATATCGCCAGAGGGAATCCGCCGGAGGATGGATGGCGCCAGACCATGGGCGCGCGCTGACGCGTCTGCTGCATCATCGCCGATGGCAATTTGGACTGGAACGGTCTGCGTAAGCTGACGAATAAATCCCGCAATCTCGGTTCTCGCCACATCAAATGCATCACCCCACTCTCCGGCCAGGCGCGGCCACCCAACCCAGACCGCCTGCTGGCGCGCCCATTCCGGTGGGACGAGGAAAGACGCTGTTTCCATCAGCTTGGCAATTGCATGCCGCGCCGCCCAATTCCAGCACCGGCAGACTGAGAACACAGAACCTTTGTGTAAAAAGCCCAGAAATGCGCAACCGACGGCCACCCAATACAGGGGAGCCGCCGGCGCTTGATTTACAAAACTCTCTTTGACCTAAAAGACCGCCGAACAAGCCTGCAGTTTTGAAGAGTTTCGAATTTAGAATTCGTAGCGCACGCCAAGACGAAGTTCCCAAAGCGAAGCATCACCGATCCGGGATTCTACTGGGCCCGTGATCTCGCCAGTCGCTGGATCGACATCAACATTTGGCGGAAAACCTGGCTCCCGCAGGATTCCCCATTCATCGTTCAGAAGATTGGTGAAGTTGTCGATTATGATGAACGCGGAAGTCCTATCGTCAGGACGAAGGCCCGGGAACTCCTGTTCGAGCCGCAGGTCAACTTTACCCCACCAAGAGCCTTCCTCACTGTTGCGTTCGCCACCCGGCAGCAAAACATTGCCGCCATCAATGAACGGCGTGAACCCAAAGAACCCAGAATCGCCATCTTCTCGAACAAAGGAGAATGGCAATCCTGAGCGCGCCGTTGCAAAGGCCGACACGGTCGACAGATAGTCGCCGAAGAAGGCTTGCTTATAGGTGGTCAACAAGGTGAAACGATGCTCGATGTTGTAGTCGGATGTCGACAGGACATCTTCCTGCGGGTCGAAGAACGCACGGTTATTGTAGTTTGAGAAAGCCACCGAGGACGTCATCGGCTGGACATCCTGAGCATCGTTCCAAGCGTAACCGAATGCCCAGTCAAAACCGTTGTCATAGTCTTTGGCAACGCTAAACGAGATGGTTGTGGCTTCGTTGCCTTCGTCCGAATTGGTAAGAACAAATGAATCTTCACGTGGGCTTTCAAAGATTGGATACCCTTCAGCCGTCGTGCCGACCTGCTCCAAGTCACCGCGCAGGATGATTGCGGAGTTGTCGCTCTTGGAGATCAGGAGGTCTGCGTTCATCACGTACTCACCGCCAAGGAAATTGTTGACGGGGAAGTTCGGGATCCAGGTCGCGCCAAGTGAGAATTTCCACTCGGATGGAATTTCGAAATCCGGGTCGAGATAGTTGATTTCGAAGTTTGAACCCGTTCCACTCGCAACCGCATTAGCAAGGTCTTCAGGGATACAGTAACCAGGGCCGGTTGGGACACCCTCTTCACACATCACGTAATTGATGTCGAACAAAGAGGTCTGACCGTTCTCCAGACCAAAGCCGCCGCCATCCTGGCCGAACTGCAAGACGTTGTTCGCAGAATATGTGTTGGACAGCCAGACGTTCGGATCACCACCGGCATAGAGGCCAAGTCCACCGCGAACCGTAAGATTGTCCTGAGCGTCGTACGTGAAGGCGAAGCGTGGCTGAAGCAGGCTTTCACCATCGAGCGTTTGTGAGTTGGAAAAGCCATAATCGGCAACGAAATCAGCATTTTCAGCCGGCTCGTCGTCGGTCTGCCAGAAATCGTAACGCAAGCCGACGATGACGCTCAGGTCCGGGTTCACGCTCCACTCATTTTGGGCATATAGCGTATTCACAGCATACCCCCAATCAGCGGCAGCATCGGCCGGGTTGCCAGTGGGGGAATTGTTGTAGTTGACGTTGTCAGCGAGGCCGAGTTCGAAATTCACAATGGCCGGGTCACGGGTGTCGGTTGGGTCAATGACGGCGGGATTTCTGTCGAAGTCAATCTCGGTCTCCGTATGCTGAACGAAGAGGTTAAATATGTCGAACTCTTCACGCTCATAACCAAACGTCAACGCGTGGTTGTCCAGCGCGTAGAAGCCTTTGATAGCCATGTTCAGGATTGAGTAGTTGAGCTCATTGGACTGACGCGAGTCGTCGCCGCCTATATAGACATCGACATCATCTGTTTCGATGGTGATTTCGCCAAAATCGGTGCCCCCGATAGAATCCTGGCGGGTTTCCACGTCGACATACCCGAGGCGCACTTCGGTAGAGAAACGATCAGTCCAGTCACTGTAGAGGAAACCAACATATTGGTTCAACTCAGTACCGCGCTCGTAAAGGTGATTGGAAAATTCAAACTCATCCAGGTCGCCATCGGATTCAACGGTGTTAAAGCCGTCATTATAATTGTATGTGAACGCTGCGCGGTGCTGGTTGGAAATGTTCCAGTCCAGTTTCACCAGCAGCTTTTCGTCTTCATTGTCGAAGCTTGAAGGAATATCGCCGGGGTCGTACTGGTATACGTCGCGCGCGATCCGCGCAATTTCGTCGAGTTCAGCTTGCGTGATGTTCACTTCGTTGATGGCACCCGACCCAAGCGCGCCACGTGTGAAAACGTTGCTGCCCTCGAGCTTTTCGTAGGCCACAGAGAAGAACAGCGTGTCTTCTATGATCGGACCAGCGATCTGGGCGCCATAGCGGGCCTCGTCAAAGTCTGGTGAGAGAATATCGCTGCCTTCAAGCGAATCGCCCTGAAGGTCGTTGGATGTGTAGTCGTAAAACGCTGAACCGTGGAATTCATTTGTACCAGATTTGGTCACTGCGTTGATGTTACATGCGGTGAAACCGCCGTATTCCACATCAAATGGCGCCAGTTCGATGGCGACCTGCTCTATAGCGTCGAAGGGGAAAGGCTGGCGCTCAGTCGGGTATCCATTCGAGTTCAGGCCGAAACCGTCATTCAGGCGCACGCCGTCAAGAGTGAGTGAATTGAAGCGCGGGTTCTTGCCACCACACTGCACAGGGTTAATGTCCCCGCGGCTTTCGTCGACGTAGACGCGCGGGTCAATACGCAGGATATCAACGATATTCCGGTTGATTGCTGGTGCATTCTGCAACGTTTCAAGGTTGAATGACGCACTTGGGCCAACGGCCACTGAAATGAGGTCAGAGGCGCTCGCGGTCACGACAATGGTGTCAAGGGTGCGAGCCGTATCAACTGAAAGGCTGAAGTCAATGTCGACCGAATCGCCGAGGCTCAGCGCGATACCTTCAATCGACTGACCCTGAAAATCTTCACTATTGGCGGTGACAGTGTAAGCGCCACCGATGGGCAGATTGCGGAAAGTAAACGCGCCAGTCGGACCGGTTGTTGTGGAGCGAGACAGTCCGGTTTCGACTTCGATGACAGTCACTGAAGCACCCGTGATCGGAGCGCCGCTTTCAGACGTCACGCCGCCCGTTATGCTGGAGGTCGTAACCTGAGCGTCTGCGGGTTGGACGATGGCGGCGGCCATCGCTGTGAAGGCGGCGCCCCCAGCAAGTGTCTTCCAATTCATGAGTCCGTTCCCCTCGAATGAACGCAAACCGGGATCGACTATTCGCCCCCGTTAAGGTCCCCGTAGTCGCGCCATGTAACGCGTCAGTAACATTTTTGTGAAGCTTTGATGACGAGCTGCGCATATGCAAAAAGTGTTGTG
The DNA here is from genome assembly GCA_039198685.1 of Pseudomonadota bacterium. Lineage (GTDB taxonomy): Bacteria > Pseudomonadota > Alphaproteobacteria > Caulobacterales > Hyphomonadaceae > UBA5336. The sequence continues at coordinate 13,241 of JBCCTK010000012.1, read as the reverse complement.
CTAGCGCAACAAAAATGGCCGCCGGAATGACTTTCGGCGGCCTTGACTTGTTGTAAATTCGGATGCGTCCCTGGCTAAAAGGGCAATTTGAAACCGGGCAGCATTCCACCACCAATATCCTTCGTGGCAGCTTTCATCGCTGATTCCATCTCCTGTTCGAGATGTCTACGCGCATCGCCGTGGGCCGCCTTGATCAAGTCTTCCAAAATCTCTGCGTCATCGCCCATCAGTGAGGGGTCGATCATGATTGAAATCAACTCGCCCTTGCCCCTCAAACGCACCTTCACCAGACCGGCGCCAGACACGCCTTCGGCTTCGGTGGCCTCGATCTTCTTCTGTGCCTCGGCCATTTTGGATTGCATCTCCTGGGCCTGACGCATGATGTTCTGCAGATCTTTCATGGGATGATCCTTTCAAGGGGTGTATCATGCACGCCGGCGCGGTGGTGATGCAATATCAACGATTTTCCCTGCCCCAGCTTCGGTTTCCAATGGCGAGTCCTGGCGAACATCGATCACCCTTGCACCGGGCAGGGCTTGAAGCGCCGAAGCAATCTTCGGATGACGCGAAGCCTCGTCAATCTTCTCTGCCAGGACCCGGGCACGGCGCGTCTTCAAAGTCTCGCTGGTTGTGTGAACAGGGTCAATTTGCCAGACCGTATCGGTTTCCCGTTGCAGGAAGCGCGCCAGCCGTTTCAGGAGATCATCGGGAGCGCCCGGCTCCAGGGAACACCGCAAGTGTCCAAAAGAAATATCGGCAGGCCGGATGAAGGTTTCCGCTTCACTTTTCAGGATCACTTCGCGTCGTTCGGTCAGCAGGTCGATGATGCCTGAATAGCTGCTCGGGCCAGCCCCTCCTTTTGCGGGTGCGGCGCTACCAGCTCCACTTGTGGCCTGCTCGGCGATTATCCGTGCCGCCTCTTCCGGGGACGGCAGACCCGACGCGGCAGCTATACGTAGCAAAACCATCCGCAAGGCTGTGGATGCATCAGGCGCTGCTTGTGTATCCTTGTATCCAGACAGCAACATCTGCCAGAGCCGTGCAGCCTGGGCAGCCGATAGGCGTTGGGCGATAGCCCGTGTCCGGTCGATCCAGTCTTGCGGCGCTGCCGGTTTGTAGTCCTCCCCGGCGACCTGGGCCGAAGCCACTTCAGCGGCGATATCCAGGAGGTCCTTGAGAATAATCTGAGGATCGCCGCCGGCATGCACTTGTTCGTCCGCCTCCGCGACGGCCGCCTTGGCATCGCCTTTAACCACCATGTCAAACACATCGAGGAGGCGTCCACGATCGCCAAGCCCGAGCATGTCACGGATCACAGCCGCGGACACATCGCCTCCATCGGTGTTCTGCACGATGGCCTGGTCCAAAATCGAAAGCCCATCGCGCACGGACCCCTCTGCTGCACGGGCGATCAGCGCCAAGCCTTCGCTTGAAATCTCGGCTCCCTCACGCTCCGCGACCCGCCCCAGATGCTTGGCAAGGGCAAATGGGTCCAGCCGCTTCAGATCAAACCGCTGACACCGGGACAGTACGGTAACAGGCACCTTGCGAATCTCGGTGGTCGCAAAAATGAACTTCACATGGGCAGGTGGTTCTTCCAGCGTTTTGAGAAGCGCGTTGAACGCCGCCACAGAAAGCATGTGCACTTCGTCGATCACGTAGACCTTGTATCGCGCTGAAACGGGCGCATAGCGGGCCCCATCCAGAAGTTCTCGCATATCGGCCACACCCGTGCGCGATGCGGCATCCAACTCAAGCACATCGGGATGGCGGCCCGCCATGATCGCCTCGCAATGCTCGCCGGGTGGATCGAGCACGATCGATGGGCCGCTAACAACCGTGGATCGATAATTGAGCGCCCGGGCCAGCAGGCGCGCGGTCGTTGTCTTGCCCACCCCGCGAACCCCGGTGAGCATGAAGGCGTGGGCGATACGGTCCGTCTCGAACGCATTTCGTAGCGTGCGCACCATGGCCTCTTGGCCAATCAGATCCTCAAAGCGGCGTGGGCGATATTTGCGCGCAAGCACCTGGTAGCCTTCGCTTTGCGGCGCACCGGTATCTTGATCCGTGAACATGGAGAATGTCGCATCATCGCGCGGTTCCGGGGACTCAGTCTCGCTCATGACGCGACTATGGGCGCTTGGAGGACCGGGGGCAATGGAGCGCGGCAAAGGCTTCACAGGAAGCTGGGCGTGGCGTAAGCGAAATCCATGACTCATCCCACTGATCCCGTCACCGAATTGCTAAACCTGCTGGATCTTGAACGCCTTGAGGTCGATCTTTTCCGCGGCCAGAGCCCGGATGAGACGACCAGCCAACGGGTGTTTGGTGGCCAGGTGATCGCCCAAGCCCTTGTGGCGGCCTATCGCACCGTTGAAGAGAGGGTTTGTCACTCGCTACACGCCTATTTCATCAGACCCGGGGACCCAAAGATCCCGATTGTCTATGAGGTGGATCGAGCCCGCGACGGCGGCAGCTTTACCACCCGGCGGGTGATTGCGATCCAACACGGAAAGCAGATCTTCAATATGGCGTGCTCTTTCCATGTCGATGAAGACGGCTGGCACCATCAGCACGCCATGCCGGAAACCATCGGTCCCGAAGGTCTGCCAACGGACGAGGAGATACGAACCGCTGCTGCCGATAAAGTTCCTGAACCTTTCCGCGAAAGCTTTATCCGGCCCAGGGCCATTGAGATCCGCGACATTGACCCGGTGGATATGTTCGCCCCAGCGCTCAAATCTGAGGTTTCGCATTTATGGTTTCGGATCGCCCGGAACATTGACGAAAAGCCCTGGCTGCATCATTGCTTGCTTGCATACGCATCGGATATGCGTCTGCTGGGCACCGCCAATCGGCCCCATGGCGTGTCCTGGATGACGGGCAATTTAATGAGTGCAAGCCTCGACCACTCGATGTGGTTCCATGCGCCTGTCAATTTCAGCGAATGGCTCCTGTACACCATGGACGCCCCTTATGCAGGCGGCGCTCGGAGCTTCAATCGCGGAAAGGTTTTCACGCGCAACGGCAAGCTTGTGGCCAGCGTGGCCCAAGAGGGACTTATGCGCCCCCGCCGCACGACGTCTGAAGCCTAACTGGTTGCCCCGCCTAGGAAGCCCAAATCCGTTTGGTTGAAATTTGCCAAATTGGGGAAAACGCTGGCCAATTCAGAAGCATTCAGGCCAAACCAACCGCCCAACGTGGCACCGAACTGCTCTACAGATACCGTCGGGATCAAACGGCCACGATTTTCGGTGTAGAAGCCCGACTCCGGATCAGGCTCCGGAAGGGCCCCGTAAACGCGCCCGCCCTGTACGGCGCCACCGGCAACGAAGTGGTGTCCACCCCATCCGTGGTCGGTACCATTCCCGTTGCCATTTAAGGTCCGTCCGAATTCCGAGAAGGTGAAAACCGCCACATTGCCCCACTGACCCAATTCAACCATGGCATTGCGGAAAGCGGCAAACGCATCGGAGATCTCTTCGGCAAGTTCTGGCAACTCATTCGATTGGCTGCGATGGGTATCGAAACCGCCCCTCGAGCCGTAGAAAATTTGGCGTGTCGCCAACAAAGAGTCCCGAATGGCAATCGTCTCAGCCACGGTCTGCAATTGGCGGCCAATTGAGGTGTCGGGGAATTGGGTCGTCAGGCTCTCCGCGGCTGAGTTCTGGATTTCCGCAAAGTCCTCACTGTCTTGAATGCCCTGAGCGCTCACCAAGGCGAGGTCACGTTCCAGGATCGAGGCGGACCCAAAGTCGCGTCGAAGAAGCGCCTCACGGATCCGCGCCCGCGTTGCGTCTCCCTGGTCACCGCCCCCCAGTAAACTGCGGCTCGACGAAATGCGCAGTGTGGGCGTGTTGCCTCCGGGCACAGAGAAAGGCCGCGACGTTTCTCCGGAGAGGAACACATCGACGCTTCCGACCGTGATGTTCTGATAAAGTGACGGCGTGGAGGGTGACGCGGCTGTGATCAGGTCCGCAAACCTGCCGCCCCAACCGGTTGATTGGCCCTCGGCGTCCAGCGCCATCCATGTCGACTGTTGGTCATTGTGGGAAAACAGTTTCTTGGGCAACGCAACCGTACGGTCTTGATAGGATTGGCGTGTTGTCGGCTCGATCAATGGCCCAACGTTACCGACGATTGCCGCCTCGCCGGCATTGAACAAGCCTTGGAGGCCTGACATTCCCGGAACGAGGCCAAAGCCCCGCCCGCCAACGGCTCCAGAATTGGCAATGCTCAATCCCAGCAGGTCATTGAGTGCGCGCGAAGGCGTGTTCGCGTTTCGGTAACTCGCGAACAGACCCTCGCGCAGGTCTGTGAGCGCGTTGTAGTGAACTGGGTTGGTCGGCATGATGACGTCACCGGCATCAAGACCGCCCTTAAGAAAGATACCGACAAGCGCTTTGTAGCCGCCCGTATCCACGCCGAAGGCGGGCTGGCTCAATGAGGAACTGATTGCCGTTAGGCCACCGGCTGCTGCCATACCCTGAAGGAATAGTCGTCTGGAAAGCATATCCATGGGTTCCGGCTCCTTAGCGCTGGACGCGGTAGGCGGGGGAGTTCACAGCCACAAGCACGGCCGAATGGACCCGGCGTTCTCGGTCCTCGTCGGAATCGCGATCATCAATCGGCATGGCACTGACGGACTCAACGATGTCGATGAGAGTCGCTTCGCTCATACGCCCTCCAGTCAGCAACATGTTCAGGTGAGATGCGAGAGCTTCGGGTTGGTCAGCCAAAGCCAATTGTTCGGCGTAGTCTGGATTGAAAGTGGTGTTGCGCTCGGGGGACGGTGTATCGTCAAACACAAAGCGCGTCATGAAATTGATATAGCCGATAGACGCTCCCGTGTTGATCACCTGGAACTCAGGAACGGTCATGCCTTGCCCGCCTGCTTCAGTGCCCGGCGGCACGAAACCGGGACGGAAGAAATTGAAGACCGATGGCGATTCAAAGGGATGTTGCCCAAGATCTTCCGACGGTGACCCAGTGTCTCTGAGCATGAATTCATTGTCAGGATCAACTTCTGTCACGTTGAACGCGCGGGCCCAGTGGATGAAATTAATAACGGGTTCCCGAACTTTCCCGTACATCTCATCGTCAGCCACTGCTCCGTTTAGAACATACTCGTCCAGAAGAATTGCCGCGATGGTTGCAGCCAGATCCCCGCGCTGCCCCGTCCCAAATTGCCGTCCATCTTCATAGGTGAACTGCCCGTTTGCGAAGGCTGTCGCGACCCGCTCCACATAGGCTGGCGGAGGATTGGATGAAGTAAACCTCTGGATTAACTGCCGCGATATGAATGGCGCCACATTCGGATGGCTGAAGAGCGTGTCCAGGGCCATGGAGATCGACTCGTCACCCGGCGTTCCGGCGGCAATCGTGGTCCCTAAAAACGACTTCTCCAAAGGCGAATGCTGGTCTGCATACATCACCAGTGACGTGTACTCGCTGTCGATATCGTGGTCGCGATAGAAGTCCCCACCCTTTTCGGACAGTCCCGTGAAAACACGCGCCAAACCGACAATGTCCTCATTGGTGTAAGTCTCGATTTCGTTGCCTTGGGTGTCCAGCTTGGGGGTGCCGTCCATGTTCAATTCGACCAGCCCGATCGTGAACAATTGCATGATTTCGCGAGCATAATTCTCGTCGGGCATCCGACCGCGGGATTCATCACCCTTCCGATTGCGCATATAAGTCAGATATTCCGCCATCAGCGGGGTGTAGGTTACGTCCTGGAGCACATCGCGGTAGTTCCCGAAGGCATTTCGGGCCAGGGCATCGGCGTAGAAGGCAGTTGCGCGCGAATTGATGCCCCCAACGGAGTCGCCATTCGCCACGACAATTTGTGAGAGGGCAAAGGTCATTCGCGTGCGCAGCTGATCGGTGTTCTGAATCATGGATTGCCAGACGACATCGCTGAAAAAGTTCTCGCTGTCATTGTCGTCTGCCGGTGTCAGCGGAACGACTTGTGGCAGATAAAGTGTTGCAGCCCGTGAAAGCTCTCCTGCAACCCAATCGGAGGCGCTCCCGCTTTGCACCAGATTGTTGATCATGGTCTGGTTGGCGCCGAATGTTGACAGGTTAAGAAAACGAACCGCGTCGGATTCCGTCTCGATATCGGTGATGGGCGATGGCGCCGGAGGTCCGCCGACGGGAGGTGCCCCAGGTGGAGACGTCGTTGGGCTGTTGCCGCCACCACCGCCAGAACATGCAGCAAAGGCAAGAGAGCCAGAAAAGGCGATCGCACGCATCGAAGCGGAGATTGGGTACATCATGTTCCCTTCGGAATTCTCAGCGTGATTTATGATCACACTCGGCAAACCGAAAGTTAAACCGCAGAGAGGGTTTTCGCCTTTAACAATGTTTAATTTGGAAAACCAAATCTTAGGCGATCAAACGCGCCTTTAGGTCTGATTGTTTATCTTGTGTAACACCCAAGACATCTTGAAGGTAATCGTGAATACTACCAGATTGGCTCTTGATCGTTGAAAGCGCGGTCTCCAAATACCGCCGGCGCACCCCCATGAAGGGACGATACACATCGGCGTCATAGGACCGGTCCAGCATAGTGTTGAAATAGGCTTGGGCATCCGGGAGCCGCCCCTCAATATCAACCGCCGTGTTTGTCATCTCATAATCAGTCAGGATATCATCTGGCGAAACGCCGAGGACGTGTTTGGTCAGAGCGCATAGGATCCCGGTGCGGTCCTTGCCGGCAGCGCAGTTCACCACCGCTGCCTCATCTGCGCCCATCCCGGCCAAACGATCAAACCAAGCTGAGAAGAGTTCGACATGATGTGCCTTATAGGGCGCCGTGACATAATACGCATTCATCCAGTCCTCTGCGGCGGCCTGGTTCACGTCCACCTGGGACAAGAAGGTCATATGCGGGCTCTGCATCTCGCGCCCTCCCTCGCTGGTCAGCACCTCCGGCGCGCTCCAACGTCCCGGTTGTCGTTCGCGCTCATCGGGTCGACGCAAGTCCGCCTGAAACTGGATATTGAGCGCCTTGATCACATCGATGTCGGCATCGGTGGCGTCGTTATAGTGGCCAGAGCGGAATAACAGACCACGCTTGACGGTCTTCCCGTCGGCAGTCGCATAGCCTCCGAAATCACGAAAATTCCGCACGCCCTCCAGCGGGTAAATCCGGTCCGACATTAAGGCTCCAAGTGTTGCTTCACGCCGCATTTACGCTGAAGCGATGCAAAGGAAAACAGCCAGTATCCCGATCACCCCGCTTCGAACTTAGGAGACTCGACGGTTGAGCGACTGTTGCGGTTCGCACTCGCACGGTTTTGCAAACACACATCGAGCATACGCCCGGCAACCAGGGCCATAGGCGCGGAGAACCGGCTTTCCTCACCATCAATAATCAGGTCGCAATCACAATCGCGACCCGTTGCCTCCAGCGGTGTGGCATTGGACGCCGATATGGATTGGCGCACCATCGGACATCCATTCCGGACCCGTCCCTCGATGACGGTTGTGTGTTTCGCACCATCCCCCTCAATCCAACTTATGGACTGTTCTGCGCAAAACTGGGCGGTGGCAGGCCAGGCAACGCCCAACACAACCGCCAGAGATACTAAATATCTTGTCATGATTTAGATTGATGCAACGGCAAGGGCGGCGGATCAAGTCCGAGGCGCATGGGAAATTCGCCAAGCAGGCGAAACTGGGTCTGTGATCAGGACTTAAGCTCGATCTTATAACTCTCGATCACCGTATTGGCTAAAAGCTGCTCGCACATGTCTTTGACCCTCGCCTCGGCTTCTGCGGGTGAAGGTCCATCTTGCAGATCAAGCTCAATGACTTTCCCGATCCTTGCGCCGCCCACTTCGTTAAAGCCCAGTCGTCCCAGCGTATCAGCGACCGCTTTTCCTTGCGGGTCCAAAACACCGGGCTTCAGACCGACATGCACTATGGCTTTCATCGCGGCGCTCCTATTTCGCACTTCCATTGATAGAAACGATATTATTGCCCTGCCCGCTTTCCTTTATGATCCCTAGACGTCGCGCTACTTCGCCATACGCTTCGGTGACACCGCCCAGGTCTTGTCGGAACCGATCCTTGTCGAGCTTCTTCCCGCTTTCAACATCCCAAAGCCGGCAGCTGTCCGGGCTGATTTCATCGGCGAGTATCGTGCGCACCATGTCTCCTTCGAAAAGCCGCCCGAATTCAAGCTTGAAGTCCACAAGCTTAATGCCAACGCCGCTAAAGAGGCCGGATGTAAAATCATTCACGCGCAGCGCCAGGGCCACCATGTCGTCGATTTCCTGGGGGCTCGCCCAATTGAAAGCGGCAATATGCTCTTCGGTGACGAGCGGGTCACCAAGATCATCGCGCTTCAGGTAAAATTCGACAAGGGTTCGGGGCAGGACACTCCCCTCTTCAATGCCCAAACGTTTCGACATAGATCCTGCGGCGACATTCCGGACCACCACTTCGAGGGGAATAATCTCAACTTTTTTAACGAGTTGCTCTCGCATATTGAGGCGTCGAATGAAGTGGGTGGGGATACCGACGTCCGCAAGGCGCGTCATCATATATTCCGATATTCGGTTGTTCAGCACACCCTTTCCATCGAGAATGGCGCGTTTTTCTGCGTTGAAAGCGGTCGCATCGTCCTTGAAATATTGGATCAGCGTTCCCGGCTCAGGCCCTTCATACAGGATCTTTGCCTTTCCTTCGTAAATCATGCGTTTGCGCGACATTGGGTCGGGTCTCGCTTTCAAACAGCTCAAGCGGGGTAAAATGGAACAGGGAGCTGGTCCCCGCGAAGCGAGCCCCTCTGGCACGAGTCAAGCGCACGTGCAACCAACAGATTACGCCAATCGGAGCGCGAGTGAAATGCTTGAGCGCAGGACCGCCTCAGCGTAAAGTCGTGATCATCGGCTCTCCAAGAGGAAAGATAGAACTATGAGCAACGGTTTTGACGAACGAGAGCGTGCCGAAGAGGCCAAATATGCGCTCGACCAGGACACCCAATTCAAGGTGATGGCACGCCGAAACAAATTGCTCGGTCTCTGGGCTGCCGATCTATTGGGCAAAACAGGCGCGATAGCGCAGGCCTATGCCAAAGAAGTGGTGTTGTCTGATTTAGAGGAAGCGGGCGAAGAAGATGTGTTTCGCAAAGTCCGCGGAGATCTGGATACGGCCGGGGTCGAGTGCTCCGATGACCAAATCCGGGAGCAAATGGCGGGATTGATGCCGGTGGCCAGGGACGCCATCGTTAAAGGCGAGTAGCACTACGCCCGATCTGGCGATCCATACACACCGCGCATAACACCCTTTCCAGCCTGCCTCCTGCACAGGTGGGCTGCCATCGACCAGATAGCTCCCAACGCCAGACCAAAAGGGAGTAAATCATGATCGATATCCGACGCTTCGATGAGCTTGGACGCTTCACCAATGATTGGCTGGAAGCCTTCCATCACTTTTCTTTTTCGAACTACTACGACCCATCCCGTATGGGTCTGGGCAAGCTCAGAGTCTGGAATGACGACACGATCCAGCCCCAAACGGGCTTCCCGCCACATGGGCATAAATCTATGGAGATCATCACCTACGTTCGCAGCGGTGCCATCAGCCATAAGGACTCGATGGGCAATAGCGGGCGCACCAAAGCGGGCGATGTCCAGGTCATGAGTGCCGGGTCAGGCATTCAACATGCCGAATGGAACGAGGAAGACGAGAAAACGCAAATCTTCCAGCTCTGGATTGAACCCAGGGATGCTGGCGGGACACCGCGTTGGGGCACGAAAGCTTTTCCCAAGGGGGAACGCGCCGGTAATTGGGATATTCTCGCCAGCGGATTTGGCGAACCCGGTGCTCTGGAAATCAATCAGGATGCTCGCGTCCTCGGCGCAACAGCGCTTCCGGGTACGCCACTGTCCTATAACATTTCTGAAGGCCGCTTCGGTTATCTCGTCGCAGCAAAGGGCGATGCCCGGCTAAACGGCGCCCCTCTTAACGCCCGTGATGGGGCAGCCATAACGGGTCCGGTGCGGTTGGACATAGAGGCAACCTCTCCCACTGAACTCGTCTTGGTCGAAACGATCTAAAGGCTCGCGACGGGCATGGCATCCGATGCGGAGTGTTGCCATTGGCGAAAATCTCAGCATTAGCTCGCGCCATGAAAGATCCCATGCGCAGATATGCAACCGCCATCGCCCTCATTGTCTCCCCCCTAGCACTCTCAGGCTGCCTGGCGGCCAGTGTTGCTGGGAATGTCGTCGAAGGGGCGGTGAACATAACCGGCGACGTCGCAGAAGGCGCAGTCAACACAACCGGCGCCGTTGTCGGCGCCGCTATTCCGGATGGTGATAAGGACGACGACAAGTCTGAAAAAGACAGCGACTAGAGTGCGCTCGCGCGCGTGTGATTTCCCTGTGTGCATAAACTCGCGTTACAAAGAGGGGCTGTAGCAAAACTCAGAATGCTTGCTCGAGAGAAGGTTAAATACATGATCCGCTATGCACTTATCGCCCTCAGCACACTTGGCCTTGCTACCGCAGCGCAGGCGGCAACAATCAACGTAACCTTCTCTGAGGATTTTGCCGAGAAACTCGAAGAAGACTACGGCGTACGTGAAGGCGCCAAGCTCACCGAAGATATTATTGATGACCTGGAACGCGAACTTGAGGGCAAGGAGGACCAGGTTGAACGTATCGACGTAACAATCCTCGATGCCAAGCCAAACAGACCAACGTTTGAGCAAATCTCTGGGACGCCTGGCCTTGATCCACTCCGGTCCGTATCGATCGGTGGCATGTCACTGGCTGGAAAGGTCGTACATATCGATGGTGATGTGTCGGAGGTCGAGTATAAATGGTTCGAAAATGACATTCGAGATTCTGTTGGCGCTGCCACGTGGTGGGACGCCAATCGCGCTTCGCGCAGGTTCGCCAAACGCGTCGCCGATAGCGTTTCGGACGAATAGCGGTTTTCCCGTTTAGCGCTCTGTGTCATCTTTCAGGGCATGTCAGATGAACAGGATTTAGGTACCCTACCCCGCTTATGGGTTGCTTCGATCACCATGGGACTGTTGACCATGGCGATCTGCCTCTGGGGGACCGGTTTGCCAAGCCGGGTTGATTGGCTATTCATCCTTCTTTCCGTTGCACTTGGAGGCGCTGTCTTTGGGGGCGTGTTTTTCATTGGTGCAAATCTGGCTGGCGTGAAATTCGAATCCCGCGTCAGCGATGAAACAAAGATCCGCGGCTCCAACGTCGAACATATTACGCATATAAACGCGTATGACGACGCTAAACTCGACATGTGGCTCGATCGATATGTCTTCGCTCGAAACCTGTTCGGTGGGCTAATTATCCCACTCCTGATCTTCGCAGGTCTATTCTTCTTTGCGGTCTAGCACAGCCAAGACAGTTTCGGATGCAGCGCCCGGCCCTGGCTTGGACGTGCCGCGCACCATCTCCACCTTCAGTGTAGAGCCGGGCGTGATCAGTACATCTTCGTGGCGCAACGGGATATCGATGCCATGGGCCTGGAACCGGTCCCATACGTTCAGCATTACCTCAGAGCCGACATTGTTGACACCGTTCTGCGGATCATCGATCCAGAACCGTGCCTCTATCTCCACCGCTTCCTCGCCAAACTCCATGACGAGACACTTGGGCGCTGGATCGGCTAGAACCCTTGATGTTTCTCCAGCGCCCTCAATCACCAATTGGCATGCCAACTTCAAATCAGTCTCATATTCGACCCTCAGACGTCGCTTGATACGGACCTGCTTGTTCGAATAGCTCCAGTTCACAACCTTGTCGGTTATGAGTTGCTCATTTGGGATGAGGTGCTCCTTACCATCGCGCGTCACGACGGAGGCGTATCGCAGCCCCAGGGATTTCACGACCCCATAAGTCTCGTCGACTTCGATCACATCGTCGGGTTTGATGGATCGGTCTGTCAGCAGGATGACACCCGAAATGAAGTTGGCCACGATCTGCTGCATTCCGAAACCCAGGCCAACGCCCACGGCACCGCCCAGCACTGCGAGTCCAGACAGGGGTATAGAAAGCCCGGCAAGAGTCAGAATCGCAGCGGCGAAAAACAGGCCGATCTGCAAAGCATTTGAAATTAGAATACGAAGGCTTGGCTCAACTTGCGGCAAGGTCTCCACGCGCGTTTTGAGCTTTTTCGAAAGCCAGCTGGCCGCAAAGAGAAATACGCCAGCCGTGACAATCGCTTGGAGCAAGAATGGGGGATTGATTGTTCGCCCGCCAAAGACCGGACCGACCGTGTAAGTCCAGGCAATGAAATCATCGAGCACGCCGAAGGCGTTTAGACCCGCCACGGCGAGAGCCAGGTATAGGGCTGGTTTTCGTAACCCCTCTGGAAGAAACGCCCCCGCCAGCGTGATCAGGAAGAACGCAACCGCTAGAGAAAAGGCAACGCGAACAAGCGTTGCGTCTAATCCAGCCCCGGCGAGCGCGACCTGGGCCAAATAGAACAAGCCCAACGTGATCGCCGGGCGTACCAGTTTAGGCCCAATGTCACTCACAAATCCTGCAAAGTTTGCAGGTAAACGCTCTATACCATCACGAACCAAACGCCGGACGGGCGCTGCTAAAAGGGCGCCAAGAAGCATCGCCGCAACAACCGCCCCCATTTGGACGCCCAAAGAAAAGAGGAGATCAACATTCAAGAGGTTTGCCCTAGCCCATCCCAACGGGTCTGCCAGAATAGGCTCTAATCCATCAAACAAACCCGGACTGTCTGGCTCAGACCTAGGCGCGGGTGGGCTCGTCTCTGTGGTGGAGGCCACCGCCTCTGGAGACGACGTGACAGGACAATAATATTGTCCATCGCGCAATATGCACTCCCGCAAAACGATCTGCTGTTCTTCGTTTTCCAACCGAAACTCCCGGACCAGAATCGCTTAACTGAAGAGCGCCATTAAATCAGACCACGCCAAAAGGAAACGGCCCCTGCCAAACTGGCAAGGGCCGCTGTCTGCGCCGCGAGGAAAGGGGGGGACTAACCCTCGGGCAACAGAACCGCATCGATTACGTGGATCACACCATTCGACGCCATCACATCTGCAGAGATAACGGTTGCGCCGTTCACCGTGACGCCGTCGGTGCCATCGATGGTGACGGTACCGTTCAGGGTTTCTGCTTCCGTCGTCGTCCCAGCCAGCTGGTCAGAAGTGACTTTTGCGCCTGCAATGACGTGCAGTTTAAGGATCGCAGCGAGCTGGTCTTTGTTTTCCGGCT
>JBCCTK010000011.1:0-36967 GCA_039198685.1 Pseudomonadota bacterium | reverse complement strand
TGGGTGTTCAAGGGCGCAAACTGTTTTGATCCCAAGGATGGCGGATCAACGGTTTGCATGATCTCGCTGTCCAATGGCGGTAAGGACGCCGTGGAGACCCGGGAGTTTGACCTGGAAACCAAGTCTTTTGTTGAAGGTGGGTTTAAAACACCCGAAGCCAAGCAAGGAATTTCCTGGGTGGACCGGGACACACTCCTGATCGCCACCGATTGGGGCGGCGATGGCTCGACGCTGACCGACTCCGGTTACCCATCAACGGTGAAACGCTGGAGCCGGGGAACCACCCTCGAAGACGCTGAAGCGCTGTATAGCGGTGACAAGACTGATGTGGCCTTGTGGCCCTTCACGCTCGAGCTGGAAGATGGGACACGCCTTCAGGGCGCTGTGGAATCTGATACATTCTTCACGGCGAAATACTGGTACTTCCCCGAAGATGGTCGTGCGCCCGTCCAGTGGCCCATTCCGATTAAATCGAGCCCTCGGGACGTATATGATGGCAAGCTTCTGGTCACGCTGGAACAGGACTGGGCGCCAGAGGGCCAGCCGCGCTTCAATTCCGGAGATCTGGTGGCCTTCAGCGTAGTGGAGTTTCTGGAGACGGGTACCTTGCCAGCGACAGGTCTCGTCTTCCGCCCGAATGAGAAACAAGCCATTCGAGGCGTGTCGGTGTCCAAAGACACCGCGCTGCTATCGATCAACGACACGGTGGTGGGAAAAGTGCTCCGCCTCGACCCGACAGATGATGGATGGCGCACGACTTCAATCGCGCTACCCGGACCGGGCCAGGCCGGCGTCGCCTTCGCGGATAGCGATGAGAGCACTGTGCTTCTGAACTATGAAGGCTTCCTGACCCCTGACTCACTGCTGGAGTGGAGCCCTGAAACGGGCGCCACAACGCCGCTGAAATCCCTACCGGAGAAGTTCGACACCGAGGGCCTTACGGTGGTGCAGAAATTTGCAACATCGACCGATGGGACGCAGATTCCGTATTTCATTGTACACGCCGAAGAGACGGTAATGGATGGTTCTACTCCGACATTGCTCTATGGGTATGGCGGCTTCGAAATCACCATCAGCCCTTCCTACAACTCAACCCAGGGACGACTTTGGCTGGAACAGGGCGGGGCTTATGTGCTGGCCAATATTCGCGGCGGAGGCGAGTTTGGGCCAGAGTGGCACCAGGCGGGTCTGAAGCTGAATCGCCAGCGAATTTATGACGACTTCATTGCCGTCGGCGAAGCGGTCATTGCCGATGGTCTGACATCGCCTGAGAAGCTTGGCATTCGCGGCGGCTCCAATGGTGGTCTGCTTATGGGCGTCATGTTGAACCAGCGGCCGGACCTTTGGAACGCGTCCATCGTCGCGGTGCCGTTGCTTGATATGTTGCGCTACCACAAGCTGCTGGCCGGTGCCTCCTGGGTCGATGAGTATGGCTCGCCAGATGTACCTGAAGAGCGCGCTTTCCTGGAGACGATCTCGCCCTATCACAATTTCGACGCAGGCAAGGATTACCCCATGCCTTTCTTCGTGACATCCACCAAGGATGACCGGGTCCACCCCGGGCATGCTCGGAAAATGGCGGCTCTGTTTGAGGAAGCCGGCAAGCCCTTCCTTTACTATGAGAATATTGATGGCGGGCACTCGGCGGCCGCAAATCAGCTGGAGCGCGCCCGTCAGGCGGCTTTGCAGTACACCTACCTCACCCTTCAATTAATGGATGAGGTGGACTAGCGCTTTTCCCTGCAAAGACCGACCATACGAAGCGTTCGCAGGCCAAGGTCTGCGGGCGGATTGTTTTTGCTTGGCGCCGGTCGGTTCCTCCGTTTCTGCAAATTGAGAAATTTCTGAAGCCGGGACCAAACGCAAACACGATC
Source organism: Pseudomonadota bacterium (assembly GCA_039198685.1). Classification (GTDB taxonomy): domain Bacteria; phylum Pseudomonadota; class Alphaproteobacteria; order Caulobacterales; family Hyphomonadaceae; genus UBA5336. Next base: position 35,093 of record JBCCTK010000011.1, on the reverse strand, counting down.
CAGCGGACCTTGAAAAGGATAGTAGGCAAGCATATTGTTTATCAATAAGCCATCGGGAGCCTATGCCATGAATTCTCTCACCGCTGACATTGTAAGGATCACGCGTACCGAAGTTGATCTGAAAATAATGAGTGCTGAAACCATGCATGTCCTGCAGTGGCGGCGACGCATATTTTGGGACGATGTTCTGCTCGATGGCAAGTTGCAGGGTCGTAGCACGGGGCTTTGGGGACGCGAGAAGGTGTACGGCCTTGTATTCGGACGCGATGAGACCGGAGAAGGCGGAACGCGTGTAATGCTAATCCTTGATCCCCGAGAGCTCGATTGGTCTGGAATGTCGGAAAAGATCGCTGGCGTTCGACTGGAAACGGCCACAGGGCCGCTGATTGCCTATGGTTCCCTGGACCCAAAAAGCCTCGAAAAGCCATCGACCTTTTCCGATTGGATGAAAAAACAGATGGGTATGGAGTGGTAGCCTTTGCCGGATTGGTCTAGGCGACAGTGCACACGAAAAGAGGGGCGTTCGGTATGAAATTTTTTGTCGACACCGCAGACACTGGCGCGATCAAAGACCTCCAGTCAACCGGTCTGATCGATGGCGTCACCACAAATCCTTCCCTGGTGGCCAAGTCAGGCCGGCCTTTCCAGGAGGTCATCGCTGAGATTTGCGAAATCGTCGACGGCCCTGTCAGCGCCGAAGTGGTCGCCACGGATCATGAGACCATGATGTCTGAAGGGCGTAAACTGGCCAAGATCGCCGACAATGTCGCGGTAAAAGTTCCACTGACGCTCGATGGCCTGAAGACGTGTCGCGCCTTGGCCGATGAAGGCACGGCGGTCAATGTGACCCTATGTTTTTCAGCGAACCAGGCGCTTCTCGCTGCCAAGGCCGGGGCAGCTTTTATCTCCCCCTTTATTGGCCGATTGGATGACATCCACATAGACGGCATGGAGTTGATACAGGAAATCCGCACCATCTATGACAACTACTTGTTTGAAACGGAAATCCTTGCCGCATCGATCCGTTCACCCAACCATGTAAAATTGTCAGCGATGATGGGCGCAGATGTGGTGACGGCGCCGCCGAACGTGCTCACGGCTCTGGTGAACCACCCCCTGACCGATAAGGGCCTGGCAGCGTTCCTGGCCGATGCCGAAAAAGCCGGCGTGACGGTCTGATCCACCCCAACTAGGCCGCAATGTTTCACCGTGGCGCCGCGCCGATGGTCTATTCCGGCCGCGCACACCCGTCACCCAGGGCCCTTTCCGGCCAGTTTGCATCGTTTGGCAGGGCGTCTCGTCCGCGCTGGACGTCGCCGCAATCCTCCCGGCATGCCCGCATCGCCGAACGCCACGCTCCTGGCCCTGACGAAAAAATCAAACGATCAAACGGTGCAAATTGGCCGGAAAGGGCCCTAGCAGGAGACAGCGGCCCGCGCTAAACGCCAGGCATGGACATGCTTGATCGTCTCTCTTCTGGTTGGAAAGCTTGGCTCATCCTCTTGGTGATCACGATGGGAGCGGCGGGTCCCGGCGTCTTCGCGATCCCGGCATTGGACCGGGATGAGAGTCGCTTTGCCCAGGCCAGCAAGCAGATGCTGGAAACCGGCGACTACATCCGCATCCGCTACCAGGACGAACTACGCAACAAAAAGCCCGCAGGCATTCACTGGCTCCAGGCCGCCTCCACCGCGGCCTTTTCCGATGCTGAAGCCAAGCAAATCTGGAGTTATCGTATTCCGAGTTGGATCGGCGCGGGGCTCGCAACGCTGGCTTGCTTCTGGGCCGGTATGGCGCTCGTCGGGCGGCGCGCTGCTTTTGTCGGTGCAGCCCTTTTTGGGTCGACCGTATTGCTCACAAGTGAGGCGCACATTTCGAAAACCGATGGTGTGCTGGTGTTTTTCACGACGCTCGGCCTCGGCGCGCTTGCGCGGATTTATATGCTGGGCAATGGGCGCGTGGAGGCGACAGGTTTTCTCGCGCCTAAGCTGGAGGGTGATTTCAAGAGGCTTGCCTTGCTGTTCTGGCTCGCCATGGGGCTTGGTTTCCTGATCAAGGGCCCGGTGTCGATTATGGTGGCTGGCTTTGCCGCTGCCGGGGCTTGGGCCTGGGATAAGGCGGCGGACAACACCACGGGTCAGTGGTGGCGTGCGCTGTCGTGGTGGCCGGGGCCTGTGCTCTTCTTCGTTCTCTGGATCCCCTGGTTCATCTGGATACAGGTCGCGACCAGTGGTGCTTTCGTCCAGGGCGCGGTGGGTAAGGACCTGGCTGACAAGTTCACTGGCGCCAGCGAAGGCCATGCAGGCTGGCCTTTCTACCAGATTTCGCACATCCCGGTCTGGTTCTTCCCTGCCACTCTGGCGCTCGTTCCGGGTCTTGTCTTTGCGTGGAAAATCCTGCGTGGGGAGAGTGCGGCCGGGCGCCGGAAGGGCAATGGTGGGCTGCTGGTAGCGGCTGCTTTGGCATTGATTTGGGCGGTATTGTCGATGTTGGCTGACGCGGCATTGGGCACAAAGATCCTTGTCGGCTATCCCTTTGCCCTGGTGGTCGTCTTGGGTGCGCTTGGCTTCACCCAGGCTTGGCAGGCCCGGTGGCCCAGCGCACCATTCCCCAAGGATACAACAAAAGCCATGCGTTTCCTGGTGGCGTGGTTTGGCCTGACCTGGATTTTCTTCGAGTTGATGCCGACGCGGCTCAGCCATTATGTCCTGCCAGCCTATCCTGCGCTTGGCCTGATCTGTGGCCTGGCCGTGACGCGGCTGATCGAGGGGTTTCGCATGCCGGTCTCGCGCTGGTCTTCTTTGCTGCTCTTTGCGGTGGGTGGCGGACTCTTTGCGGCCGTTGGATTCCCAGGGATCGATGATTTGGTCATGCGAGAGTCGGCCGGTGATTTCCGATCCGTGGAAGCGGGCACGGTTATGGGGCAGTGGGCACCCCTCCTGGAGTATTCGTTACATTTGTGGTGGCCTGGCGTGGCTTTGCTTGCACTGGCAATTGCTGTGGCCGCATCGAGGCGCCAGGGCACTGCCATTATACTCGGCATTGCGGCCGCGACCCTGTTTGGATGGCATGCACGCATGGTTTTCCTGCCCAGCCAGACCTGGCTCCAACCCACCGTGGTTGCGCAGAATGCGTTGTCCGACGTTTGCGGCCTGCCGGGGCGGGGCGATGGGTGCGAAGCGCCGCAAATGATCCAGGCCGTCGGCTACTCAGAACCCAGCTATGTCATGACCACAGGCACGCAGAATTTGCATCCGCCGGAGACGGTCATCGCCCTGCCGGCCCGCGACGCCCTGCCAGCGGCGTTCCTGATCAATCTGGAAGACGACGGCGGCGCGCCAGCCCTGGACTTGCTCCGCACCAGCGCGGGTCGTGCCGGTTACTGCGTGACGGAGTCTCGACACCACTACGCCATCAACTATTCCAACGGCGACCCTGTACATTTCGTCGCCCTCCGCTTCACTGCGCCGCCCTGCGCGGCCGTGCAGGCGGAGCGCCGCTGAATGAGCACAACGCTGGATTTTGTAGGAAACCGATCAATCCATATCAGGCTTCCGCGGAAGGTCTCGCCGTCAAGGCACCCTCAATGGGGCCCAAAAACGCCCCAAAACGGGCGCTCGCAAGTCGATGACGAGCGTTGGAAATTATCCTCGATTGTGGCAGTGGGCTATCATGCACGCGGACGCTTTCCATATCGATGATCACATCGTCAGAACACTCATCAAAGAGCAATTTCCCGATCAATCAGCTTTGGTTCTGCGTTGCTTACAGTCCAACGGTTCGGACAATATCATTTATCGGCTCGGCGCGGATATGTGTGTCCGACTTCCCATTACGCCGAGAGCATCTGCGATGCTGATCAAGGAAATTGAGTGTATACCCAAGCTACCTAGTCTTCCCCTACAGATACCGATGCCATTATTCGCCGGAAAACCAGTTTCGGATTACCAAAGCCCTTGGGCGATTTACCGATGGATCGACGGAGAAGCTGTTTCGGATCATTCCATTCAGGACGAGTTGGATGCCGCAGAAAAGCTCGCAACGTTTATCGGCGTATTGCGACGAGCTGATGCTTCAGATGCTCCATTGTATGGCAAGCACAATAACTTTCGTGGATGTCCATTGCGACAAAGACATGAGCCGACGGTCGCTGCCATCGAGAATGTGTCCGATCTATACAGCGCAAACGACCTGCAATCAGTCTGGGAACGATCTCTGAATGTGAAGGAATGGCCTGATGCGCCGGTTTGGGTTCACGGGGATATCCACGCTGGCAATTTGTTGTCGAGAGAAGGAAAACTGGCTGCCGTAATCGATTTTGGCTTGATGGGCGCCGGGGATCCCGCAGTGGACTTAATCGTCAATTGGTCATTGCTGGGGGCGTCAGCGAGATCGCACTTTCGATCTGTTTTGGATATTGATCAGAACACGTGGTTGCGTGGACGCGGATGGGCTTTGTCGACCGCGTTAATTGCCTTGGCATATTATCGAGACAAGCATCAATATCTCAGTGAGATGTCTAACCGCGTGATAAGAGAAGTGCTCACCGACGCAGACTTACCTCCGATATGAACCAGAGGCTCAAACTCGCCCCAAAACAGCCTCTGAATCAACGTCGCAAAGCGTCCTAATAAGACACTCATCCCGTTACTCGCGTTCCAGCTTGATCTATGAAAATGGATCTAATCGGTTGGCGGCCCCGACCACTTGCGATGATCGTTTCCGCGCCAATTCCATGCATCAGCTTCGCCGCTTTAAGCTTGGTGAGCATTCCTCCTGTACCAACCCCAGACGTGGAGCCTCCACCAAATCTATGTATAGCTTCATCTACATCTGAGATTTGAGATACCAATTCAGCGTCAGCGAATTCCGAAGGATTTTTGGTGTACACCCCTTCCACATCAGACAACAAAACCAGGCAGCTGCAATTAATTGCTCGCGCCAAACTAGCGGCGAGTCCATCATTGTCATACGACGTGAACGTCGGAATATTTTCGTTGGCGTAGGGAACAATTCCCAGATCGAACATGGATTCAATACATTCCCGCACCACGTGGTTCGCAACAGTTTCAGGTGACAGCAACAATTGTCCAATCGCCAAGCTGGATTGCCGGAAAGCTGAGCGCCAAGCGTTCGAGACTTCGACCTGACCAACCGCGCCTAAGACTGTATCCTGAATGCACATCTCGGGTTTGTTGTCTGCCGCGAGCGCGTTTCGGCCAGCCGCGAGCGCACCGGAACTCATCACCATCACCTCGGTGCCATGTTCGGACTTCAACCAGGCAATGTCTTTGGCAATCTTGGCAAATTGTCCGGTATCCAAACTTTCCTGATCTGCTTTTAAAAGGACCGACGATCCAACTTTCACGATAACTCGTTTTGGCACTTCGTTCTGCATGGTGCTCGACTATCGCAACGCTTGCTAGCTGTCAGTGGTATTTCTATCGAGCGTCCTAAACTCGCCCACAACAGCCCCTGAGCTGAGCGGCAAAAACGCCCTTAATGCGGACGCTTGCCAAGTTTTCCTTGGGTTATGAGGCTGCGCCAAGCTGTGCACTCTTGGCCGTGGTGACGGTCAACCACCGAAGTCCCGCTACCGAAGCTCGCGCTCAAAACACCCAGGCGGGTCAGTCATGAAGTGACGTCCGTTGCTCCAGCCATTCTACGACATCTCGCAAGACGTCTGCCATATGCGACTGCCCATTCTGATCAATCATCGCGTGGTCGCGATCCTCTAGTTCCCAATACGTTAACCTGCTGGACTGTGCGGCGGTCGCGAAAGCGTCTCTTGTCGATCTTGCTGAAGCGACTGGAGCTGACCTATCGTTGACTCCGTGAACGAGAAGTATTGGGGCTGTAGATTGCAAGAGATCGTCGGATAGTCGGCGATCCAGAATGTCCGCCCACCATCTATACGAATTGCCACCAGCGATACCTTCGGCGTCTGGATTGGCTCGAACCGCGTCAAAAATATCCTGCATTCGCGCAGCGACGGGTGGCGGAACGACCATCGGAAAGAACTCCGCCATCGTAAGACCCGTCCCGGTTGAAAAAACGGCCACCGCATCTGTTTCGGTTTCCGCTTGGGACAGTATCGAAACCACGGCCCCCCCTTCTGATCCACCAAACAAATAAAGCGCGCCATTCCACAGACCGTCTTCTGCCAAATCAGCAAGCACGGTCCGCGCGTCCGCTACGCGTTGGCTCACCGTGTGGTTCATGAAGTAGGTTTCTGTACAATCCTCAGAGGAATTTGCGGGGGCATCGTCGACTGACACACCATATTTTTCGATTGTGAGAGTCGCAAAACCTGTCGCGATATTCGCGAGCAGGTCTACGTTAGCGCTTGATCTGGCGGGAGCGCATCCTGATCCTTGAGCAATCAAAAGGATTTTGTTGCTCGCCTCTGGTCGAGCATTCTCCAAACGCCACTCTATTATACTTCCATCGGATCGTTTTGAGATGCCGTCGAAGTCGGACGGTTCGATATTGCCCGTATTTTGGCAGCCGGCGGCCAGAAATGGACCAAGGAACAAAGCCATCAAGCTTTGCCGGAAAGTTCTGAATAGGCGTTTCATCACCACAATTCCCCCTCATTGAGTAGTGTATTCACCGATCTTCGCAATCCCCGAATTACGATAAGTTTAAACCGTTTCCGGGTTGCCGAAAGCTCGCTAAATATACCTTCGTGCGAAGGCGTTATCCGCAGGTTCAAGCGCGTTAATCCGCGGGGAGCAGACATCGCTCGGCGGTTTAAACTCGAAAGTCGCCATGCCGAACAGTCTACCCGGCTGGGGTATAGTTTCTTGCGCCGATCGAGTAAGACAAGATCAACAGCGCGTCCTCCTGCCTATTGTTCGCCGTGGAGTGAACAGTGTCGGGCGGAACGACACAGGTTTCCCCCTGGTTCAACACGCATTCTTTCGCTCCGATGCTCTGAACCACAGATCCGCGAAGGACATGAATCGCTTCAAAGCGGTATTATGATTATGTGCTTTGGATGTTTGTCTGGAAAGGACCTTCATTCCGGCCACCGAAAGCCCGGTCTTTTTTCCTAACCCATCGTCTGCAAGCCAACTCATCTGCCCCCAAGTGTACAGAGCCATTCTTGGTGGGGGGCGTTGATGGAGTTCTGTCACAGCTTAGAGTGGCACATCGCCTCAGGAACTCAAGCAGGACAGAGGTAGCGACTAAAAATTGCCCCTCACCGGTCACTCAAAGCGAAACGTTCTAGGAAAGTGCCAGGACATAGAGATAAGCTGTTGCCAGGAAGCCTGCCATCCAAACCACTGTGCGCAAGAAAGGAATTGGGATAGCAAACGCGTAGATCGGGACGAACAACACCCGCGCGATGAGAAACACCTGCGCCGCGATCAAGCTGCCAGATGTGAAAGCGTCCTTGCTCGCCAGCAATAGAATTGCCGGTGCAAAGAGTGTCATCGCTACAATTGAATTATCGAGTGTGCGAGCCACTCGGCCCGCCAAGCCAGTGAGTGCGCCCATATCATCACGCGCGCCACCCAATGTCTTCAAGCCAACTTGCTGCATCGCGGTCAAGACATTCAATAGTATGACAACAATAATCAATAATCCAAACAGAGCGAGTATTGAGAGTTCCGACGACATGAAGCATATCCTGTGACCAATTGATTTTCGGGGAGGTTGTAGGCTGTTTTAAATACTATTTATAGCAGCCTTCGAGCGCTCTGCGCTCAAATGATCGTGTAGGGTCCGCAACCGACAAAGCTCGAACGTTTTAAACTCACAGCCCAAAAGTAGCCTCTCGGTCTAACGTCAAGCAAATCGAAGACGAGCCTGCACCGTAAAGGACGCCTTGGGTTGAAAAATGTTCGAATTGGCTCTCAATCTTATCCTGGCAGGTGCGCCGCAATGAGGTGTGGGCCGCCTGCGGCGAACGCTGTGGCCAGCGCGGATTCCAACGCTTCGCCGGTGTGCGCATTGTGCCCTGTCACGCCTTGTGCCTTTGCCAGACCCGCCCAGTCGATTTCAGGCCCGTCCAGGTTCAACATACCCCGTGCTGCGGGGCCGGGATTGCCAGCGCCGGTTCGGTGCAGCTCAATCTGCAGGATACGATAGGTGTGGTTGACGAAGACCAAAGTCACGATGGGCAAATTCTCGCGCGCCATCGTCCAAAGCGCCTGGTTTGTATACATTCCCGCACCATCGCCGCTCAGGCAGAGCGTGGGCGTACCCTTAAGTGCGGCGCCTATGGCGAGCGGCATACCCTGGCCGATGGCGCCCCCTGTCAGCATCATCCAGCGATGGGCGCGTGCGCTCGCCGTTTGCATATAAACCGGCAACGAGTTGGACACGCCATCGTCGGAGACCAGTGCCCCTTCGGGCAGGTGGCGTGCGATGGCCGCGCCGACCTTCATTGCGTCAAGTTCGCCGCTCGGCGCGTCGGGCAGGGATAATTCGGCAGTAGGAGCGGCCTCTTTAGCGCCAAGCGCATCGGCCAACATGGCCAGTGCGGCCCCGCCATCGCCGCGCGCATCGCAGAGGCTGACAACCCCGCAACCCTCGGGCACAAGCAAGCTCGATTTGCCGGGATAAGCGAAGAAGGCAGCGGGGGTCTGCGTGCCAGCGAGCACCATGAGATCACTGCCCTCCAGATCACCCATGGCGGCTTCGGCGAAGTACTGCATCCGTTCGGGCGCAAAGCGACCTGCTCCGCGCGCCATGATCGGATAGAACGTGTCCGTTATCACACGAAGGCCTGCCGCCTTGAGCTTTGCAGCATCGGCCAGCCCGGTTTCTGACAAGGCCGATGCGCCATTCATGACGAGGACTGGTTTTGATGCAGCGCGCACTTTTTCGGCCACGGCATTGACGGTGTCGGCGCTCGGCGCTGGCAGTGCTCGGGGCGGGATCGGCGCGGCTTTCACACCGCCTTCGAGCCAAGCACTGTCTGCAGGCAGGACCAGCGACACTGGGCCAGGCAGGGGGGCATTGGCCGCGTCGAGGGCTTCCATCGCCAGAGCGCCGGCTTGCCCAGGTTTGTCTATAGACTTGATCCAGACCGAATTCGGCCCGGCCATGCCTGTGATGTCGCTGGTGAGCGGGGCATCGTAGCGCGTGTGGTAAGTGGCGTGGTCACCGATGACATTGATCATGGGCGTGTGGGCGCGGCGCGCATTGTGAATGTTCGCACCCGCATTCAGGTATCCGGCGCCAAGGTGAAGCAGCGTCATGGCTGGTTTGCCATGGGCGCGGGCATAGCCATCTGCTGCGCCCGTAGCGACCCCTTCGAAAAGGCAAAGCACGCTATGGATCCGAGGCTCCCTGTCGAGCGCTGTGACGAGGTGCATTTCGGATGTGCCGGGATTGGCGAAACAGGCTGTGATGCCAGCATCCGCCAGGGTGCCGACCAGGGCTTCTGCGCCCGTCATCGTGTCTGTGTCACTCGCCATGGCGTGCCTCCCCAAATGGTTGTGTTCCTAGAAGCGCAGGATACTCTTGTCTGCGGCGTTCGCGTAAAGCCGATTGACCTCACCGGCGCGCAAGTCCTGCACTCGGGACTGGTTGATATAGCCCTTTTCGGTGATTTCGCCTGTTTCCGGTCGTGGCGGGGTGACCTGAAGTGAAATGGCGGAAATGCAGCGCGCAACATTCGGATTGGCCCTGTTGTAGGCTTGGATTCCATTCGCGACGGATTCGATAATTTTGGGATGGGTTGAGAGTGTGGCCAGATCTGCCGCCTCCCCTGTGCTGCGCTGGCACCACGCCTCATTCAGAAAGCCAAGAAGCGCGATCTTGTCCTGGTTCAGCCCGCACACCACGACGTCAGATAGCGCGCCGTCGACGGCCTCGACCACTTTCACGCGCACCGTCCCGGCCGACACCCACGTGCCATTGGCGAGTTTGAACTCCTCGGCCAGCCGCCCGTCAAAGGCGAGACCCTTGTTTGGATCACCAGGATCAGCAAACCGCACTGCATCACCCATTTTGTAAAAGCCTTCTTCATCGAAGGCTTCCTCGGTCTTGTCAGGATTGCGATAGTAGCCTGGGGTGATGTGCGGCCCGCGAACCCGGCATTCGAGTTTTTCGCCCACGGGCGCGAGTTTCATCTCGCAGCCGGGCAGGGGCAGTCCGATCAGACCCATTGTGTCGTTCGGCCAATGCACATTGGAGAGTGTCGGCGCTGTCTCGGTGGCGCCATAACCCGCCGAAAGGGAAATGCGCTCGCCAGTCGTTTCTACCGCCACTTTCTGGATGCGTTCATAGATATCCTGGCCCATGGAGGCCCCGCCATAGGCCATGATGAAGAGGCGTTTGAAGAAGGTCTTCGCGAGTTTCGGGTCATTTTCGAGTTCGGTGGCGATGGCAGCCCACGCGGCTGGGACGGTCGTGTGCTGGGTTGGTGAGACCTCAGACATATTTCGCAGCATTTCCGGCAGCTTCACCGGCGTCGGTGCGCCCCAGTCAATGTAAAGTGCTCCGCCCCAATCGGTCATTGAGTGGAGGATGGCATTGGCGCCGTAGGTATGGCTCCAGGGCAGGAAGTTGATCATGACCTGTGGGCCGCCAGAGATGGCCTCCACCGCTTCGACATCCCAAACGGAGCGTATCATTTTTGCATTGGCGGCGATCATCCCGTGGGTGTTGATCACAGCCTTTGGCTCACCGGTGGAACCGGACGTCATCATGAATTTTGCGACCGTGTTCGGCGTCAGGCGATCATATGCGAGATCAACGGCCGGTGTTTGTGTGGTCTCCAGAAGCGTATGCAGTGACACGGCACCGGGGACGCTTGGGGCGTTGCGGGCATAAATCACTGGGCGGCCCGATTGCGCCATGGCTTCCAGGCCGCGCTGGTAGAGAGCGCCATCGTCGACATAGATAATGCCCGGCTTCACAAGATCATCAATGTAGTTCAGACGTGTGAAATCCTCTGCCAGAGTGGCATAAGCAGGGGTTACGGGCACAACCGGCGCGCCGACCCACATGGCGGCATACATGACAAGGGCATGTTCGATCGAGTTGCGCGAAAGGATCATGACAGGACAGGCAGGCCCTGCGCCCATATCCAGGAGGGCCTGCGCCAAGGCGCGGATTTCCGAAAGCGCCTCACCATAGCTGATCTTTGTCCAGCCGGGCTGTGTGGAATCGATCGCATCGCGCTGGGCCAGCCATGTCCGTTCGGGACCATTGGCGGCCCAATAGGTGATTGGTACTAGCATGTGGGGCGGGTGCGGGCGCAGCGGTTGGCCGTTTGTCAGGAGGATGGACCCATCCCCGCAATGGGTGACATCCAGTTTTTGTGGAAGATACGGAACGGTTCGAAAGGGTGGATGCGCCGTGCTCATATGTATCTTCCGATCCGGACCGTGGCTCACTCAAGCCGAAGGGGCCACCCTATGGTGGGTTTTGATGTCCTTATCGTCTGTGACGGTCCCCCCAAGCAAGGGCCATTGGTCGAATGACTGTCCTCTCCCAACGTCACTCTGGGGCCAACAACCGGGCCATTCAATCAGACACAGGCGTGCACGGTAGGTCCATGGCAAATTCTTCCCCCGTTTCCCCATGAACTGCCATGCAGGTGTCGCCGCGCATCATCAGTCTGAACGGGGTGGGCATGGCGACGCTTGCGGTCTCAAGCGGGCTTGGGGCTGGCGGCAATATGGTGATGGTGGATGTTTGCGTCGGATCGCCGGCGCCAAGCTCGATGTTTGCCCGTCCGACAGCCTCAGCCAGGCCCGCCTTTAGACGGTCCATGGTTTCCGGCGCGTCGTCTGCCAATACGGCAGGCACGGCCTCGTCTGTTACTGTCTGGCATCCTGCGGCCATTGCGAGGCTCGCGATCAGTGTGCCGATACAGCTGCGCATCAGGACTCATCCGCCGCAAAGGGCGTCAGGCGCATATCGCGGTTGTCTTCGAATATACTCCGCGCGGGCGGCGTGAGCATCATCGCTGGATCAAGGCCGATTGCAGTTCCGGTCACAGACTGAACCGTCGCGCCAATCGTCACCGATACTGGCGGTGCGGGGCAGGTGCCGTCTTCGCGAAATTGAAGAGCGGTGGCCAGGAGTGGCTCGTTTTCGTCCCCAAGCACTCCAGTGAGATTGTCCACCACCTGGCAACCAGGCTGGATCTCGCCAAACGCAACCAGAGGATCGGTGGAGTTTGCAGGCAGGAAACCATCTGTATAGTCTCCGAAACCGATATCATTGGTGCCTTGGAACTGGATGGTGAAATAGGTTTCTCCGCAATTGTCGGTCGGGAAAAAGCCGAATGGCTTTCCGCAAGTTGTGTCACCGATGAGTATGACCTCAATGCCAATTCCGTTAAGGCCATTGATCACCGCTTCGCTTGCGCTGCATGTGCCCTCGGTCGAGAGAATGAAAACGCGGTCCAGGTCCAAGGCTGGCAGCGGGGTGCCCACTGCTAGGCTGAAGCCCTGTCCAGTGTCTATGAACGGTATGGGTGAGTTCGGGTTACCGAAGATCGGGTCATTACAATTCGGATTGTCGCAATTGTTATAGCGCAACTGCTCGAAGACCCGGTTCTGCGTCGCTGCATCGCCGGCAATCATATATCCCACCTGCGCAGCAACGGCCAGCAATCCACCGCCATTGTAGCGAAGGTCAAGCACCAGGTCATCGACACCGGCCGTATCCAGATCCTGGATCGCCTGCGCTATCTGCGCTTCGCTGGAAAACGGGCTGAACGTGTTGAACAGGATGTAGCCCACGTCCCCGCTCGAGGTGGAAATGATGCTTGTCCGGTTTACGGGTTGGGAAGCGATATTCGCCGAGGTTACGGAGACGCTACGGATACCCGTTCCATCGGGATTGCCGAGTTCGAAGACGGTTGTAGTCCCGGCATTTGGTGGGGAAAGCCCTGCGTTGAGACCGTTGACATCACTGCCATTTATGACGTCAATTCCATTGATCGAAAAGAGACGTTCACCGCGTTCGAAGTTGGCGCGTCCATTGACGATTTCGGCTGCAGGCGAGCCAGGCTCGGTGAACACCACGCGCAGGTCGCGCGGCGGTGCCGACTGGAGAAAGGCGAGGCGAACGCCGTATCCGGAGCTGGGCGCGGAATTGCGGCTTTCGAGAAACTCTTCCGTGGGCTGGCTGAAATGGAAATCATCCCTGTCCTCACCCGAAGGCGTGGTGGCAAACGTCCTCAGCTGGGCAAAATATTCGAGGCGATCATCGAAATCGTTGGGATCGCGGTCTGTGACTTCATCATTGAAAAGGTAAGTTTCGTTGGTCCACGACCGCAGCCAGAAAAGTTCCTCCAAGAGTGAGCCGGGCTGATCTGGAAAGGCATTTCCCTCTATATCGACGCCGCTTCGTGGAGCCTCGCAGAGATTTTCAAACGTGCTGGACGGTTCGAAAACACCGTTTGAAAAGGTCGGCCCCGATTGAGGAGGTGGGGGCGGCGGTGGCGGCGCTGGAGGGTTTGTCACCGGCGTTGCAGGTGACCCACCACCGCCACTGCACCCGCTGATTGTCAAGCCTGCAGCAGCGATCATTGCCACCCAGATTTCCGCCCGCTTGCTCGCCATTTGATTGCCTTTGTAAACTCACTCTGACCCGCCCGATTTGCAAATCAGTGTTCACTTGGACTTTTTGGTTTTCAAGCCTGTGATGTCATCAGAAAAGCGTGATCAGGCCGATCCAAGCGCGGCATGGAAGCGCACCGGGGCGCCTTTGCCCTTTTGCAGAAGGTCGCCGTCGCGCATGATCGTTTGGCCGCGGACAATCGTGCCCACCGGCCAGCCCTTGGCGTCAAACCCATCATATTGGGTCCATCCGCATTTCGACTTCGACCAGTCGTGCGTAATGGTTTCACGCGCGCCCATGTCCACCAAAGTGAAATCGGCGTCATAGCCTTCGGCAATACGCCCCTTGCCCGCGATGCCAAACACGCGCTGCGGGCCAGCTGATGTCAGTTCCACGAAACGGCGCAGGCTTAGTTTTCCATCGTTCACATGCGTCAGCATCACCGGAACGAGCGTTTGAACACCGGGCATGCCAGAGGGCGATGCGGGATAGGGCCTGTCTTTTTCTTCCTTTGTATGAGGCGCATGGTCGGTCGCCAGCACGTCGACGATACCCGCGTTCAAGGCGCGCCAGAGGGCGTCGCGGTGACGGGCTTCCCGGACGGGCGGGTTTTGCTGCGCGTAGGCGCCGAGGCGCTCATAACAATCGGGCGCAGCCAGGGTCAGGTGATTGGGGAGCACTTCGACACTGGCGATGTCCTTGGCATCCCTTAGCAAGTCCATCTCTTCGGCTGTGGAGATGTGCAGCACATGGATCCGCTTTCCGGTTTTGCGCGCCAATTTCAGGAGCCGGCGCGTTGAACTCACGGCAGCTTCCACGTCGCGAACCACAATGTGGCTCTGCCAATCGCCTTGTACGGCCAGATCCCTGCGTTCTGCCAGGCGATACTCGTCTTCCGAGTGGAAAGCTGCGCGGCGTTTTATGGCGCGCAGGACACGCTCCACCCCTTCATCGCTCTCCACCAGCAAAGAGCCGGTTGATGCGCCCATGAAGACCTTCACCCCACAACAGCCATCCATGCGCTCCATCTCTGCAAGCACATCTGAATTCTCATTGGTTGCGCCAGCATAGAAGGCGTGGTCCACATCCATTCGGTTTTTCGCGCGGGCCAATTTGTCGAGCATCATGTCCGGTGTCGTCGTGGTCGGCTCGGTGTTTGGCATTTCAAACACAGCGGTCACACCGCCGAGGGCGGCTGATCGGGCACCCGTTTCCAGGTCTTCTTTCCACTCAAGGCCGGGTTCGCGAAAGTGCACCTGACTGTCGATGACGCCGGGCAACACGTGCAGGCCGGTACAATCAATTACTTCGCCTGCATCCATCCTGGCAAGGTGGCCAAGAAACGCGATCTTGCCGCGCTGAACGCCGATATCACAAGGGTCTTCTCCGCCGGGGGTCACGATCGTACCACCGCGCAGGATCATGTCATAAGTCTGTGTCATCGTCCTAATATCGCTGAGCCGCGTCTCCAAGTCACGCGCTTCTCACGCTGCGAACACGCATGTTGTCGATTTCGTGGGCAGAGGTGATCGGGCTTTAAGTGCAGGGTGCGATGCAGAGCGGTAGCGGTTGGTCAATCTCAGCATTGAACCCAGAAAGCGCTTCTCCATGAAAAATGCCGTCCTCGTCGCCTCCGCGCTCGCCCTGCTGCCGACCGCGGGAAATGCCTTTGCCCAGGACACGGACGGTTTCTACGTCTCTGGCTTTCTTGGTGGCGGGTTTCCAGGCGATGCTAATTATTCCGGTATACAGCAACCCGAGCTTGGGGCGCCCGGTATTGTCGGCGCGCCTGCCTCTGTCGCGGTGGAGTTCGACTCAGACCTAACGTTTGGCGGTGCGGTTGGCTACGCCCTGCCTTTTGAGTTTTTTGGCCTTTTCCACTCTCGACTTGAGCTGGAATATTCGAGGATTGACGCCGATGTCTCGTCGGGAAGCTTTAATGGCGGGGACCAGGCGTTCAGCGGTGACACATCGATCGATTTCTTTCTCGTGAACAACTATTCTGACATCATCTGGAACGATAACCAAACGGTGATCCCCTATGTCGGTGGTGGATTGGGCATCGCAACCGTCGATTCCAATGTGCTCTATGCGGGGGGAGGTGCAACTGCGCCGACATTCGCGGTCACCGGTGAAGACAGCGGGCTTGTTGGCACTTTCGCTGCCGGCCTCACCTGGCGCGTGAGTGAACAGTGGGACCTTTACACAGAGGGCCGTTATTATCAGGTCCGCGATATCGAGTTGGACCGACGTTTCATTGCTGAAGGCACAGACTTGTTGAATGCGAAAGTCAGTGACGATCTGGATGGCGCAACCTTTACCTCGGGTATCCGCTTCCGCTTCTGAGCATAAAGGCAACACGCCGCGGGTCTTACTCAAACCCGGTTGACGTCTGCTGCGGAAATCTCTTACAGCCGCAGTGTTTGCTACAGGAGACATCAAGTGACCGGACTCGCCCTAAAAGATGTGCGCTTAATTCTCGCTGGAGCGATCGGCATCTGCGTGCTCACCGCATCGTCTTATCTTTCGGTGCCGATGTATCCCGTACCGGTTACGCTCCAGACCCTGGCCGTTGTAATGATCGGGGTCGTGTTGGGGCCGCGCGCCGGCGCCCTGACCGTGCTGAGCTGGTTGGGACTGGCAATGGCCGGAGTGCCGGTGCTCGCGGGCGCGACCGGCGGGCCAGTGGCCTTTGTGGGGCCGACGGCAGGCTATCTGTTGTGCTTTCCCTTCGCAGCGTTCCTTGCCGGTATGTTGCCGCGTGCAGAAAACCTCTTTCAGCACGCGACAGTCTTTGGTGCCATGCTCGCGCTCCACGGCCTGATCCTTCTGGCAGGTTGGGCGTGGTTGAGCCTTTTGATCGGGCCTGAAACGGCTTTGATTGCGGGTGTCGTTCCATTTTTGATCGGTGGAGCGCTGAAGGCTGGCTTGGCGACGGTGTTGTCTGGCGTCTTGCCGGCGGCCTGGCGTCTCTGACGCCTCTCGACACGGCAGATGCGGGCGCTTATTTCGCGGGCATGCAATCTCGTTTTGCTTTCCTCCCTTCGCGGGCCGTGCTGGCCCTGGAAGGGCCCGACACGATCGCTCTTCTAGAGCGCTTGATCACATCCAACACAGCCGATTGGTCGCCTGGCGAAGCGCGGTTTGGGGCGCTCCTGACGCCGCAGGGAAAAGTCATTGTAGACTTTCTTGGCATTCGGACGGGCGACGGTGTGCTGCTTGATGTCCATAAAGACGCGGTGGACGATCTTACAAAGCGGCTGAAAATGTTCCGGCTTCGCTCAGACGTAAATATTGAACCGGTTGACGGCGCCCTCGTGGTGGCGGGTATCGACCCCGCCGACCATGGCGTGCGTCCGGTATCGGGCGCTGAATTGGTCTACATCGACCCGCGTTATCCCGGTGGGCGCCTGCGCGCGATTGCCAGTGAAACTGAGTGGCGACAGTACCATGGGCATGAGGCCGAATGGTCAGTTCCGATTGGTGAGCATGACGCCGACCGCATTGCCTCTTGTGTCCCTGAATGGGGGCGTGACTATCGCAGCGCCCAGGTTTTCCCGGCTGATGTGAACATGGACCGCCTTGGCGGTGTCGATTACAAAAAGGGGTGCTTTGTCGGCCAGGAAGTGGTCAGTCGGATGTATCGGCGTGGCTCGATCCGAAAACGCACAGTCACCCTGCGCCATGCGCGGCCAGACGTCGAGGCGCAGATCCTGAGCGAACAGGGTCAGGTGATCGGGGCGGTGACCAGCACCCACGGTGATTTGTCGCTGGCCCTTTTGCGAATTGATCGCCTCGTCCAAACCACCATAGACGCTGAGATTGAGGGGCCCGACTGGATCGACGAGGAATGGGCCCGGGACAAAACCCATGACTGACGCGTCGCTGCCCTGTGGCTGGGCACCTGCCGATGATGCCCTCTATCGCGGTTATCACGACACAGAATGGGGTGTGCCGGAGCATGACGGCCGGGCGCTGTGGGAAAAGCTGATGCTGGATGGCATGCAGGCGGGGCTGTCCTGGATTACGATCCTGCGCAAGCGCGAATCGATCAGAGAGGAATTTGATGCGTTTCAGCCTGAACGCCTGGCCGTCTGGGACAAGGCACGCATTGAAAAGGCACTCCAGAATCCGGGTATCATTCGCAGCCCCAAGAAAATTGATGCCGTCATTGGGAATGCGCAGGTCTATCTTGAAATGGCTGAAGCGGGTGAAAACTTTGCTGATTATTGCTGGGACTGGGTTGGGGGCAGGCCGATTATCAATTCATGGGCGGTTTGGACGGATGCGCCGGCGTTCACCGACCTGTCCACGGCCTGGTCTAAAGACCTGAAGAAACGTGGTTTCAAATATGTTGGGCCGACCATAGTCTATGCTTGGATGCAGGCCGTTGGCTTGGTGAACGACCATCAATTGGACTGTCCGCGCCACAAAGAGGTGCAAGCATGATGAGAGGTCTTGGGGCTGGGCTGATGGTGGTTCTCATGACGGCGTGCGCCAGTACCACGCCGACAGAGATCGCGTTTCAGGCGTGTCGATGGGAAGAGGGAGCCGAGCGTGATCGCTGTATTGAGCGTGAACTGGCCGATGCGCGGTGGGATGAGCACCAGGAAGAGGTCGCTTTGGCTTTGGCCATAAGAAAGGCTGAGCACCGCGAAGGCGCATGTCTTGGCCAGGGGGGCGGCGACGATGCGTGTAAGCGATATACGCGCTTCGGCCCGGACTCAGCGGCCCCCGATCCGATCGAGGTCGATCTTTCCCCCGCCAACCCAGATGACTCGTATTGAGTTCACCATCAGGCTCGACGCTGCGCCATGATTTAGGCTAAACAAGGGAATCCCTGCTGGCGCTAAGCGCCCAGATCAAAGAGCATAGAAAATGGCCAATCCCGTCATCTCCGCCACGGGTCTGTGGACCCCTCCCCAATCTGTTTCCAATGAAGAACTTGTCGCCAGCTTTAATGCCTGGGCCGATAAGTGGAATGCAGGGCACGCCGCTGAAATAGAAGCTGGCAAGGCCGAGCCCAAGCCCCACAGCTCCGTTGAGTTCATCGAAAAAGCATCGGGCATCAAGGCACGCTACGTTGTCGACAAGTCCGGAGTTGTCGATCCTGACATTATGGCGCCGCGCATTCCAGAGCGTTCCAACGATGAACTATCCGTTCTCGCTGAAATGGCCGTCAAAGCAGCGCGCATGGCTCTCGGGACCGCCGGGCGCGACGCCAAAGATGTCGATGCAGTACTATGCGCAGCGTCGAATATGCAGCGCGCTTATCCGGCCATGGCCATCGAAGTTCAGCAAGCTCTGGGCATTGATGGGTTCGGATTCGACATGAATGTCGCGTGTTCGTCGGCCACGTTCGGCATCCAGACCGCGGCGGACTTCATTCGATCTGGCAGCGCGAGATCCGTACTGATCGTCAACCCTGAGATCTGTTCGGGCCATCTGAATTTCACCGACCGGGACAGTCACTTCATCTTCGGCGACGTCGCAACGGCGGTGTTGGTCGAGGCTGAGGACATCGCGCCAGCGAACCACTGGAAGATCCTGCACACTCACCTCAAAACGCAATTCTCGAACAACATCCGCAACAATTTCGGCTTCCTGAACCGCGCGGCGCCCGACGGTGTGGGCGCAACGGACAAGCTATTTGTCCAGGAAGGGCGCAAGGTCTTCAAGGAAGTCGTGCCGATGGTGTCGGCCATGATTGCTGAAGACCTGGAAAAGCTGAGCCTGGCGGGCGCCGATTTACGCAGGCTTTGGCTGCACCAGGCCAATGCCAACATGAACCGTCTGATTGCGGCAAAAGTGTTGGGCCATGAGGCGAATGAAGACGAGAGCCCAACGGTGCTGGACACGTATGCCAATACAAGTTCAGCCGGGTCCATCATTGCATTTCACAAACACTCGAACGACCTAAAACACGGAGAAAAGGGTGTGATCTGCAGTTTTGGCGCGGGCTATTCTGCCGGCGCTGTGTTTGTTGAGCGGGTTGCGTAGAACAATTCAAAAAAACCAGGAGGACCACCCATGGCCGAGGCCCGAGAGTTTGACATGATCATCTATGGTGCAACCGGTTTTACCGGGCGCCTGGTGGCCGAATACATGGCGGCATCCCATCCGTCCCGTGCAGGACAATGGGCCATGGCTGGCCGAAGCGCCGACAAGCTTGCAGCCGTTCGCGACGAGATGGGCTTGCCAGGCGATACGCCAATGGTTGTTGCCGATGCCAGCGATCGCGAAAGCCTGAAGGCCATGGCGGCCCGCGCGAAGGTGATCTGCACCACGGTCGGGCCGTATACGCTTTACGGCGAACCGCTGGTTGCCGCCTGCGTAGAAGTGGGCACCGACTATGTGGACCTTTCTGGCGAACCTCTCTGGATGCGCCAGATGATAGAAACCTACGATGACCATGCAAAGCAAACCGGCGCGCGCATTGTCCATTCCTGCGGCTTCGACTCAATCCCGTTCGATCTTGGGGTCGCTTTTGCGCAAGAGGCGGCGAAGAGCGAACTTGGCGATTATGCCCCGCGTGTGCGCGGGCGTGTGCGCAAAATGGAAGGCACGTTCTCCGGTGGCACGGCGGCCAGTGGCCGTGCGACCATGGCGAAGGTCCAGGAAAACCCGGCCCTGCTGGCGCACTTGGTATCGCCGTTTGGTCTCACACCCGGCTTTGAGGGTGCAGAGCAGCCCCAGATGAGCCAACCCATTGAAGACCCGGACGGCACCTGGGCCGCGCCTTTCTTCATGGCTGTCATCAACACCAAGAACGTCCAGCGTTCTAACGTCTTGCAGGGCCTGCCTTATGGCGAGGGCTTTCAGTATGATGAGATGATCTCCACAGGGCCGGGCGAGGGGGGCAAAGCCGCAGCGGAGGCAATTGCTGGCGTTGACCCCATGGGAGGTTCGGGTGGGCCAAAACCGGGCGAGGGGCCCAGCAAGGAAGAGCGCGAAGCGGGCCATTATGACGTGCTGTTCGTCGCGGAGATGGCAGATGGGCGCAGCATCAAGGCCGGTGTGACCGGGGACAAAGACCCTGGCTATGGCTCCACGTCAAAGATCATTGCTGAAGCCGCGCTCCATCTTGCCGATGGCAAGTCCAGTGTTGGCGGCGGGGTCATGACACCTGGCGCCGCCTTTGGAACAGCGCTTGTGCCGGCCCTCATTGAACATGCCGGAATGACCTTCACCGTTGAGGATTAAGGGTACATCGCAGCCAAGGGGGAATGCATGTCTAAGCTGCCCGGCGCATTGGCCGCCTTCGGGTTTGGTGCGCTCAGCGTGGGCGGCGCGCTGACCACGGATATCTCCGCGCTTGAACCCTATCGTGCCTGGATTGATCCACTGGTTCTTGGACTTTTGGTGATCGGGCTGGCTGCACTGCCGGGTGCCGGTCTTGCCTTTGTCATGACGCGAGACAGTGTCGTGGCCACTGCAAGTGGTTTTTTACGCGGGCCGGGATTGCTGGATGACCGGGCTGCAACCTTGGAAGATCTTCCGGAAGTGGTGCGGCTTGGCCGCGGCGCGATTGGCGATGCCCACCCCGGCGAAGACCTGCTTCGAGCGCGGATGAAGCGCAATTCGAGAATCATTAGGGTTATTTATGATCGCGCGTCGACTTCTGAAAAAATTCTCGGCTATACAATTCTCTATCCCCTCTCCAAGACGTTCACAGACGCCATCCTCGCCGGGGAGAAGACTGGCATTGGCGGGCTGCCGGTGGTGGAAATTTCCGAGCGCTTTGAGGATTGCGAAGGCTTATACGTCTCTATGATCTTCGGATCGACTTTGGCGTCGAAGGCAGCGGCGATCACCTTGCTGCGCGGTCAAATCCGGCGCGCGCTTTTGCAGAGCCCGAACATCAAACTTGTGTTTGGCCGCCCTGCGACCGCCCACGGGTTCAGGCTCTTGCGCCAGTACGGTTTTTCCCCTCTTACAGCCGAAGAGAATATCTGGGCATCGGACGAGGACACGCTCCAGGCCCAGCGAGAGGATGTCTTGTCGGCCTAGGGCCGTGCGGTGTCGTCCCCACGGTTCAGCTTCGGTTTCAGCGCTTTGTTGCCACGATGTCATGTGAGACGGTCCTTCATATAGGGAGAAGTCCATGAAGATTCGCAATGGTTTGATCGGCCTCGTGTCGGTTTTCGTGTTCGCCGCGTGTGGCGGGGGAGGGGGAGCATCTTACGAAGACGCTGAAAGCGAATTTCTAGGTGCTATGGATATGGCGGTTCAGGGCCCGCCAAGCATGATGCGGGAAGCTGCACCATCGCCAGCCCCGCCTCCACCGGCCCCGAATGCAGAGCCCGCGCCTGATGCCGCCGAACAATACATTGCATACAGCCACAGCCTTGGCTTTCGCGTGCCCGTGGCGCAGGTCGAGCCGGTCATGCTTGGCCATGTCGAGGCGTGCATGGCTGCTGGCACATCGATTTGTATCCTTACGAATTCCAATTTGAACAACCAGTCCGACGACTATGTGACCGGCAGTCTCTCGATCCGGGCCAAGCCCGATTGGATCGAGGCGTTCATTGAGGGTGTAGACGCTGAGGCCGAAGGTGCAGGCGGGGAGATCAGCTACCGCAACACCTCTGCAGAAGACCTGACCCGGACCATCATCGACACGGGCGCGCGGCTCGACGCCAGTAAGACGCTTCAAACGCGTTTGCAGAGCTTGCTGGAAACCCGTGATGGAGACTTGTCGGAGTTACTTGCAATTGAGCGCGAGCTTGCCCGTGTGAACTCTGAAATCGACAGCACGGAGTCCTACCTTCGTGCGCTTCGCTTGCGGGTCTCCATGAGCCAACTGACTGTAAATTATGAAACCAAGCAGACGGCTTTCGGCCCACGGCGGGAAAATCCGCTGGGCCGTGCCCTATCGAATTTCTTCTATAATTTGTCCGGTGGCATTGCGGGCGTGGTCACCGCCTTTGCCATAGGCCTGCCCTGGCTATTCCTTTTGGGCGCCATGCTGTTCATCTGGCTTCGTGTGATCTGGCCCCGTGTGCGGCGCAAGAAGACCTAAGGAAAAAGAGGACGTTTAACGCCCTAGCTTGTTGAAAACCGGCGTACAGCGTCCACGGCCAGGGCAAAGCGTGAAAAGCTCCAACTGTGACCGTCGGCGAGGGTGCGCAAGGCATTGGTCAAATCCTTGCGCTGGCTTTCGCGAGGATCCAGCCAGGCCGATGAAGACCCGGCGTCGAGCGCGCGCCGGGTCATCGCCACATGCTGGTCGACAAGATCGTCAATCATACGCCGGGTTGCGACGCGGTCCCAATAATTAGCAGACGCCATTGATTGCTCTGCACCGGTTCTCAGCCGGTCGAGGCGGAGTGCTTCGCTGATCTCGAAAAACGTCTTCGCAACGGCTACCATTCCGCCAGTCGCGTCGCGGGCGATATCGACTAAGGAAATCCCCATGGCGAAATAGGGCATGGCTGCACTCCACCGTGCAAGGGGTTCTGGTACTTCGGCACCCATCAGGTCACGAGCCCGGCGTTCTATGCGCACGCCAACCTGGGGTGAAGCGGTCTGGCGTAAACTGGATTTGAAAGCGTCCAAATGGTCCGAAATGGCTGATGCCGCCTCTGAAACCGGCAGGTCCGTATCTTCCGCAGAGATCACTTCGCACGCTCGGAAGAGAGCGCCGGCCGCTTCCTTATGCATGCTGATTTGGGCCGCTGCCGTCACATGATTGTCCAGTGCGTTCACCTCTTCCTGGAACTCTCCAAAATTGAGGACACTTCGGGCAATCTCGAACGCTCTGACCAAATCGGCATTGCCACAGTCTGTGCTCTCGCGCAGGCGTGAAAGGAAAACCGGACCACCGGCATCCAGCAGTCGATTGGCGAGAACCGTGGAGATGATTTCCCGCTTCAGCCGGTGGGCCGCCATGGCTTCACCATACCGGCGAATGTCTTCTGGAAAATATGCGGTGAGGGTGGCCTGAAAGGAGGGGTCGTCTGGCACATCAGACGCTACAAGATCGTCAAACAGAGTGATTTTTGACCAGGCCAGCAAGACCGCCAGTTCAGGGCGGGTCAGCGGCTGCGCTGTTTCCTGGCGTTGCACCATCTCCGCGCTCGACGGCAGGCCTTCCAGCGCGCGGTCGAGAACGCCGCGTTTTTCGAGGTAAACCATCAGCCGCTCCAGCGCCTGCATATCCCCAAGCGCCGTGTTTTCGGCCAGGCTGAGCGCGCTGGTTTGGTCATAATTATGGGCCAGGACGTGGCGCCCGACATCATCAGTCATGGCTTTTAGCAGAATATTGCGTTCGCCACTGGGAAGGCTGCGCTGGCGCATGGCTTCGCTCGCCAGGATCTTGATATTCACCTCGTGGTCGGAGCTGTCGACGCCGGCTGAGTTATCGATCGCGTCGGTATTGATGCGGCCGCCTTGCTTGGCAAATTCGATCCGGGCCGCTTGGGTGAGGCCGAGATTTGCCCCTTCGCCAACCACTTTCACGTTCAGGTCTCTGGCGTCCACACGAAGGGAGTCATTGGCGCGGTCTCCAGCTTCTGATTGGCTTTCTGAAACCGCTTTGACATAGGTGCCGATGCCGCCAAACCAGAGCAATTCCGCATCCATCTTCAGGAGTGCGTTGATCAAGGCTGTCGGTGTTGCGGACTCGCCGGTCAGTCCGGTCATGTCGCGGATGGCGTCATTCAGCGCGATCGCTTTCAATGATCGGTCAAACACGCCCCCACCCGTGGAAATCAGGGCGGTGTCATAGTCTGTCCATGATGAACGTGGCAGATCGAAGAGGCGCTTGCGCTCTTGCCAAAGCCGTTCCGGGTCAGCGGGGTTCGGGTCGATGAAGATGTGAAGGTGGTTGAATGCGGCCTGCAGGCGGATTTGTTTCGATAGCAACATGCCATTGCCGAAAACGTCGCCGGACATATCGCCGACGCCGAGCACGGTGAAAGGCTCTGCCTGGATGTCTTTGCCCATCTCGCGAAAGTGGCGTTTGACGGCCTCCCAAGCGCCGCGCGCCGTGATGCCCATGGCCTTGTGATCATACCCTGCCGAGCCCCCAGACGCGAATGCATCACCCAACCAAAAGCCATGGGCTTCGCTGATTTCATTGGCAATGTCTGAGAAAGTGGCTGTGCCTTTGTCGGCGGCCACAACGAGGTATGGATCATCTCCATCCCAAATCACCGTATTGTCTGGCGGCTGGACGGCGCCACCGACCAGATTGTCTGTCAAATCGAGAAGCGAGGCGATGAATGTGCGGTAGGCGTCTATCCCTGCGGCACGCACGTCCTCACGACTGCCATTCTGGGGCAGTTGTTTCGGATAAAACCCGCCTTTGGAGCCCACCGGCACAATCACGGCGTTTTTAACCTGCTGTGCTTTCACCAGGCCCAGGACTTCTGTGCGGAAGTCATCGCGGCGATCGGACCAGCGAAGGCCGCCGCGCGCAACGGGACCGAACCGGCAATGGACACCTTCCACGCTCGGGCTGGCAACGAAAATCTCGCGAAAAGGCTTTGGCGCTGGCAGTTCCTCGACATCCTGGCTGGCGATCTTGAAACTGATCGCATTGCGAAAGTTTCCGTTGGCTGCGCGTTGAAAAAAGTTCGTGCGCACCATCGCCATAGTCAAGTCGGCAAGTCGTCGGATGACCCGGTCATCATCCAGCGCGGTGACGGCGACCAAACCGTCTTCAATGTCCTGGCGAATGGCTTCGCACCGGGTTGCGCGCGCGGTGAGATCCTGGCCTGTTTCCGGGTCAAATCGAGCGGCGAACAAGTCCAGCAAAAGCCGAGTCAGGCGGGGGTGGCGCCTGAGCGCTTCGATTTGCGTGGCGCGTCCGGGATCGCGTCCGGACTGGTGGCGGTAGCCTGCCAAGCTCCTCAAGAGAGCCGCTTCGCGCCAACTCGTCGCCGCACTCAAGACCAACTGGTTGTAGCCGTCATTTTCCGCCAGACCCGTCCAGACAGCGACAAATGCGTCTTGGAACCGGCCAGTGAGATGCGCCAGGTCTTCGCCATGAAGATCTGTCGGGCACTGCATCTTCACATGGTGTATCCAGTAGGTGTCCGGCGCATCATCCTCAAGTTTTTGCGCGGGGCGGACCGGGTATCCCGTCTCAAAATTCACGAAAAGACCCATGTTTTCAAAGATGGGTATGCAATGTGAGAGTGGAATGGCGCCGTTGCGGACATAAATCTTGGCGCGTAGGACGTTTGCGGCATCGCTTTGTTGCTGAAAGGCGCGCACACGGATCGTCTCAACAGCATTCAAATCGGCCATTTCCCGGACATCCCGGATCGCTTCTGCGGCCGAAAACGCTTCGCGATAAGCTGCATTGAATGCGGTGCGAAAGGCCGGTGCTCCCGAGGCGGCGACTGCGGGCAGGTCTGCCAGGGCGAGCGCTTCTCGGAAGCTGTCTTCCCAGGTACGGGCAAATTCCGTAATCGCTGCTTCCAACTCACGCGTGTCGGGTCTGGGGTGGTCGGGGTCGACGCGAATATGGAAGACAACGCGAACGAGTGCGGTTGTGTCGAAGTGTGGCTCGAAATCCATGATGTCGCCTTCGAGCGCGGACTCCAGGGCGCCGCCGATCTGCTGACGCAGTCTTGTGGTGTAGGATTCCCGAGGCACGTAAGCGAGCGCGGTTACAAATCGATCGAATTCATCATGGCGCAAGAAAACGCGAGTCCTCGGTCGGCCGATAAGGTGGAGTGCGCCGCGCACCATGGGCGTAAGCGTTTCTGCCGTCGTTTGAAGAAGCTCGTCGCGCGGCCATTGCTCCAGGATGTTTGAAAGGCTTTTGGCGTCGTGGGACCCTGGAAGCGCCCCGGAATTGTGAATAATTTTCTCCACCCGCTTGCGAACCAGTGGGATCGAGCGGGCAGTCTCATCATACGCTTCCGATGTGAACAGCCCCAGGAAACGGGTTTCTCCCGAGACGCGTCCATCTTCATCGTAGTGCTTGATGCCAACATAATCGGCTGCGACGCGTCGATGAACACGGCTTAGCATCGTGGATTTCGCAATGATGATGGGTTCGCGGCGACCCACAAAGGCGCCAATTTCCGGCGTCAGGACCGTCGGCTCGCTTGATCGGTTAAGGACGTTTAGACTCTCATCGCGCAGCAACCCCAGGTTCGAGCCATCCACCATAACAGGCTCATCGGCCAGGATTGCGCCCTTGACGTCTTGGGGAAAAACGTATGTCCGCTTGCCAAGGAACACGAAGTGTTCATTCGCCAGCCATTCGAGAAAGGCATTGGACTCATCAATAAAGTCCGCTGGAAGATGGCTTTGCCCGGCCAGTCGCGAAATCTCGTCGCGCATCGCGGCGCGCATTGCCGGATAATCTTGCACGGCGATGCAGATGTCATCGATGGCTTGTCGCGCGTCAGTTTCTAGCGAGGTTGTCTCACCGGTAGACAGTTGGGGCAGGTGGATCTGAATAACGGATATGTGTTTGTCGTTGCTGTCTGTCACGATGGGATGGAATAACGCCAGCACTTCCAGGCCGAGGCCCGAGGCGGCGTTCAAAAGCGAATCGACGAGGAATGGCCTGTCTGGACCTGCGCACTCCAAAATGCTGCCAGCACGGCTATCTTGACCTGCCTGCGCCGGAACATGTCGGACACGCAACCGGGTTTTGGCGTCCGTCGCCTGCAATGCAAGGTCCCAGACCGCGCCGGCCAGGCTTTCTGCAGAGCCTCTACCGAGGCGAGATAAGTCTTCATCATTGGCTTGAAGCAGGAATTGCTCGATCAATTGAGCCCGTGGAGCGAGCGCTGAGCGGGTGTTGGCTGACATGGAAATCCCCGGATGCTGGCGCGGCTTCGCCTACATAGGGAAGACGACGGGAGAGCACAACGCAGCGTTCCATGCACGGAAGATCAAGCGCCACCCGAAGCTATGGTGCATTCAAGGAATGGATCTCTGCAAACCGATGAAAAAATTGGGCCCGCTAGACGGGGACGTGTCTAGCGAGCCCACAGGCCTCTATCCGCAGGCTGGGTGGGGGGACGCACGCGGAGGCCTGTTTTCTAAAAAGGCGAAAAAGATTCTCAAGAGAAAGACATCAACACCCGATGACTGGGATATGAAGGAACGCTCCACGCCCTGCAAGCCTTATTTGCACACAAATTGTTCACAAACCCAAACCCCTAAACTTTTCAGGGTTAAATTCGGTATGTGGGTGCTCACACGTTGTAAATTAAGTGGTTTTGACCTGTCTAAGATTGGGGTTGCCGTCCGCAGAGAGGAGAATCGCGACCCAACGCGTTGATGTGGACTGTGCAAACAGCACCATCATCAAAACGGTGAGCGGCGCGGATAGGAACATGCCAGGAATGCCCCAGATGGCACCCCAGATCGCCAAGGATAATAAAACAACCAATGCGGAGAGGTTCAGGGAGTCGCCCATCATCCGGGGTTGCAAGAAATTTCCGATGGCGAACTGCCAGAAACTGACAGCCGTTAGCACGAACACCGTGTAGATGTAGCTGTCCTGGGGTGTGCTGCCGGGGACCCATTGGGGGATATCGGGTTGGACCAGCGCAAAGAGCGGCGGCACCAGTGCAGCCACGATCGACCCGACGGTCGGGATATAGTTCAGAACGAAGATCAACGCAGACAGGAACAAGGCGTTTTCGACGCCGAGTATCCGCAGTGTTGCGTAGGTCAGGATGGTTATCAGCACAGACACAACGGTTTGGGTCCACAGATACGACTCGATTCCCTTACGGGCCGCTTCGGCGATATCAGTCACTTGGGCCCGGCGTTCGATGTCGGGGAAAATTCGGTCCAGTTTCTGCGACCAGGTCGATTGGGCAAGGAACAGAAAGCCGACATAGATAAGGATCAAGACGATATCACCGCTCAGTTCTCCGACCGCGTTTGCGATGGGGCCGATCAGCCGTTGCCCCGTTTCATTAAACAATAACTGTGTCAGGGTTGGCGCGTCTTCCGTCATGCCGACCAGGCCATAGACATCTCCAATCAATTCATTGATTCGGCGTTCATAATCGGCCGCGTTCTCTCCGCCGAACTGGGCGATACCCTGCGCCATAAGGGCAACAAACCCAATGAATCCTCCGATTACCAGGATGATCGAGATAAAGCGAGAGATGCCGCGTTGGTCGCCCGGAACGAGATCGTCCAGCACCCGGGCAAAGCCTTCCATTGTGAGAAACAGAAAAACGGCCAGCGCAAAAGGGGCCAGGATTCCCCGCCCAAGATACAAAGCGGCAATGATAATCCCTGTCGCGATGATCCAAAGCGCACTTTTGGTTGCTGAATCCACTGGCAATCCTCCCCAAGACAGGCGTCGTTGTGGTGTTGTATCTCGCGCCCTTCGGGTCAAGCCTCACTCCGGCTTCCCGACTGGACGCGATAGGCATGCTCGATACACTGTCATCCGAAACACTTGGAGGCAGAGCACCATGGTGCGAAACTTTATCCTTGCATTGGGAGGCCTTTTAATCGCGGTCGCCGCCATTATCCTCTTTCGGACCTTCAGCTATGGCGGCTCGGGCAATGTTGTCCAGGTCGACCTGCCGGAAGTTCCAGTGATTTCCGCTGAGGTGGCTGCTGAAAATCTGAGTCAGGCCCTGCAGTTCAAGACGATTACGGTTGCACCTGGCGATCCGCGGCCTGGAGGGGAGGGCCCCTGGCTAGATCTTCACGCCTGGATGGAAACGACCTATCCGGCCGCCCATGGCGCAATGACCCAGGAGTTGGTTGCGGACTACACACTGCTCTACACATGGCAGGGTCATGACCCGACCCTGGCCCCTTTGCTCTTGATGGCCCACCAGGATGTTGTGCCCGTAAACATCGGGACCGAGACGGACTGGACCGCACCACCCTTCGCGGGGGATATCGTTGACGGTTACCTGTATGGCCGCGGAACAATTGACGACAAGGGCTCGATGGTTGCGATCATGGAAGCGGTCGAGGCCCTGGTCGAGTCTGGCTTTACCCCCCGACGGACCGTCTACCTCCTGTTTGGTCACGATGAAGAGGTTTCCGGATCTGGTGCTGCTGCAGGGGTTGAGCGTCTCAAATCTCGCAACGTCGCACCGATCATGGCGCTCGACGAAGGGTTCATGATCGTCGACCCTTCCCCGCTTACGGGTGCGCCGATGGCCTTCATTGGCGTGGCAGAAAAGGGGTACGTCACGGTGTCCATCACCGCGTTGGCTGCGGGAGGGCACAGCTCGGCGCCGCCGCGCAACTCAGCGCCTGTGCGCTTGGCGCGGGCCCTTGTTGCCCTGGATGAAAATCAAATGCCGGCCGACTTCTCAAAGTCTCCCATCAAGGAATTATTAGAGGCCAGTGGGCCCGACATGCCCTTCATGCAAAGGATGGCGTTTGCGAATATGTGGCTGTTCGGTGGCATGGTTGAACGTCAGATGGGCAACATTTCCACGGCCAATGCAATGATCCGCACAACGACGGCGCCGACAATGCTGGTCGGGTCTGCGAAAGAGAATGTTCTGGCTCAACGCGCCACGGCAGCGGTGAACTTCAGGATCCATCCCAATGATACCGAGGAGTCGATCCTGCAACACGTGCGCGACGTCACGGCCGATATTGAAGGGTTGGAAATTGAATTGGGCCGCGGCGGGATCCGCGGGGCAGGGGCCTCGCCGGTTTCATCCACGCAAAACGTTGCCTATGGCGTTCTCGCCGCCGTGGCTGAAGAGGCCGGCGATGGCGCATCCATCGCGCCGGGCCTTGTCTTGGGCGCCACCGATGGCCGTTACGCCACGGCAATCACCGATGCCGTCTACCGTTTTGTCCCTGCCGTGATGAGCACGGAGGACCTTGCAGGTTTCCACGGCACCAATGAGCGGATTTCTGTCGAGAATATGGGCCGAATGGCGCGCGGTTACGCCCAGATCATTGCGGCCTTGGACGCGGCCGAGGAGTAGGCCCCAGGGCCCTAGCGCTCCCAAACTTCAGCGGTGAGGCCGCGCCAGCGATCCAACCTCGTTTGAGAGTATCCAGATGCCTGCAAGCGAGCCCGGAGAATTTCCGGCTCTCCATCATTGCAGAGGAAATCGGGCTTGAGAAACACCATGCGGGGCGCACCCGCAACGGCCTCTTCCCAAGCAATGGTCGCGGTCGCCATCCAGGGTGAGAACCGGTGCTTTTCCACCGCATTGGCACCAGAGATCGCAACACCGTAAGTGTCGCGCCAGTCCTGCGGCGACAAATCCCACATGCCTGCTTCATTGTGCACCCAAACCTCCGCCGATTGACGATAGTAGTCCACAGTTGGCCACGTGAAAGTGTCACAGATCACGAGCGCATTGCCTGGCTGGTCATGGGCGGCAACGCCAGATCGCCAGTCCTGTATCAGGTGTGCACCAAGGTTTGCGTGGGCATCGCCCCTAAACGCGTAAGCCGCTGCAGACCACGCGGTGGCAAGGACGGCCAATCCTGTCAGCCCACCCGCAAGCCAGGCGCGTCGACCATGCGCAGCGAGATAACCAATCGCCAGCGCGCCGCCCAGGGCTGCCGGTAAGATGATCCGCTCCATGAAAACGGGTTTGTATACAAAGCCGATCAGCCAAATGAAAAGGGGAAAGGCCGCAGCATGGGCGAAGATCAGGGCAAGGGGCCAGTTAGGCCGGGCCATGCTCAGCACGCCGCCGGCAAGTACGGCCAGAAAGAACACGCCCAGAATCGGTGCCGGCACGCTGTTGGGGCCAATCGTTGCCGCAAGGGTCGTCGCAGCGGAAATCGCATCCATCTGCAACAGCCAGTCAAAGACATCCGATGTGCCCAACATCACGCGAAGCCAGGGCAGCCAGGCTGCAATGGCAAGGACATTCACGACCGCCAATCGCCAGGTGAAATCTAAAAAGCGGCGTGTGGCCGTTAGCATTACCCAGAGGCAGAAGATCGCGTTGATGACAAAGAGATACAAAATTGCGGTGTTGTGGGTGTAGAGCGCCAAAATCGCGCTGACCGTATAGACAGCAGCCCACTTCAGAGCGCCGCGCTCCAACAGTGCCTCACCTTCAGAAAACCGGCTCGCCAATGCGTGCAATGCCCAGAGCGCAAAGGCCAAGAGCATCAGGAGTTGGCCATAGTTGCGCCCATTATTGGCGTAAACCAGCATCGTGAATGACATGGCGAGTACCGCCAAGGTGACCAGAGCCCCGACCGGGCCCATAATGCGCCGCGATAGAAAATAGATCGGGATCAGCATGATTACCGAGAAGACTGCCGACGGAAGACGCAAGGCCACCGCGCCGTCGAAAAAGACCTCCGACACTTTCACGACGGCAAAGTGGAGCGCCGGGTGGCTGTCGAACGGAACGGTGAAAAGAAGCTGGAAGCTGTGACCGGCCGAAGCCAGCGTGTAGCCCTCGTCAATCCAAAGGGAGTCAACTGTGAGCGTCGCAAAGCGCAGCACGATCGCAACCAGGAAGATCGCAGCCAGCCATTGGCGTTCTCGCGTAAAAGACAGCGTGCGGGCAGGGCGCCACTCAGTCTGGAGTGTTGTCCAGAGTGTCGAAGGACTGAAAGACCGCCGCGGCCTGTCTGAAACTGGGTCAAGTGACACGAGATCTCTCATCATCCGGCTGCCCGTTGGGCGAGTCGGGTGTCCCCATGCAAATGCGCAACCAGATTAGCCTATCGCGCGAACTTTTAGGCCTTGGGCGCGCTGTCTCCCGCATTTTCGGCTGGCTTTTCGTCGTCGACGAGACCCATGGCGTTGCGCTTGGCGGCCGCCTCTCGTCGGGCCTCTTCCCGCTCTCGCAATTCGTCGGAAAACGCACTTGCGAAGACCCCCGCTGGCAGGGCCACGACCCCGATCCCGGCCAGGGCAATGAACGAGGCTGCGATGCGGCCCAACGTGGTTTCCGGGTATACATCGCCATAGCCGACGGTTGTAAGCGTCGCGATGGCCCACCAGACCGCACGCGGAATAGAACCGAATTCTTCGCGACCGCCACTCACCCCTTCAATGAAGTAGAGCAAGACGGCCGATAGGTAGACCAGCACCAGCGCTACCGCGAGGGTCGTGAAGAGTTGGCCGCGCGATCGCGACAGCGCCGCGCCAAGAACATCGAAGGCGGGCATGAACCGCGCGATTTTCACAAGGCGTGTCAGCCTGAGAATACGCAGGATCATCAGGGCCTGGTCGCCTTCCGTCCCGATGAAGACGATCCAGAGCAGCTCCGGCAGGAAGGCAATCAAGTCAGCCAGTGCGCTCGGCGACAGAATGTATTTCAACCGTCCACCAAGGCCGCTAAAGCGAGGATCTTCGCCGGCCGCCCAAAGGCGAACCCCGTATTCCACCGCAAAAATAGCGATAATGACATAGTTGAACAGATCGATGCCGCGTTTCCAGGCTGGCGACAGGGAAGGTTCCGTTTCCAGGGCGAGGGCGATAAAGCTCGCGAGCACCAAAAGCACGATCAACAGATTCGTCCGAGAGAGCCCGCCGTTCTCGCGGGCATCGGGCTCAAGCTCTCGATAAAGCCGCTTTCGCAACCCGATCTGTGTCATCAACTGTTGAACCGCCATGCCCAAACCTTCACCACGCCGAAGCATTGAGCTTATCGACCGCATTGAGTCACGCAAAGGGCTGGGCTGTCAGGCTTCGTTTTGAAGACCCATCAATTCCCTGCCCACGAAAAAGGAAATCGCCTTCCGGATCAGCGCCGCGCCAATAAGATTGATACAGACGGCAAGCCCATTGAGCCGGACCATAAGAGGCTCATCCAGTCCAAACAGCAAGTGCTCAAGCGATGTCCACCCGTCATGCCCTACATCGCTTGGGCCCTTACATCAGCTCCGCATCGGTCATGACTTCGACAAGGGCGGGCCCGTCATGGGCAATGGCTTCGGCAAGCGCTGCATCGAGTTCGCCTTGGGTTCTCACCTGTTTCCCCATGCCGCCGCACGAGCGCGCAAAGCCAGCAAAGCTCGGATTGACCAGGCTGGTCTGCCAGACAGGGAATTCCGCAGCTTTCTGTTCTTTCGTGATCTTTCCAAGTTCAGCATTGTTCATCAGCACGTGGGTGATGTTCATCGCGTATTTCACGGCGGTCGTGAATTCCATGGCGTATTGGCCAAAGCCGCCATCGCCGGACACAGAGATGACCTTCCGGCCCGTATACGGCCCATCTTCTTGCGTGGCAGCCCAGGCCCCCATGGCGGCTGGGAAGGCGAATCCTATGGAGCCAAGATAGCCGGACATGAGCACGCGTTGCTGGCCTGTAGGCTCGAAGTAGCGTCCGAATGAATAGGTATTGTTGCCAACATCCACGGGCAAGATGGCATCGGCCGGCGTGTGGCGGGTCAGGGCCGCGAACAATGCTGCAGCAGACACACCCAACCCGCGA
The DNA here is from genome assembly GCA_039198685.1 of Pseudomonadota bacterium. Taxonomy (GTDB): domain Bacteria; phylum Pseudomonadota; class Alphaproteobacteria; order Caulobacterales; family Hyphomonadaceae; genus UBA5336. Next base: position 1,221 of record JBCCTK010000011.1, on the reverse strand, counting down.
TCTTCCCCTTGGCGTTTGGTTTTTTCCTCACGCCAGAGACGCCAGCGCTCAGCCACTTCGCCGCGCTGGTCTGTTGCCGCTGCGTCGTCCATGCCCGCCATCAGACGGTCTGCGGTCACGCCGACATCGCCCATAACAGGCACGGTCACAGGGTGACGTTTGGCCAGGCGCATGGGATCTGTATCAACCTGAATGGTCGGCGCGCCCTCATAGATGCCCGTATGATCTGAGAAGCTGGCGCCGAACACGACCAGGAGATCGGCTTCATTCATGAACCAGCTTGCGATGGGTGTGCCCGAACGACCCATGACACCAGCCGCTAAGGGATGGTCATCACCGATCTGACCCTTGGCCTTGAACGTGGTGGCGATGGGCGCGCCGAGTTTTTCCGACAGGGCGATGACCCGGTCCATGCCGTCCAACGCGCCGTATCCAACAATGACCATGGGCCGCTTTGCCGATTTCAGCAGGCGCTTGGCCTCATCCAGGGCGTTTTCGGGCGGTCCAACCCGAAGGTCGGCCATCCGTCCAGCCGGACCCTGGGCCTCAACACCACTGACAACGGGCAGGGGCTGTACATTGTCCGGGAAAACCAGGTGCCCGACACCGCGCTCAAGAATAGCGGTCTTGATCGCTTGGGTCATCAGAAGCGCGTGGTCGGATTCTGGATGGACGGTTTGGGAGAAAGCGGCCACGGCTTCAAAGGCCGCTTCGAGATCAATGTCCTGGAAGGCGTGCACGCCAACCACCTGATCCTGAACCTGACCGGTCAGGGCGAGCGCAGGGGCGCCGTCCACCTTGGCGTCCCAAAGGCCGGTGAGCAGGTTTGTGGCGCCAGGCCCCGCAATCGTCAGCGCTGCGGCGGGACGTCCGGTCAGCTTGCCATAGCCAGAACAGGCAAACGCTGCGGCGCCTTCATGGCGGATGCCATAATAGCTCAGCTTTCCTTCGGATTCCTGGACCCTGAGCGCATCGGCAAGCCCCAAATTGGAATGACCCACCATGCCAAACACACTTTTAACGCTCCAGTTCGTCATGGTTTTGGCCATCACGTCGGCAACGGTGCGTGCGCGCGGTGGCTCTCCCGGTACGCCGACATAAATGCCGTCCGCGCGCAGATCGACGTCGAACAAAGTCTGTCCAGCGTCTTCGTGACCGCCGGGGGGTTTGCCGGTCAGGGGATCAAAGTCCCAACCGTGCCAGGGGCAGCGCAGCCAGCAC
>JBCCTK010000010.1:0-37231 GCA_039198685.1 Pseudomonadota bacterium | reverse complement strand
CGTATTTCTCGCTCATTTCCTTCATGCCCGCCGTGGCTTCCTCCGCCTGGCGCTCCAAATCCGCTTTTTCATTGTCTGAGAGGCCGTCGGCATAGTCGCGCACGTCTTGGGTGATCTTCATGGAGCAGAATTTCGGCCCGCACATGCTGCAGAAATGGGCGACCTTGTGGGCCTCTTTCGGCAGGGTCTGGTCGTGGAAGTCCCGCGCCGTTTCCGGATCCAGGGCCAGGTTGAACTGGTCTTCCCAGCGGAACTCAAACCGCGCGCGGGACAACGCATCATCGCGGATTTGTGCGGCCGGGTGCCCCTTGGCGAGGTCTGCTGCGTGGGCGGCGAGCTTATAGGTCACCACACCCACTTTCACATCATCCCGGTCCGGCAGGCCAAGGTGCTCCTTCGGCGTCACATAGCAGAGCATGGCCGTGCCGAACCAGCCGATCATGGCCGCACCAATACCCGAGGTGATGTGGTCATAGCCCGGCGCGATGTCGGTGGTCAGCGGGCCCAGCGTGTAAAAGGGCGCCTCGCCGCATTCGCGCAGCTGCTTGTCCATATTCACCTTGATCTTGTGCATGGGCACATGGCCCGGCCCTTCGATCATCACCTGACAGCCCTTGGCGTGCGCGACTTTCGTCAGCTCGCCCAGGGTTTCCAGCTCCGCAAACTGGGCGCGGTCATTGGCGTCGGCGATTGACCCCGGGCGCAGGCCATCGCCCAAGCTGAAGGTGACATCATACATCCGCATAATGTCACAAATGTCTTCAAAGTGGGTGTAGAGGAAGCTCTCGGTGTGGTGGGCCAGGCACCACTTCGCCATGATCGAGCCACCGCGCGAGACAATGCCCGTCACGCGCGCCGCGGTGAGGTGGATATAGGCCAGGCGCACGCCGGCATGGATGGTGAAATAGTCCACGCCTTGCTCGCACTGCTCGATCAGCGTGTCGCGGTAGACCTCCCAGGTCAGGTCTTCGGCCACGCCATCGACCTTTTCCAGCGCCTGGTAGATCGGCACGGTGCCGATGGGCACGGGGCTGTTGCGGATGATCCATTCGCGGGTGTTGTGGATGTTCCGGCCGGTGGACAGGTCCATGACATTATCAGCGCCCCAGCGGGTCGCCCAGACCATCTTGTCCACCTCTTCTTCCACAGACGAGGTGACAGCAGAATTGCCGATATTGGCGTTGATCTTCACCAGGAAATTGCGCCCGATGATTTGCGGCTCCACCTCCGGATGGTTGATGTTGGCCGGGATGACGGCCCGCCCGCGGGCGATTTCATCGCGCACGAATTCCGGGGTGATGAAGGGCGGTATCTCCGCGCCAAACCCCTCGCCGTGTTCTATGGCGATCTCGGCGCGGGCCAGCTGTTCCTGGCGGCCAAGGTTTTCGCGCTCGGCGACGTAGATCATCTCCTTGGTGATGATTCCGGCCTTGGCGAACTCGTATTGCGTAATTTTTGCTTTTGATCCCCGATCCTCGCTGCGCTCGTCCGATGGATCGGGCTCAGGGCTGACTTTTGGGTTTGATCCCCGCTCCGCTTCGCTTCGCGATGGATCGCGCCCAGGGCTGTTGATAATGCCTCGCAGCGGGCGATTTCGCACCGGGAATTCCCGGGCGAGGTATTTTCCCGTGGCGCCGCCATTGTCCTCGGGTTTCACATCCCGGCCCTCATATTCCTCCACGCCGCCGCGCTCTTTGATCCAGACGGTGCGGTGGCGGGGCAAGCCCTTTTCCACGTCGATCTCAACGTCAGGATCCGTATACGGACCAGAGGTGTCATAGACCGGCACGGGCGGTTCATTGGCGCTGGGGTGCAGGTCAATCTCGCGGCGCGGCACGCGCAAGGAGGGGTCCGCCTTGGGGTTAGTGTAGACCTTGCGGGAGCTTGGCAGCGGCCCGGTGGTGACCTCAGGCGTGGTGAATTCGGCTTGTGGGGTGATTTTGTTCATGGTCACTCTATTCTCTGGCGTTGGGTGAGTCAGGTGTCGCGCTGGGGTCGCCCTTCCAAACGAAGGACTTCCACGCCCCAAACGGCGTCCAGATTGTTTCCATCTCGGCGCGGCAGGCGGCTTCATCCCCGCCCAGGCGTTCCACCCTATAGCGGTAGAGGAAAGCCGAGACCCGCATGTTTGCGGCGCAGTGAACCCAGACCTGTTCACCTTCAGTCTGATCCATCGCCTCGCAGAAGGCCTCGAACTCTTCCTCATGGGGCTTTTTGAAGTCCACCGGGATGTAGATGTAGGCGAAGCCGAGCTCGCCCATCAGCACCTCTTCACCCGGCAGCGCATTCTCATGGTCATGGGGCAAGAGGTTGATGATGGTGGTGTAGCCTTCCCGCCGGATGCTCTCGAATTGTGCCCGGCTCGGTTGGCCTGACGTAGCGAGCCGGTCTGACAGTTTCAGATAGTTGAACACGCTGTCGGCTGACGGTTTGCTGGATGTCATGGGGGTGTACTTCTCAATCAATGTGCCGACGAAACCAAACGTTGTTCGAAACGTATTCCAGTTCATGTCAGCCGTTTCTATGGCCATTCAGCCAAAACAACTGCGCCTGCTCTGTATATCGGTCGGGTCATCCCAATGTCTCCGTTCCTACGCCGGCCACACCCCCACAATGAAGGCATTCCCCGGATCAGGTTCTAAGGGTGCTCGCTTTTGGTGTCCTGTTCGTCCGGGCGGAAAACCAGTTTCCGTTCTCGCCTTCCGGCTCGAACTCCTGATGAACAGGGCTGCGATCTCAGCCGGCCTACCGGCGCCCCTCGGATAATCCCACGCTAAGGCAGATGGGGCGGCTTGCCAACACGTTTTGCCCATTGGTCGATCGCCGCAGCATGTATATGGGTCGTCGAGAAGATGGGAACGTCGCCGTCACCATCGGTCAAGATCATGCACAGTTCCGTACAGCCCAAAATCACGCCGTCCGCACCTTCAGTCGCGTAGCGGACCACCAGCTCAATCAGCGCGCGTCGAGAGCCTTCATCAACAACGCCCTCGACCAACTCATCAAAGATGATCCGACCGATTGTATCGCGATCTTCCGCGCGTGGCACGATGGCCGCGCCCCCATAACGCTTGGCCAAAGCGGGCCCAAAAAACTCTCCACTCATCACCCAGGGTGTCCCCAACAATAACGGTCGTTCGACACCGGCGAGGTTGAGCGCGGCTGTCAGGCTGTCGAGCATGTGGATCACCGGCAAACCGGTTTCGGCCGCAACGGCCTCTGCCGCCACATGAGTCGTACCGGACGTGATGGCAATCGCCGTGGCTCCGCCAGACTTGAGCGTCTGGGCGCCTGAAACCACTTTCGCGTTAAACGCGGCCCAATCGCGCTCGTGATAGTGGCCAACCATGTCGCCGTAATCGAGCATGTAGAACAGCAGGGTCGCCGAATGCTGGCCGCCTTTTTCTGCACGCACATGGGCGTTCAAAAGACGATAATAGATTTGCGTGGCTTCGGGGCTGACCCCGCCGATAAGACCAATCAGTGACATCTATCCAGTAGACCGGATTCCCCAAATTCTGGAAACCCCTGGACGGTGAAAGGCGTGTGTGGTTTTGCGCGATCGGCGAAGCAATGGAGCCGGACATGGAAAACCCCATAGTCGATGCGCACGCTCTCTTTGCACCGATGCAGCCCCTTGCCGGGGTGAGCCTGTCTGAACCGCGTGAGGACGACCGAGAGGCCATACGCGCCGCCGCCGACAGCGATGACACCTGGGCGCTTTTTTCCTATCGCGCCGATGGGGACCATTTCGGTGGGTTCTGGCAGAACTTCATGGGCCAGCATCGCCCGCCATTGGAGGTGCGCTGGGTGGTGCGTCACAATGGTGTGGTGGTGGGCTCAACATCATTTCTCAACGTCGAGCCGCGCCATAAACGCCTCGAGATTGGCGGCACTTGGTATCGCGCCGATAGCCGGGCAACCGTGGTGAACCCTGCTGCCAAATTTCGCCTGATGGAACGCGCCTTTGCTTGCGGTTTCCGCCGCTTGGAATTCAAGACCGATGCAAGAAATGCCCGTTCCCGCGCAGCCATCGCCAAACTGGGCGGGCGGCTGGAAGGGACGCTGCGCCAGCATATGATCAACCATGACGGCAGTCAGCGTGACACGGTGTATTACTCGATCCTGGCAGAGGATTGGCCGACTGTGCGGGCCAGGCTGACCTTACGGATAGTGACACCGGCCTGACCGCTAGAGTAGGGCGTCCTGGACATCCTTTTTCCAGCCAACATACACCACACCATCGGCTTCGATGACAGGGCGTTTGATCAACGTTGGGTTCGCCATGAGGAGAGGCGCCGGGTTCGTCTGGCCTGACTGTTTGTCGGTTTCAGGCAAGCCGCGCCAGGTCGTTGAGGCCTTATTGAGAAGTTTGATCCCGGCCGCATCAAGCCAGAGTGGAACCTTCATCGTCAGGTCAGTCTCAGTGCGAATATCGATGAATTCTGCGGACTTACCGGCCAATTCGAGCGCCTTAAGCGCTTTCTTGCATGTATCGCAGCCCTTCAGGCCATAGAGTGTAACGGTCATGAGACTGGCGCTCCTTCGGGGGGTTTGCAGGTCAGGGAGCCGGAGAATACACCGCTTCGGCGCTCAAGCGCGGCTTTCTCGCGAGCATCACCAATGACGGTGACCTCAAAGTTTGTGCGGTAGTTGCCTGGATCAACGCCCGGTAGGCAGCTTTCCAACAAGGCGGGCTCCACAATCAATATGGCGCTTGCAGCCCCGCGTTGGCGAACCGGGCGCGGCCCACCCTCAAAATGCTCCGCAAAGGCCGCCGTGACGCTGGCATCGGGTGTTTCGCGGAACAGCCGCCACCCCTTGGGAACACCGAAATCATCGGCAAAGGCGGCTTCTGCGTCGAGATTCTCCTGGCCGCGCTGGCGAAACTCATCAAGTGTAACTTGCCGTTCCGCTTCCGTGATCTCGCCAGAAAGCACCGCGGAAGCGAGTTGTTCGCTTAAGTCGCGCCTGGATCTTTCCACCAGCGCCGGGTCGGGCGTGCCATGGATCGCAATGAAGCTGCCGGGTGTGGCTTCCAGTCGGTGTGCCGCCGGAACAAAGTAGTTGCCGCACGATGAGCTACACTCGCCATCGATCACCAGCGTCCTTGGCAATTTGGCAATATGTCGGGCAATGGCGCGGCCGGCTCGTGTATCGCCGCCGGGCGTGTTGACCACAACACGCGTTGTATCGGCCGTGATCACCTGTTGGGCACAGAGCGCCATGGCATCGTTGATTTCACCGCGCAGACGCACGGTATTGTCATCGATTTGGAGGCAAGCCACAGGGTCGGGCAGACCTCGCGTGGTTGTGCAGGCCTGCATTGAAAACAGGCCGAGGACAACACCCATGGCGATGGCGCAACGGATCATATTCAGCCCCCCTGACTTGACGCCTTGCCCCAAGAGTGACGAAAACGAGCGCCATGTGAAGGGGCGGTCGGGACGGATGGAGACAGGTGATGGCAAAAATTCTCTACAATATTGTTTTCCTGGCAATGGCTTTGTTTGTGCTGATCATGCTTTTGTTCCGCTTCACCGAGGGGTCGTTCGAAGCGGCAGGCGCGCGGATGGATGCCCTCATGGGCGTTGCGGCCGAACGCGGTAGCGACGCGGCCCGTGATCTGGCTGACGATATCGAAGACATTGCCGAAGATGTCGCCGACGGGCCTGACGATAGGAACTAGTCCGGTTATTCCGGGGCGTCCTCAACCTTCGGCTTGTGCGTGGCGGCGAGGATGGGCCCCATAGCGAGGCCGAACTCCCGTCGGGCATCGCCCGGAACGTCGAGCCGCGAGACCTTTCCATCGAGATAGAGGGCATTGTCGAGGCCGAGCCCGTCTCGAAAGACACTGGCGAAGCTGAAGAAGTTCACGGGCTCTTCGCTAATGACAATCCATACGGTTTGCCCATCATCGGAGACGCCGACCCCGGACCGGCGATAAACACTTTCGCTGGCTTTGCGGAAGGCTGGGTGCAACGCACCATCGATGACGAGCATCGGCCCCGACTGGGTCGCAAGGTCCGGCGCCGCGCCGGCTTCTGCGAAGGCTTCGGTCTCCAGGATCCGTGCGACCCCTTCGTCAAGAAAGAACACGCCATTGGGCAGGAGTTGGAAATTGCCCGGACCTTCGCCGCGCACCAGCGGGGTTTGCTCGATGCCCTCCTCAACGAAAAGGCCCACGGGCGTTCGGTCTGCGTGGTACATTCCACCATTTGTAATCAGGGCAACGTCCTTGGCCGCCTCGTTCAGCATCGTATGCAAACGCGTGGGATGTCCGATCAGCACGCCATCGGGCGCTTGCCAATGAAGACTGATGTCGAACTCTGACAGGCTCAGGGTGCACGCCGTATAGGTGCGTGTATCGTGCTCAAGGGGAAAACAGGGTGACTGGGCATGCGCGGGCGATGTAAGGATCACCCACAGGAGCGCAAATATAACCGCCTTGGCCATGCCCGTCGCCTAAGCCGCTTGTGTGGCGAAAGCGAGTCCAAGGCTGCAATTGCGTTCACTCGGCAAGGGCAGACCTCGCCCGATTGGACGGGTGTCGAGCCCATTCATCCGCGGTCATATAGCGAACGGTGCGGCGAGTCTCGTCCATCGCCAGGCCTGACGCCGGGATCCCTGACGCAGGGCGAGCCTGCATGTCCTGGGGTGCCTGCAGGCGCTCCAATCGGTGATCGGCGTGGTCTTCCAGCGGCGGATTCGGGCGCTTTTCCAGCGAAGCGCCATCGAAATACAGCGTGACGCGCGTTTTCCCCGGTGCGGCAGCGAAATCCTGGGCACAAGCCAGATCACCAGGCGCCAGCAAACCGGCAACAACAATGAGAGGGACTAAATCCTTCAAGATGACCTCCATACGGCAATGCCTCTTACCTGTTGAAGGAGGCCACGCCTGTGCCCAGAGTCAGCTTAATTCGGTGCAAGGTCCCTTAACGCTTGTTTGCTATACGCATTTGTAATGGACGCGGGCGCCTGGACGCCTGCGCGACGGAGTATGAGTGATGTTGAGACGCGGCGCTTTCGCCATTCCCCCTGCCCCCTTGGCGCTCACGGTCGCCGGTCTGATGCCTTTTTTCGGCGGTGCCCTGGCGGCTTTCGCACTTGGCGACGATCCCGCCCCCCAAGCCGGCGCTCATCTCACGCTGCTGGTCTACAGCGCTGTGATCCTCAGCTTCCTCGGCGGCGTGCGCTGGGGCGTTGAAATGAATGAAGCGACCTTTACGCCGCCGCGTTGGGGCATCATGACAGGGTCGATCATCGGTGCGCTCGTCGGGTGGGGCGCTGTCGTTTACTACCTTCTGGGAACCCCAGCGCAAAGCCCATGGGTTTTTGTGGCCATGGCGTGCGCGCTGTTCATCCAATGGATCTGGGACGTACTCAGCCGCCGGGATACACCGGCCTGGTATGATGGATTGCGCACCATCGCCAGCACAGGCGCCGTTGGGTCGCTTCTCACAGCATGGGTGTCTACAGGGATACCCGGTTTCTAGTGGCCCGGTCGGTCTCACGCGCCACGGCAAAGCTCACGGCTGCAAGACAAAGCGAGATCAGAAAATTCCAGGTCGCCATAGACACCCCGAAGACCGTGGCGGCCTCGGAGCATGAGCCCGTGGCCTGTGGATCATCCAATCCGCCAAGGGGGTCTTTCATCGCTTCGCGTGCAGCCTCTTCCGGCGTGAGGCCAGCGCACCCTGACGGAAACAGTCCCATTTCCACGCCGATATGGTAGGCTGCGACACCTGCTCCGGTGACAAACACCAGCCCCACCAAGATATTCAGGCCCTCGATAAACCGAGGCGCGGGTCGCAAGCGCCAAAGTACCAGCCCCACAGCGCTCATGGCAATCAGCGCCCAATACACCTCGCGTTGTCGCAAACAGAGCGGGCAAGGGTAGAGCTGATCAAACCGCTCAAAGCCGTGCGCCGCACCCAACATGGCCGCCGAGATCACGATGGCGAACGCCGGCCAACGCCAGCCTATCAAAGGTTTCAAGGTTTCGCTCATGTCTACTGCGGTGATGAGGGAGCAAAGGCTTGGGGACAATGCGGCGATGCGCGCGCCGCTTTCAGTTTCCTGAAATCAGCCCGGAAATCAGGCCTGTCACGGTCTCCAACCCGAATATGGCCGCAAAGACCAGGAACGAGACCCAGGCCGACCCAAGCAGCAGACCACCGATCACCAGCAAGCCGTCGCGTTGGATCAAGCCAAAACTGGCGAGTGCCACAGCGAACCCAGGAACCGTGTTGGTCATCGGAAAGGGCAGTAGGATTGAGGCGCAGAACACACAGAGAATGGCCCCAATCACACGTTCAGGGCCTTTCCCCGTCAGGAACGTCAACCGAGGGCGGGCGATCGTCTCCACCCAACCAAACCATTTTCGTCCCCCGCGTGCCGTGCTGGCCAGGCCATCTTGGTTGATCTTGCGCTCGGCCAGTTTGGCCGGCAGCCAGGGCTCTTCTCGGCCCATAGCCATCTGAGCCGCCAGGGCCATCATTGGCAGGGCCACGATTTGCGGCACGAGGTAGAGAAACGGGATGCAGCAGGGCAGCGCCAGAATGAAGAGCATGGCACCGAAGGCACGCTCATCCAACCGGTCCATGATCTGGCGCAGACTATAGCCGTCTGCACCGGACTCGTCGGCCATCGCTTCGATGGACTGCAACAGGGTGCGCTGAATTGGGGCATGGGGAACGGCGGCATCGGTCATGGAAGCGCGATATAACACAGGCGTCTTAGCGCCAAGTGAATTGACGGCGCGGTGGGCTTCGGCCACATAGAGCGCCATTGCCCCCGTGGCGGAACCGGTAGACGCGACGGATTCAAAATCCGTTTCCTTCGGGAGTGCCCGTTCGAGTCGGGCCGGGGGCACCATTGACTGCCGGTATTGACGAGCACGCGCCTTCTCTCCGGTGAACCGAATTTGGGTCTGACTGACTCGGTCTTGGGTGTGCATTGATGTTGGTTCGCTGGCATTGGAGCCTGACGGCCGCCCGCTGCAGGGGCGGGCTCGCCGGTTGAAAGGGTTGACGCCCTAGACGTCGCTGGCCTTTCCGAAGCGGAGATGCAGCCCGTTTTCTGCCGTCATATCCATGCTGACGGCAACGTCTCCGGCCGTGATGTGGAGCCCGCTTGTTGTGGTTGCCACAGCAATGGCGATAAGCGTGGCGAATGCGACGGCAAAGCCAATGCGGCCATGGTATTTGCTAATAGTCCCCTTGCGCATGTCCTCGGTTCCTTCTTGCTCGATAGCGCGGTTTCATTGGGCGGGGCGCTGTGCCTTTGCGGCTCTTCGCGCGCCCCCGGGCGGTTTTGGTTTAGCTTTCCAGGTCCCGGAATTCCTTGCGCAGGCGCCACTCGTCTGACGTGACGGACTGTTCAAGGCGTTGGAGACGGTCATCCAGGTCCCGGAAGGTGTACTTCAAGTTGGAGAACGTGGCGGCTGGACGGTCTGAAACGCCGCGCCAGAACTCCTGTTCTTCTGGATTACGGGCCGCCCGGTCTTCCCCCAGCCCACGGGCCGGTATCATCATCCACATGATAATGTAGATAAGGAAAATGAACGGACCGAAGAAAAAGAAGAAGCTGAGCACGAAGAGCACGCGGACCAAGACCGGGTCCCATCCAAAACGCTCTCCAATTCCGCCACAAACCCCGGCCCAGACCTTGTTGGTGCGCGAGCGCTTGAGCTGGGTCGGGTTGGGAGAGCCGGCAAAATCCCGGGTCATTGGTCATATCTCCTTGTGTAATCGTCGGTCTCCGAGCGGCGGGCATTGCCCTCGCTGTCGACCAGGGTTTCCAGTGTTTCTATCCGGCGCTCCATGCGTTTTGCGGAGCGCCACAGGTCTTCAAGCATCCGCTCGTCATCGGGCTGCAGGCTCTTCATCTTCCGCCATTCGGTAATGTAATGGAGGATGACACCCGGCATTCCGACAAACAGGATTGCCACGATGATGATTGGAAGCAGGACGTCTTCGAACATTATGCGTCCTGCCCCTCAGCTTTGGCCCGTCGGGCGTCCATGTGCTGGGCGATCAAGCCCGGCGCGGTGATCACCGACATGATACCGGCGAGAATGGCGAGTGGTATAAGCATTATTCAGCTCCCTTCGCGCCTTTGACAGCCTTCGGCTTTGAGCCATTCCGCTTGGCCTTCAGAGCCTCAAGCTCAGCCTCCACAGCTTCATTGCGCTCAAGGGCATCAAACTCGGCTTCAAGGGTGGGCTCACGGCCTTTGATCGTATCGGCATAGGCTTCCATCTCATCGACCTTACGCTCGACATGGGCATAGCGTGCCAGGGCCTCATCCACCTTGCCGTCATGGGTCTGGGTGCGCATGCGGATCCGCTGTTCAGCCGCGTCACGACGCATCATAAGGGCGCGGTGTTTGGCCTTTGCCTCCGAGAGCTTGTCCTGGAGTTTCGCCAAATCGTCCTGGCGCTTTTCAAACGCTTCTTCAGCCGCAACCATCGCATCCTGGCGCCGGGCAATTTCACCCTCGGCTTTCTGCTTGGCGAGAAGCGCACCGCGGGCCAGATCTTCACGGCCCTTGTCTATGGCCAGCTCAGCTTTGGTGTTCCAATCGTCACGGACCGTCGAGTAATGGGCAATCTCGCGCTCCATTTCCTTCTTGTCAGCCATGGCGCGAGCCGCAGCCGTGCGGACTTCAACGAGTGTATCTTCCATTTCCTGGATGATCAGGCGAGCGATTTTTTCGGGGTTTTCAGCACTATCCAGCATCGAATTGATATTGGAGTTTATGATGTCACCGAGGCGGGAAAACAGTCCCATAATTTTGGTTCCTTATCGTAGAGGGGGGAGGAAAGCGGCGTGGCCGCGATCAAAAGAAAAATCCGCCGAGGAAGATGCCTGCTGCGAAGAACATCCAGGTTTCCGCTGGGCGGGAGGACAGCCAACGGCCAAAGCGGCCGGAGTCACTGGTGTCGCGGGAGGTATAATTTGGGTCGGTCATCTTCTTTCGTCTTCTCCTTTTGGTTTGGCGGCCCCTAACCGCCCTGAGCATGGCCAGTACATTTCAAAGACCGTGCCAGTTTGGGATTAATCCAGTAATGCGTTGTTTATATTGGTTATATTGTCATCAAGGATCGGTCGTGCAAAAATTTTTTAGGATATTTCGTGAATTTTATTGGTGATTATGACCAATAGATTTGGTATAATACGCCTATGATTGGATCGACGTCACAACTGATTGGTGAAAGCCCGGCCTGGCTCGAAGCCTTGGAACACGCCTCCCGCGTCGCGCCCCTGGACCGCCCTCTCCTGGTGATCGGCGAACGCGGCACGGGCAAGGAATTGATCGGTGAACGGCTGCATTTCCTATCGCGGCGCTGGGAGGGTCCTTTCATCAAGGTCAATTGCGCAGCGTTGTCGGAAGAATTGCTCGATAGTGAACTGTTCGGCCATGAGCGCGGTGCTTTTACAGGCGCCACAGATCGGCGCGCCGGCCGGTTCGAACTGGCCGATGGGGGCACACTGTTCCTGGACGAGATCGCGACCGCGTCAAGCCGTGTACAGGAAAAGCTGCTCCGCGTGATCGAGTATGGCGAGTACCAGCGCCTTGGCGGAGAGACTGTTCTGTCTACCGATGTCCGCGTGATCGCTGCAACGAATGGTGACCTTCCACACATGGTTGAGACGGGAGACTTTCGCGCCGACCTGCTCGATCGCCTGGCCTTTGATGTCATAACGCTGCCACCGCTGCGCGCGCGGGACGGGGACGCCTCCCTGCTCGCAGACTTCTTCGCCCGGCGCATGGCGGTGGAAATGGGGGAGGATTTTCCAGGGTTTGCCCCCAGCGCCATAGTCGCCATTGAAACCCATGACTGGCCCGGAAATGTGCGCGAGCTGCGCAATTTTGCCCAGCGCCTTGCCCACCGCGCCATGGTAACGGCCCCCGACGACCCGGTTCGGTTCGATCCGGCCGCCCTTGACCCCTTCGACTCGCCGTGGCGACCGAGTGCTCAGAATGCCAGGCCATCGCAGCCCAAACCGAATGCTATCGGCGAACGCAAGCCCGCAACGCCCTTGCCGTCTGACTTCGAGGCCGCCGTGGTGGCTTTTGAGATGGACATACTCGATACGGCCCTGGCTGAACACGATGGCCACCAGGGCAAGACGGCTGAAGCCCTCGGCTTGACCTATCATCAACTCCGCGGACTGTTGAAAAAGCACGGCTATGGCAAAGGTGCAGGCAAACCCAGCGGGGAGACACCCCTGGAGACGTCCCGTCCGATCCCATCCATGTGAGAGCTTTAGCGCGGCGCGGTCAATGCACAGCGTGCCGATTGGTGGGATGGCTGCATCATGGTGGCGCCCGTCCCGCTCAGGCCGGGCAACATAACCGAGCTCCAATCGCCCTCAATGGTCAGCCATTCCAGGGTTCGCGGCGTGTGCACATAAACGCACCGCCCGTCCGCACGGAAAGCGGCAATCGCCGCACGCGCCACCTGGCCGTCTTCCCGCACAGCCGACACCATATGGATGCCGGCTTTGGGAGCGGTCAGGAAGTGTTCCTCAATCGATGTCACAAGCAACGCCCCAGCCGGCAGGGTGTTCGCGGCCGCCTCGGTAATCGGGCCTTCCCGTCCAGCGCTCTGGTTTTGGCCAACCACGTCCGCCCAAGACGCCACGATAGAGAGCCCAATCGCGACCCCCGTCGTCGTCAACCAAATGCGCTTAACAAGGGACGAGGTATTTACCAGGGCCACAATGAGACTGGTGAAGAGCAAGGCCGCCGCCGCAAAAAGGGGTGGGTAGAATGTCGTAAAGGGCTTGGGCAACGGGCTGAGCCACAACACAGCAAAAACGATCGCACCGATCGCCACACCATGCATCAGACTGATGCGCCGCAGCCGCGTACCCACACCGCGGCAAAGGCTGGTAAACCCATCAACCGACAAAATCACCAGGAATGGCAACGCAGCGAGGAAATACCGCATATTGTGGGAGTAGTGGCCATGATACTGATTGAGGCTATAGAAGCCGATGACGGAGCCCGCGACCAGGACGCAAAGACTGCGCGCGACAACCCGCCGCCCCGAGGCAAGCCCCGTTAGCGCAATGGCGGCAAGCACGAGAAAGGGCGCGGATTGGAGCAGCGCCCGATTGTACACGCCGACGACATGGATGTATCCATCCGCATCGCGGCGGACCGCCCCGTCCAATTGCCATTCATCCAACTGTTGGAGGTCTGCCACCAGGACATAGGCGTTCCAGAAGACCTTGCGCAAAGGCTCGACCAAGACAGCCAGGGTGAGACCGGCAAGCAGAAGCGGAACAAGAAACAGCGGGGATTTGAACCGCGACAAGACCGCTTTGGCCCTGCTCGCACCAGGATTGATCCAGCATGCCAGCGCCAGAACGACGCCAACAACGACCAAATGCACAGTATAAGCGCCGATTCCGTCAGGGCCCACCTTAGGGCCATAGCTGATGGGAATGTAGGTCCCGAACTTTTCGCCGTTCAAGGCGCTGGCCAAAAAGAGAAACGGCAACGCCCCGAACAGAAACCAGAGCGGCGCAGAGCGTACAGTGGGGGCGCCAAAAAGGGCGAGCCAGAAAACAACTGCAATGGCGGGCATCACGGAATCCACCCGGATCGCAATGGCTGCACCCATCCAAAGCCCCGCAAGGACGAGGCTTAGGGGATCGGGCCGCTCTTTAAGCGACAAATGGGCCGTAGCTCTCTCAATGGCCGCCATGACCAGCGCGAGGGCGAACATGTGCGGCCATATTCCCATGGCGTATGCGGGCATGAATGTCGCAAAGGCCAGGAGCCCCGCCACAAAGCGCCGGTCCAGGGCAAGGCCATACAAGTGGCCAACACTGCGCAAGGTGAGCCAGAGGACGGCGAAAAAGCCAATAGCATTCAGAAAAACCAGGCCACGCACGCCGGCAAGGCCATAAAAGGGCGCCGCCAATATCCCGTAGAGTGCCGGATATTGGGGGTAAACACGCCCCTCAATTCCGTGGGTCAGGTTCAAGACGAGCTCTGGCGCGCCCGCCACACCGCCGCGCCCAGAGATGAAAAGAACCCCGTTTTCCCAAAAGGCACGCGCCATCTCGACATAAATGACATCATCAATGGAATACGCATACGGTGGTCGCAGAAGCGCCGCGACGATTGACAATGCGAACAAGAGCCCGACCATACGAAGGTCGATCTCCACGCGCTCTCGCACCAGCGACTGTCGCCGCGAGACACTCCATTCGCCCTGCGCTGTATTCTCAGCCATCGACCCGCCTAGTAGAAAGGTGTTTTTATTTGGCGCCAAGCTAGCGGAACACCTTCAACAGGCCCTTAACCCGGTTGGGATTACCAAATGCGGCTGCGAATTCAGTCCGGTTCACTGATCGACTGGGTCTGCCCTAGATGGAGACCATGGATCGATGCAGGCGACATGAAACGTCATGCCGCGCTTCCAGGTGGCCGGGCGAACCTGTTAAGGCCGCGGCAATGACGTTTCGAGATTTCAGCCTCCTCTTCGTGGTCTGCCTCATTTGGGGGTTGAACATCGTCGTCACACGCTGGGTCGTCGCCGATGCAGGCGTGCCACCGATTTTCTTCGCAGCGGTGCGTTTCTTCGGCATTGCCGCGCTACTTGTCTGGTTTCTGCGGCCGATCCCGCACCAGTTTGGACGCCTATTCGCAATCGCCATGTGCATTGGTGCGGCCCATTTCACGTTTTTGTTCCTCGGCCTGGCCAATGCGGAAGCCTCAGCGGTGTCCGTTGTCGGCCAACTGGGCGTTCCCTTCTCGACGCTGATGAGTATGGCATTTCTGGGTGAAACCGTGGGTTGGCGCCGCGGCCTGGGTATCATGCTCGCTTTTGCGGGCTGTCTCTTGATCGCCGTGGATCCGGAAGGCTTCTCGCTTTCGATTGGCCTGATTTATGTGGTATTTTCCGCGATTATCGGAGCCGCTGGCGGGATCTTGATGAAACAGATCGAGCCTATGCCGGCCTTGCGGATGCAGGCTTGGGTCGGTGGGCTGTCATTCCTGCCCTTGTTTGTGTTTTCAGGTATTGTGGAGACCGGACAGTTGGCGGCCTTTGCCGGGGGTGGGCTGGGGGTGTGGGCAGCGACCCTGTTTGCGATCGTCGGGGTGTCCATATTCGGACACGGGGTATTTTATACGTTGATCAAAACCTACGACGTCTCGCTGCTTTCACCGTTGACGCTTATGACTCCCATATGGGGCGTGATCTTTGGCATCGTTCTGCTTGGCGAAGACATGACACTTCGGCTTGTGGTAGGCGCAATTGTCTCCCTGGGTGGCGTCTTTGTGATCGCCGTTCGGCAGAACACGAAAATGCCCGAGGCCTCGCTTGTTAAGAAACTGGGAGGGCCTGGATCATGAGGGTCATCCATACACCATCGCCCAATTTTAACGACCGCAAGCACCCGCTCGACATGCTGGTGCTGCATTACACCGGCATGGAAACGGGCGAAGCCGCCATGGCCCGTCTCTGCGATCCCGCAGCCGAAGTATCTGCCCACTATGTGGTGCGGGAAGATGGTGTCGTTGTGGCCATGGTAGCGGAGGCCAAGCGGGCCTGGCATGCCGGTGTGTCGGCCTGGCAGGGCGAGGCAGACCTCAATTCGCGCAGTATTGGCATAGAGATCGTCAATGGAGGCCACGACTTTCCGACAACTCATGGGACCCTGCCGCCGTTTCCGGAGGTTCAAATCGCTGCGGTGATCAGCCTTTGCCAAGCCATTCTTGCTCGCCACGACATTCCCCAAACACGGATCGTCGGCCACTCGGATATCGCACCAGACCGGAAGGCCGATCCCGGCGAACACTTCCCATGGCAAACCCTATCGGATCATGGCATTGGGATTTGGCCTCTAGAGGTTCCCACCATGGCTGGCCGGGTTGCACGGGGCAAAGGATTGGAACGCGGAGAGGCGGGCGGTCCGGTCGAGCGCATGCAGGCTATGTTGCTGTCGATCGGCTATGACCTGTCCGTTACAGGAAATTACGACGCGCAAACCGAAGCTGTTGTGCGCGCTTTCCAGCGCCGTTGGCGCCCGCGGCAGGTTACAGGGCAGGCCGATCTCGCATGTCTGGCCGCCATCGGAACGGTGCGCATGCACTATGGCGTCGCCGCCGATGAGGAGGCGTAAGCCTTGCTCCACTCAGCCGCCAAAGCCGCACCGAGCAAAAGCGCCATAACCGACAGGGTCAGCCAAATAAAACCCAGGATCACGGACGCAAGGGCACCGTAAAGCGTGTCGAGGACAGACAGCTGCAAATAGAGCTGGAACGCCCAGGTGATGCCCAGCCAGGCCAAGGCACCCGTTGCGGCGCCAGCCGCAAGCGCTTTGGCGTTAAAGCCACAGCCCCGAAGGGATAAGGCAATCAACAAATAGAAGACCGCGAAGCTCGCAACCCACTTCGTAATCCACAAAGTGGAGGCCAGAGCGGCAATTTCACCTGCAAATCGGCCCGCCTCACCGGCTTGTCCCTGCTGGAAGATGGTAACGGCCAGTTGGGCTGCGCCAAGAGTCCAAACAAGGAGAATCAGGGAACCCGTCATGGCAAGGGACACGCCCTGGAAGCCAATCAATCCACTGCGCCGCTCTGTGTCGGTGATCATGCGGATGCCGGTGATGACAGCTTTGGCTCCTGATATCGCCGTGATTGCAACGATGACGATTGCGACAACCGCCCGAAAGGTTAGCCCCTGGGGTGTCAGGGCAGAGATGATATTGACCTCATTGGCCTCCAGCGGCGCCACATTCGAAGCCAGCATTTGCTGGATCGACCCTGCGATCTGAACTGAAATTTCCGCCGGCAGGATCGCAATCAAAAGTGTTAGCGTCAGGTAGATGAGCGGAAAGATGGAGAACAGGGCATAAAACGCAATTCCGCCGGAGACGATGCGCACCTGTGGCTGGGTTAACCGCACGATCGCGTGCCACACCGGGCGCCAAGCCCAAGCGGCTGGAAGTTGCCAGCGCTGATCTGCCTGCTGCGCCATAACCGGCTCCGGCTCCCTGCCTCGATTCCTTCACCTTTGGCGTATATAGGGAGTCGTGACCAGATGGCTGGGCAGTCGCTCTGTTTTTTGCAGGGAGGAAAGTCCGGGCTCCATGGAAACAGGGCGGCGGGTAGTGCCCGCCCGGCGCGAGCCGAGGGAAAGTGCCACAGAGAGCAGACCGCCGGACACCCGTTCGGTAAGGGTGAAAGGGTGGGGTAAGAGCCCACCGCAGGACTGGCAACAGCCCTGGCATGGTAAACCCCGCCCGGAGCAAGGCCAAGTAGGGGGCGCATATGGGCCGTTTCCAGCCCGCGCCCCGGGTGCGCTGCACGAGGCATGCTGCAAAGTATGTCCCAGATGAATGGCTGCCACCCCGTCAGGGGTACAGAACCCGGCTTACAGGCCATCTGGTCACAACATCTCCTTGAAATAGTGAAAATTTCCCCTCGCCTTCTGCGCGCGTTAAAGCTGTAACCCGTGCTAGGCAACACCTGCGCGCTCTGCTAGCACTGTGCTCACATATGCGTGAGGAGGGAATCATGCGGTCGACATATTGGGTGGCACTGCTCAGTGCAATATTGTGTTTGTGGGGCGGTCAACCGGGCATCGTCTGGGCTCAGGACAAGGGGAATTCCTGCGAATTTGCCAATGATGGGGAGTGCGACGAGCCCTCTCTTTGCGCGATTGACACCGACCAGAATGATTGCGGCGGCCCTGCTGCCCGGCGCGGCCCGAATTCTTGCCAGTTCGCCAATGACGGCGAATGTGATGAGCCAGATCTTTGTGTCCTCGGGACCGACAGCAATGACTGTGATGGCGGAACGGTTGCAAGCGGCCCGAACAGCTGCGAGTTCGCTAATGACGGCGAATGTGATGAGCCAGATCTGTGCGCCATTGACACCGACCAGGCCGATTGCGGCGGCCCAGCCTCTAGCCGCGGACCGGATTCCTGTCGTTGGGCCAATGATGGCGAATGTGATGAACCCGGCCTGTGTGTTGTCGGCACCGATTCTTCCGACTGCGAAGGTGTGGACACCGGTGGCGCCAACAGCTGCGTCTTCGCCAATGATGGTGAATGTGATGAACCAGACCTCTGCGCTCTTGGCACCGACAGCAATGACTGCGCTGGCGTGACGCCGACCCCGGCCACCTGTGGTTGGACCAATGACGGCCAGTGCGATGAGCCCGATGGCTGCGCGCCCGGAACCGATGTGGCCGATTGCCGGGACGAGGTGGCCAATTCCTGCGAGTTCGCAAATGATGGCGAATGCGATGAACCCGGTCTCTGCGAAATGGGCACGGACACGGCCGACTGTGCCCCCACGCGCTTGCAAGGTCCTGACCGCTGCCGCTGGGCCAATGATGGGGAGTGCGACGAGCCAGGCCTCTGCCTGCCTGGGACCGACACGACAGACTGCTCCGCGCCTCGAGACACCGGCCCCAATAGCTGCCAATGGGCCAATGACGGCGAATGTGATGAGCCAGATCTGTGCACCGTCGGGACTGACAGCAATGACTGCAATGGTGTATCAGGCGGTCCCGACAGCTGTGAATTTGCACGCGACGGCGAGTGCGACGAGCCGGATCTGTGTGCTGCCGGGACGGACACCTTTGACTGCCAAGGGCTCGGGGGTCCTGATAGCTGCGTCTACGCCAATGACGGAGAGTGCGATGAGCCAGACCTCTGCGTTTCGGGAACCGACACGAGCGATTGCGGTGGCGCCGTCGTTCCAGCGGGTGGTGATAATTCCTGCCGCTGGGCCAATGATGGGGAGTGCGACGAGCCGGACCTCTGCGCGGTTGGCACCGACATGAATGATTGCCAAGGCACAGGCGGGCCGAATAGCTGCGTCTATGCCAATGACGGAGAGTGCGACGAGCCGGATCTCTGCACCGTCGGCACGGACACAACGGATTGTGCTGGCTAACGCAGTCAGCCACACAGACGAACCAGAGGCGCCCCGGTTGCACACCGGGGCGCTTTGCTTTCAGGTATTGGCCAAGGAGGACACATCCAATGATCACAGTTCACCACCTGCGGGTCGGACGCTCGATTTTCACCGTCTGGTTTCTGGAAGAACTCGCCTTGGACTATGCGCTGAAGATCTATGTGCGCAATGAGATGAACCGCGCGCCGCCGGAGCTGAAAGACGCCCACCCGCTGGGCAAAAGCCCGGTCATCGAGTTCGGTGACCTGACCCTTGCCGAATCCGGCGCCATCGCAACCCACCTCGTCGACACATACGACACCGAGCATGCGTTTGCGCCGCCCCACAGCGATGCGATCGCGCGGGCCAAGTGGAACCAGTGGCTCGCTTACAGTGAGGCGTCCGCCTTCGCGCCGTTGCTCATCAAGCTCTTACTAACCCGTGAAGACCCCAAACCCCCTGTTATCTCAGCGTTTGCCGCAGGCGAAGTCGCCCTGCATCTCGGCTATATGCAGGACAGCCTCGGCGAGAAGGCCTTTATCCTGGGGGACACACTGCAGGCGCCGGATATTGGGTTCACCTATATATGCCACATGGCCGAACGCCTGGGCGAAATCGGGCCTTATCCTAGTTTGAAGGCCTATCTCGACCGGAACATGGCCCGTCCTGCTTTCGCGAGGGCCATGGAGCGGACCGGCGGCTAAGCCATGGCCTTGGGCCGAGGCTGGGGCTGGCGTGGGGCGAGATTGAGCCAATCGACAGCTTTTCCGGTCCAATGGCATCATTGGGCAAATTGACCGGAAAAGGCCCTAGCCTCGCCCATGTCGCGCCACCGGGGGTTTCAGCCTGCAATTCCTGATTGGCTGGCGAGACAAAGCGGGTTGCGCCGAGACCTGCGCGATCAAAACATCCTCCAGGACAATGCCCAAACCCCGCCGATTTTCGGCGGGGCTTCATATCGTCTATTCAATGAGTGTGTCCGATATTGCGCTAGGCAGCGCTGGCGCCAATCATGGCTTTGACTTCGAGGAACTCCTCCAAGCCGTGGGTGCCCCATTCGCGACCATTGCCAGACTGCTTGTAGCCCCCAAAGGGTGCATTCATGTCCACGCCGGCACCATTGAGGATGACCTGCCCGGCCCGGATTTGCTTAGCAACATTCTCCGCCTGGGCCTGCGGACCCTGAACATAGCCTGCCAGGCCATATTCGGTGTCATTCGCCATTTCGATGGCCTCTTCCAGGCTGTCATAATTGATCATGGTCAGCACGGGCCCGAAGATCTCTTCCTGTGCAATCGTCATGTCACCTGTGACGTCCGCAAACACGGTTGGACGGGCAAAGTAGCCTCGGTTCAGGCCCTCGGGGCGACCGGGGCCACCGGCGACGAGGGTTGCACCCTCTTCGATTCCTTTCTGAATCAGATCCTGGACCTTCTGGTATTGGTTCGCATTGGAAATCGGGCCAATCGCGCCCTTGTCGGCGTCACGTGGCATCTGAACCTTGACCGAGTCGGCCGCAGCCTTGGCGATGGCAACCGCTTCATCTCGCTTTTCTCGGGGAATGAACATGCGGCTTGGCGCGTTGCAGGACTGACCAGAATTCATCATCATATGCATGACGCCGCCGCCAACCGCTTTTTGCATGTCGGCCTCGGGCAACACAATATTCGGAGATTTGCCGCCGAGCTCCTGGGCCACGCGTTTGACGGTTGGCGCCGCGGCCTGGGCCACCAGAACGCCAGCGCGTGTGGAACCGGTAAAACTCATCATGTCGATACCGGGATGACCGGACATGTAGGCGCCGACGCCTGGGCCATCCCCATTGACCAGATTGAACACGCCTGCTGGCACACCTGCCTCATGGAGAACTTCCGCGACAATCATGGCATCCAGCGGCGCGATTTCAGACGGTTTCAGCACCATGGTGCACCCCGCAGCGATGGCTGGTGCCACTTTGCAGGCGATCTGGTTGGCCGGCCAATTCCATGGCGTGATGAAACCACAAACCCCGATCGGCTCTTTGCGAAGGAGCGTAGAGCCTTTCATTTCCTCGAATTCATAGCTGCGCAGGATGCCAGACATTGTTGCGTAGTGGCCCATACCGGCAGGCGCTTGAGCAGCCTTGGCCAGCCACATCGGCGCGCCCATTTCATCGCTAATAGCTTCTGCAATCTCTCCGGCACGCGCTTGGAACCCGGCGGTGATCTTGTCGAGCAGATCCGCGCGATATTCGACGCTGGTTTTGCTGAAGTCTGGGAACGCAGCCTTTGCAGCCGCGACCGCCTTGTCCACGTCGGCATGCGAGCCGAGCGAGATGCGCGCAAAGGCTTCTTCGGTGGCGGGGTTCTCGACATCGAGGGTGCGCGGTGTGTCCGGATCGACCCATTCGCCATTAATGTAGAACTGGAGATACTCTTTCATGGCCACGGCCTCCCTGGCGCTATCTGTTGCAGCTGTTGAGAGTATAAGGGCTGCAACAGGTTTTGTCGCGGGGGTGCGTTGGGGAAAGGGCAGGATCGGCGCTAGAAATCGTATGCTATGCCTTTGCGTTCCCAATCACCGTATCGCGTGGGTTCAATGTTTTTTGGACCACCCCGCTCGCTTTCTCGCGCCTCTTCCAGAGCCTCCAACTCAGCGTCCTGCTCCGCCTTGCGCGCGTCGGCTTCCTCCAGGGCGCGGCGGGCAGGCTCGGGTAGGTGCTTTCGGCGTTTGATCTCTTCAGGAGAAAGGTCAGTCATGGGATAACAGGCTTCCAAAGTCGGTTAATGGTTTCCATATACGTCTCAAACCTTCGGCAAACAGCGGGCCGCGCCAACGTGTAGGGAGTCACTATTTACTATGGGAATGGCAAAAACCTATCTCCTCATGGCCGCGATGACGGCGATTTTCATCGGCGTTGGATACCTACTGGGCGGGATCGTCGGCATGGGTGTTGCCTTCATGGCTGCCGCAGGAATGAATGCGTTTGCATACTGGAATGCCGATAAGGTTGTTTTGCGCATGCAAGGCGCGCGGGAAGTGACGGGACAAGAGAGCAGCCCCGTCATAAGGACCTTTGTCTCCGACACGATGGCCCTGGCAGACCATGCCGGGATGCCGATCCCGAAGATTTACATCATAGACACAGCCCAGCCGAACGCTTTTGCCACCGGTCGAAACCCCCAAAATGCCGCCGTCGCTGCCACAACGGGTCTTCTCTCCATGCTGACACGCGAAGAAGTTGCCGGCGTCATGGCCCACGAACTTGCCCATGTCAGAAACCGCGACAGCCTCACGATGACGGTTACAGCCACGCTGGCTGGCGCCATTGGCATGCTGGCTAACTTCGCACTCTTCTTCGGAGGGGGCCGCGAACGAGGCGGCATCATCACGGCACTGGCCATCATGATATTCGCCCCCATGGCCGCATCGATCGTGCAGTTCGCCATCTCACGGTCGCGCGAATATGAGGCCGACCGGATCGGCGCCCAGATTTGCGGTAATCCGGCCTGGCTCGCGTCTGCCCTGCAGAAAATCGAGCGTGGCGCCCGAAGCCAGATCAACAACCATGCCGAGAGAAATCCGGCGGCGGCGCATATGTACATCATAAATCCCTTGAACGGACGCCGCGGGGACAGTCTTTTCTCAACCCACCCGTCGACGGCCAACCGCGTGGCGGCCTTGCAAAAGCTCGCGGGTGAAATGGAAGTGGGGCCGGATCGCATTCCCGGTGATGGGCCACCGCCCACGCCAACGGGACCCTGGGGGTGAACACGCCCGATTTGGCGCCGGGCATCGCGACACGCCTGGCCGCGGCGAAGATTCTTCACAGCGTGTTCAAGACGCGCCGAAGTCTTGATGACTGTTTCTCAACCAACGGCGAGTATTCCGGGCTGCCGCCTGTCGACCAGGGCTTCGCGCGCGCAATGGTCATTGAGGCGCTGCGTCAGGGCGGCCGGTTGGACCACGGCATAGGCGAATTTCTTGATCGGCCCGTGACCGGCATTGACCCCGACGTGCGCGCTCTGCTCTGGTTGGGCGTCACCCAGCTATGGTCGCTCGGCACTCCGGCCCATGCTGCGGTGGGCGAAACCGTTGCGGCTGCAAAGTCCTGGCCCCAAACCCGCAAAGCGTCCGGTCTCGTCAATGCCGTCTTGCGCAAGGCCACGCTGAGCCGCGAGACATTTGACGCCACGCCCGCCGAGAAGACATGGCCTGACTGGGTGCATGACGAGTTTCTGCGTTCTTTAGGACTGGATGGAGCACGCGCCCTGGCTGCCGCACAAATCGACCAGCCCCAACTCCACCTCACATCACTCGAACCAGACGTCACAGCGCAAACGTTGGATGGCGCTGTCATTGCACCGGGGTCTGTCGCCATAACCAGTGCCCGCGTCGACACCCTGCCGGGTTTTCAAGAGGGTCGATGGTGGGTGCAAGACGCTGCCGCCGCTTTGGCAGCACGCATTTTGGCACCCGGGGAAGACGAATGTGTTTTAGACCTGTGTGCAGCGCCGGGCGGTAAAACCTTACAATTGGCAGCCACCGGGGCGCGCGTGATCGCCCTGGACCGGTCGAAAAACCGGTTGGAACGGGTGCGGGAAAATCTCGACCGCACGGGGCTCGCAGACCGGGTGGACGTGATTCACGGCGATGTGGAAACCTGGACGCCGCCGGTGCTTGCTGACGCCATCCTGCTGGATGCGCCGTGCTCAGCGCTCGGTACCCTGCGGCGCCACCCCGAAGGCGCTTGGATCAAGTCAGAACGGGAGATTCAGGGCTATCGCGCTGTGCAGGCTCGGTTTCTGGATGCAGCAGCCGCCATGCTCAAACCGGGCGGGCGTTTGGTTTATTGCGTGTGCACACCGCGCCGGGAAGAAGGCCTGGAGGTCATCGAGTCAGCTTTGGGGGACGAAGGCCTTGTCCGCGATCCCATTCGACCACCGGAGTGCAATGGATTTGAGGGCAGCGTTACGGCGGCGGGCGACGTACTCACAATCCCAAACGGTGATAAACGCCACGACGCCTTTTTTATTTCGCGCCTACGGCGTCGCCTCAAATAGTACCAAGCCGTGCCTCAAGCGAGATTGCCTTGAAAAGGTCATTTCCGGTTCATTGTCCATTCAATCGACCTGCCGAACTATCCATCATGTATGTCTATAAAGGAACACGCAGATGACCGTTTCGACAGCCCCTGTCCGCCAGGGCCGCACGCTTCTTGCCGGCGTATTTGCCGCCCTCACGCTCACCCTGGCAGGCTGTGTCAACAATTATGGTGCCAACACTGTTTCGCCCGGTGCAACGGGCCAGGCCGCAACGGTTTATGAAGGCACGGTCACGGCTGTTCGCGAAGTCCAAATCCGGCCGGACAATTCCGTCGTTGGTGCAGCGACCGGGGCCGTGCTTGGCGGTATCGGAGGCTCGCAACTCGGTGGCGGCGACGCAGCCCAAACCGCTGGCGGGATTGCGGGTGCCGTTATTGGCGGCATTGCTGGCAACGAAGCAGGCAAGGCACTCAACACCCGTCCAGGCTATGCCTACACCGTTCGCTATGACAATGGCGAACTGCGCGAGATCTATCAAGGCGCGGATGTATACCACGCCCCAGGCACACGCGTGAACATAGTTTACCGCGAAGACGGCGTGCGGGTTGTACCGGCTGGCTGACCCTTCTCAAAAAGCAACCCATTAAATACGCGTCGTGGTGCAACGGCCGCCTTGTGCGGGCGACCGTTTTTCCATACCACACTAAATATGAATCGCGTGCTGATATCCCCATCGATTCTCTCGGCGGATTTTGCGCGGCTGGGAGATGAAATTCGCGCAATTGATGGAGCAGGCGCAGATTTTATCCATATAGACGTCATGGACGGGCACTTTGTGCCGAATCTGACCCTTGGACCGCCGATCGTGAAGGCTCTGCGGCCCCATACGAAAAAGACATTCGATGTTCACCTGATGATCTCCAACCCCGAGATCTACATTCTGGCCTTCGCCGATGCGGGCGCTGATATTTTGACCATTCACCCGGAAGCCGGCGCCCATACACATAGAACGCTTCAGGCCATCCGAGCCGCGGGGATGCGCCCAGGGATTTCGCTGAACCCTGGCACGCCAGCAGAGGTCGTCGAGCCTTTGATTGACGAAGTCGACTTGATCCTTGTGATGAGCGTCAATCCGGGTTTCGGAGGGCAATCCTTCATCCCCTCCCAATTGAAAAAGATAGAGCGACTTCGCTCGATGATTGACACAACCGGCCGAAACATCATGCTGGAAGTCGATGGCGGGGTGAATTGCGAAACCGCTCCGGCTGCCATCGCCGCAGGGGCCAATGTGCTTGTGGCAGGGTCGGCAGTATTTAAAGGGGGGCAAGAAGACTATGAAAAAAACATCGGAAGCCTGCGACCGAATCTGTTTGTCTAGGGTCACAGAGTAAAGTGCTTGTAGAGTGTCATTCAAATGAGTTTGCCGATCGGTAATTCTCGTCCAGAGGGACGCACAGCTGAAGAGGACGCGGCACTTTGGCGCCGCTTTCGCGGTGCGCTTGGCGAAGCCGCGAAGCCAAGCGCCAGTCAGTGGCTCAGGGTGATCACAACCCCCTCACCGACCTATGATTGGGGCCGCTTTGTCCATCCAGGCCCTGCGGACCCACAACGTGGCGCGGCCGTCTTACGCGGAATATGGCGGGCGGGTAAGGAGCGATTTGAGGGGCTCGGCAATGTTGGCCCCTGGCATGTCGAGGGCGCATCCCTGCATTTCAAGGATAGGATGCACCGCTTCGAATGGCTGGTGCCACTCGCACAACAGTCGCCTGACGGGTCTCGACAGGCCGTCGAATGGGTAGACGCCTGGATCGACGACCATGGGTCTTTTGATGGATTTTCCTGGCGGGCTGGCCCCTGCGCTGATCGGGTCTGGAACTGGATGCGGTGCGGTGCTTTGCTCTTCGCAAACCCGGAAACCCCCGAAAGCAAGAACAGACTTCAGGCCTTGCGCCGTCAGGTCTCCCATTTGGAATTCCTTGCAGGGTCAACGGCGGATATTGATGCTCGGTTTCGGATCGCAGCCATTTGTACCGTTTTGAGCGCGCTGGAAGGCGATCCGCAAAGGCTCCAATCGGGGCTTGATAATCTAGAAAGCGAATGCACGGCCCATGTGCTGCCCGATGGCGGCCACGTCAGCCGCAGTCCCGAGCGACTCTTGAGAACGCTGCTCGACCTTGGCGCGATCCAGAGCACACTGCGCGCTTGCGGAAAGACCGTTCCGGAGTTCATCACCAAATGGATGCCCAGAATGGGCGCCATGTTGAATTTCCTGCGCTGCGACGATGGCAGGCTTTATCCCTTCAATGATGGCGCAGAAGCGACTCCAGAAGAGATTGACGCAGCCCTGGGATGCCTTGCGACCGCGCCTAGACAATTCAGTTTTTCACCTAAATCCGGCTTCCAGAAACTGGAGCGCGCCAATCTGCGCCTGATCCTTGACGTGGGTCGTGCTCCAGACCAACCGTTTGGCGACATGGCCCATGCGGGCTCGTTGGGTTTTGAGCTCTCAGAGGGCCAGACCCGATTGGTGACGTCATGCGGGTTTTCCCGTGAGGTCAATGTGGACCTTCAGGCCGCCGTGCGTCGTTCCGGGGCGCATTCAACACTCGTGCTTGCGGGCCGGGACAATGCAAATTTCGTTGTCAATGAAAGTTCTGGACTGCTCTCACCGGATGGACCCGATGGGATCTCGGCAAAGCGCTTGGAAGAAGATCACGAAATCTGGCTGGACGCCCAGCACTCAGGCTACAAGGAAACCTATGGGTTGCTCCACCGCAGGCGCCTGTTCATGGCCGGTGACGGGCAAAGGTTGACCGGCGAAGACAGTCTGGTGCGGCCCGTGTCCCGCGAGCCTGTCGACGATGACAGACCAATCGGATTCGAGATCCGCTTCCACCTTCATCCAACCGTAACCGCCTTGATGGGGCGCGGGGCTATTCTTCTGCAATGCGAGAACGGCGCGCGCTGGCGATTCAAAACGAGCCATCCCGGCGCACGCCTTGAGCGTTCACTTTATCTTGCGCGCAATACGGTTGAGCATCCCGACCAAATCGTGATTAGCGGGCGGGCAGACCCAAATGGTGATGGCACCGAGCCACCAAATTGCGTGCGTTGGGCCTTTCTACGGGATACGGCAACACCATGAACGGTATGAAAACCGCACGCCGGGCGATGATCCTCACGCTTGGCTTTGACGTCATTACGGCGGGCCTGGCCATGGCTGTGGCCGTGATTATGCGGTGGGCAACGGTTGAGGGCGTGCCGCCAGGATTTGCGATACTGGTCCTTGTTGCATCCCTGACCTTTGCCAGTTCTGCCGCGGTTTCGTTTTTCCTGTTGGGCATCCACCGTCAGGTCTGGCGCCACATGGGTGCAAATGACGCTATTCGTATTCTCCAGGGAGTCGGACTGGCAACGCTGATCTTCCTCCCCACAATCTTCCTTTGGAATCGTCTGGTCGGTCTTCCACGGTCCAGTATTGTCCTTGCCGTCGCGCTCTGGGTGTGCGCCCTTTTTGTCGGCCGCATGATTGCACTCTCCCGGTCGACCCGTGAGCCTCTGCAATTTTTTCAACGCATCCCAAAGAACGCCACTCGGGCGATCCTGCTTGGAGATGAAGCGGCAGCGGCAAAGGTCATCGCCAAACTGCGCAAGGAAAACGGCCGCGCCAAGGTGCGCCTGCTCGGCCTTCTTCAGACTGATGGGGCAGAACCAGGCCGCGCCATTCGGGGCGTACCTGTCCTGGGCGGGGTCAACGATCTTGATTTCGTGCTGCAACTTCTCGAAGCGCGCTATGGCGATGTGCCCTGGGTGGCTGTGACGGGCGATGCCCGCAAACCTGCCGCGATGTCAGATGCCCTGGAGATTGCCGCCGAGCGGAAAACGAAGGTGATTGCCTTCTCGTCCAGTGAGACCGGCGCGGATGTGAAGGAAATCCGTCCTGCTGACTTGCTGTCACGCCCCCAGAGGAATTTGGACCCAACGGCAGTGGAGAACCTTGTCCAGGGTGCACGGGTGATTGTTACAGGGGGCGGCGGCACGATCGGGCTGGAATTGGCGCGCCAGTGTGCCGCTGTCGGCCCTGGCGAGCTAGTCTTGTTCGACGCCTCCGAATACAATCTCTATCGCGCAGACATGATCTTGCGGCGCGAATTCCCTGAACTGGCGGTCAAATCCGTGCTGGGTAATGTTCGCGATATCCCACGCCTTGAGCAAACGTTTGGGGAATTCCAGCCCGATATCGTCATCCATGCAGCCGCTTTGAAACATGTCCCGCTGATGGAACAGCATGTTTGCGAAGCGATCCTGACCAATGTCGAGGGCGCCCTGAACATCACCCGCACGGCCGTAAAATACGGCACGAAGCGGATGGTGTTCATCTCGACAGACAAAGCTGTGGACCCTGACAATGTGATGGGTGCAACCAAACGATTGGCCGAACTGACGGTTTGCAGAACCGCTCAAATGGGGCAGCTCACCCCCTCCCTTGTCCGTTTCGGCAACGTGCTTGGCTCTTCGGGCTCCGTGGTCCCCCTGTTTGCCGAACAGATTGACCGAAACGGTCCGGTTACGGTCACTCACCCGGATGTCACGCGCTACTTCATGACGGTGGAGGAGGCAGCCTCCTTAGTGCTGCAGGCCGCCACCCTTGCAGATCCTTCCCAGGAGAGCAGTCTCTACGTGCTGGATATGGGAGAACCCATCCGAATTGAGGCCCTCGCAGAGGCCATGATCCGTATGCGCGGTATGGTGCCCGGCCACGATATCAAGATCGAATATACGGGTCTGCGGCCTGGCGAAAAGCTGACAGAGGTCCTCGCCTATGATTTCGAGGACATCTCGGACACCGCGGTGGATGGCGTTCTCAGCGTGAATGGCGGGGTCACAGTGGATGACCGGTTTGACCTGATGTTGAAACAGCTTTTGCGAGCCGCCGAGCGCCGTGAGAGGATCGAAGCCCTGACGTTGCTCGGTCGGCTGGTGCCCCAGTATGGCGCAAGCCAATCTGCAGCCAGGGCAGGCGTCGATAGCGCTTGACCCTCATATAAGGTCGCAGTAGCGCCGGGACTCCACGCTATCGATTTCCGACAGTGCCCATCATTCTGACCCAAGAGGCTTCGCCATGACCGACGCGCCGACCCCTGTGCGCCGTGCCCTGATTTCCGTTTCAGACAAATCCGGTCTCATAGAGCGCGCAACGCGCTTGTCGGAGTTGGGCGTGGAGTTGATTTCAACCGGAGGCACAGCACGCGCGCTGAAAGAGGCCGGCCTTCCCGTGCAAGACGTCGCAGACATAACGGGATTTCCCGAAATGATGGATGGGCGGGTCAAGACCCTCCATCCAGTCGTCCATGGCGGTTTGCTCTACTTGCGCGACAATCCCGACCATGTGGCGGCCGCCGAGGCCCACGGGATCGCCGCCATCGATCTGGTCTACATCAATCTTTACCCCTTTGAGGAGGCGGTTTCCGCCGGTGCGGACTTCCAAACCGCCATCGAAAACATTGATATAGGTGGGCCCGCCATGCTGCGCGCGGCGGCCAAGAATTACGCCCATGTTGTCGTTTGTACGGATGGCGCAGACCTGGACGCGGCCCTTGGCGAAATGTCCAATGGCAGCGGCGTGACTCTCGCCTTGAAGAAAAGGCTTGCCGCGAAGACCTATGGGCGCACGGCAGCCTATGATGCGGCAATCAGCGGGTGGTATACGCGCCAGATCGATGACACGGTCCCTGATTGGGCGGCGATAGGCGGCGCGCTAAACGAAGCACTGCGCTACGGGGAAAACCCTCACCAGTCTGCGGCCTTCTATGTGACCGGCGAAGGAAGACCCGGTGTCGCCACAGCTCAGCAAGTTCAGGGCAAGGCCTTGTCTTACAATAACATCAATGACACCGATGCTGCCTATGAATTGATCGGTGAGTTGGATCCAAACACACCAGCCGTCGCGATCATCAAACACGCCAATCCGTGCGGCGTCGCCTTAGGCGAGGACTTGCTTACGGCTTATCGCGCCGCGCTTGCCTGCGACTCCACATCGGCCTTTGGCGGCATCGTCGCCCTGAACGGCCCGCTCACCGAGGCGCTTGCCGATGAGATCACCCAGATTTTTACGGAAGTTGTTATTGCGCCTGGAGCCGATGAAGCCGCAAAGGCGGTTTTCGCGAAGAAGAAAAACCTCCGGCTTCTCCTCACCGAGGGTCTACCGGACCCAACAGCGCCAGGCCAATTTGTCAAAACCGTTGCAGGCGGGCTCCTCATGCAATCACGCGACAATGGCCGCGTGACGCCCAGCGATCTGAAGACCGTTACCAAGCGGGCGCCGAACGACGCTGAACTGAGCGATATGCTCTTCGCCTGGCGCGTGGCCAAACATGTGAAATCGAATACCATTGTCTATGCCAAGGATGGCGCAACGGCAGGCATTGGAGCGGGCCAGATGAGTCGGATCGATTCGGCCAGAATTGCTGCGCGTAAGGCCGAAGACGCTGCCGCAACCGCCGGTTGGGCAGAGCCCAGGACCAAAGGATGCGTCGCGGCCTCAGACGCGTTTTTCCCATTTCCGGACGGGCTCTTGCAAGCCGCCGAAGCCGGGGCAACGGCGGTCATCCAGCCGGGCGGCTCGATCCGCGATGACGCAGTGATCGCCGCTGCGGACGCGGCGGGGCTGGCCATGGTCTTCACCGGCATGCGCCACTTCAGGCATTAGCGCACGTTCCGGCCAATTTGCACCGTATGGTCGCTTGCCTTTTCCACCAATCTCCTCATCGCGCTCAACTGGATCGACCATTGGGTGGCGCCTTTGAAGGGAAACCGCCCTAAGCGGGCACAAGCTTGCCGTTGAAATCGTAGACGTTGCCAGTGTTCTCAGGGGTGAGGTCATCAATGACGTCTAGCAGTGCGCCAGCGGAATAGTTGGGAGTGAAGAGCTTTTTGTCGGGCACATTACCCTGGAAGGGCTTTGAGAGATTGGTGTCCACCGTGCCAGGATGCAGCCCAACGGCAATGAAATCTGCGTTTCGCCGCCCTACCTCGACGGCATAGTTCCGGATCAGCATGTTCAAGGCCGCCTTTGAGGCGCGATAGGCATGCCACCCGCCCATGCGATTGTCTGAGATTGAGCCGACCCTGGCCGACAGGGCGGCGAAAACAGCGCGACCCTTGCGCGGCATTGTGGGGAGTAAGTGTTTTGCCACGAGGGCAGGACCGAAGGTATTGGCCGCGAAAACGCGCTCAAAAGCCTCCAATGACTGATGCTTGTAGGTTTTTTCCGGTTGCAGGGTGTCGCCTTCCGAGAGGAGCCCTGTCGCAATGATCACAAGTTCAACCGCCCCGGATGATGTCACGGCTTGGGCCACCCCAGCCAGGGCTTCCCCGTCCGTGACGTCCGCGTGCAAGGGGGACACGCCATCGATCGGCGGTGCTGCACGCCGGGAAACTCCAAACACGGGGCCCGGCCGACGTGCCACTAACTGGCGCGCCAGTTCTGCGCCGAGGCCACCACTCGTTCCGAACACCACAGCAACCATAGCGAGCTCCCTGTCTCAGGAGCGTGGAGCTATAGCGCCAGCCCAGCGCTTCAACCAAGGCTAATAGTCGTAGATCTCCAGGACATCCATCTGGATGGTATACGCCGCATCCGCCAGCTCGGACTCCTGAGTCTGCGTGTATATCGTCCCTTCGATCCAGACGGCTTGGGCCAGGTCCCGGATCTTGATCGGCTCATCGGTCATGATGAAGAGGGTCTGGTTCGGCGGAGGGGGCGGGGCGTGCAGACAGGCGCCGAAATACGGCACCAAAAGGAATTCAGTGATCTCGGCATCTGCGGAGAAATCGAACGGGACAGTGTAACCCGGTATCCGAACTCTCACGCCATTGAGTTCTGGAACAGTGTTGAACGTGCCAATCTGGATAGCCTGGTCCGCCGCGGAGCCTTCTGCAATGGGCGCACCGCCATAGAGCAGGGCCATTTGCTGTTGGTAGAGTTGTGCGAGGCGCTCTTCCTCCCCTTCGGGCATAAGCTCTTCCCAGCCAAGCTCGCGGATCCCGCGTGACTCAAGCTCCGCTTTGCGCGCGGCCTCTCGGCTGGCGACAGCGGCGAGGCTGGTGTCTTCAGCCCGACTGGAAGGGCGCGCGGCAACTTCACGGGTTGCAGGCTCGGCGGTCGGCGTCAACTCGGGGCTTTGGGCATTGGTTTCAACCTTGCCGCAAGCGGCAAGGATCAAAGACAGGAATGCCAGGCTCGCAAACACGCGCATGGGGACAACTCCAGTGTTTCACTGCCCACCATTTAGGGCGCATACATTATAATTTCACGCTCAAACCATCAGACAAGGACCGCCTGAAAGCCAGCCAAGCTGGTAGCAGACCCACTGCAAGCGCAGCAAGCGTCACCGCGCCAACGGTGGTCAGGTCTAAAAGACCCGGACCAGTCCCAATCAGACTGACACCGTACCGAGACTCCAGAAATGGCCCAATCGCTGCCAACACGCCATTCACAATGACGGCACCAACCAGCGCGCCGATGAAACCCAAAAGAGCCGACTCGGCCACGAGCAGTACAAATATGTGCCCAGGGCGCGCGCCAATTGCCCGCAAGATAGACATCTCCCGCCTGCGGGCATTCAGGCTTGTGAGGATGGATGTCAGGATCGACACCAGACCGACGGCGACCACGAAAAGCGACACGGCAAGGAGTGCCCGCTCCGCAACGCCCGTTACCTGCCAAAGTTGTGTCAGCGCCACGCCCGGCAAGATCGCCATCAACGCCTCACCGCGATACGTGTCGATCGAACGCTTTGTCCGCAAAATAGACGGTCGACTTTCCAATCCAACAAGCACCGCCGTCACAGTTTTGGGGGTTAAGTCGAACCCGCGGATCGTGTCTTCTGAAATAGTGTCTGCCATCGGGTTCCGGGTACCCGTTTCCCATCCGACATGGATTGCCGTGATGGCTTCGAGCGAAACATGGATCGTCCGGTCAACAGGTGTGCCCGTTGGCGCCAGGACACCTGACACACGAAAAGGTCGATTATCGTGCTGCTGCAGACCCACCCGCCCAAGACCGTGGGTTAAAATCAATGGTGTTTCCAGCGAGTAACCCAGGTCCCGGGCCACATCTGCGCCGATCACGGCATCAAACAGGTCATCGAACCGTTCGCCCTCAGCAAAGCGCAAGGTCTGGCCGCCAGCATATTGGTATCGGTCAAAATACGCCAAATTGGTCCCCAACACGCGAAAGCCGCGATGGCTGTCACCGAGGGACAGGGGCACCGTCCAGGCCACATCGTCTCGCCCGTCGAGCCAGGTATAGGTTGGCCAGGAGACCTCGGCTGTGGCGTCGCCCATGCGGAAGACGGAATACAGAAGGAGATTGATCTGCCCGGACCGGGCGCCAACGATCAGATCCGTGTTGGAGATGGTCGAACTAAACCCTTCCTTGGCGCCCTGGCGCGCTTTCTCTACGCCAAGAAAAAGGGCCACCGACAGGGCCACGGCCAAGATCGTCAAAAGGGCCGAGCCTTTGCGATTCATAAGGCTACGCCAAGCCAGACCTATGATTGCAATGCCCATCAAGCCGCCTCTATAGGTTGCGCCCGGTTGATGTCAGACAGATCAATCGCGCGCTGGAAATGTCCCGCCAAGGCTGGGTCGTGGCTCACGAATAGGAGTGCAGCGTCTGTTTTGGACGCCTCGACCGAGAGCAACTCAATAAACTGGTCGCGCCTAAGGGTATCGAGCGCCGATGTCGGCTCGTCGGCAATGATCAGATCCGGCGAACCGATCAGGGCCCGCGCCGCTGCAACACGCTGTTGTTGACCGACGGACAGATCAATGACCTGGCGCTGAAGCAAGGACGAATCGTCTAGGCCCAGGGCCGCCAAAAGACGCTTGGCCTCTATCTCGACACTGCCCGATACACGGTCACGTCGTTTCTTCGAAAAGCGCAAGGGCAAAGCGACGTTCTCGATGACACTCAGATAGGGCACCAGGTTAAAGAGCTGGAAGATGATCCCAAGGCGATCGGCGCGCAACATATCCCGGCGCGCCGAGGACAGGGAGAGAAGGTCTTGTCCCGCCACCTCTATCCTGCCAGCCTGTGGCTCCAACACGCCTGCAATGAGACCCAACAATGTGGATTTGCCAGACCCTGACGGTCCGCGCAGAAAAACCCGCTCGCCGGGAAAGATCTCAAACGCGTCGATCTCCAACGTCGGAATCGGTGCCCCTGGCCAGGCAAACCGAAGCCCGGAAACAGAAACGAATGGTGAAGCCATAGGCGCAATTATGGCTGGGGCAGAGGCACATTCGGCGAAGATGCGCTCAATGTCGCGGCGTCTTGCGTTGGCCCGATCAGGACAGCGAGGTCGATGGTCTCCAGGGTCTCATGGACCTCGAAGATCATGAAGGTCGCGTCGGTGAGCGCCGCTGGGTCTGCACACTCAAATGTGTAATCGAGAACAGCATTGCCAACATCGCCGACATTGCGAACCGATTGGCGGGATTCCATCAAAACGCAGCCCGCCTCGGGAGTTAGGCGAACAACCGTTTCCGCGCGATTCAAGGCGTCGAATACGGCGTCTCGTACCGCTTGCTCCTCGTCATTCGCTGGTGCGGTTTCCTTTAGCCCAAAACTCGCGAGGGCTGAGTCCAGCGAGAGCGTCAGTGTGCTGCCTTCAAGGATCATCGCGCCTTCCGCTTTGCCATGGACGTGGGGGGCACCACCCGCGTGGTCGTGGTCATGGTCATCGCCGCCGTGGTCATGATCATGGGCTTCATCGCCATGGTCTTCGTGACTGTGGTCTCCGTCGCTGTGTTCGCCTCCATGGTCGTGGGATTCGTCGCCATGATCATGGGAACTCTCCGTGTCGGTCGAGTCCGAAGATAGGTCTTCGTTGGTGGCGGCGACCTCAATGACTTCCGGCTCTGGGGGCGTTGGCGTTGCTGGCGGGGCCGCTTCGGCTGCTGGCGCAGGCTCCGGGCTGGCCGGAGCCGTTGATTCTGGGGCCTCTGAGCCACAGGCCGCGAGAGCAAGCGCAGCTACGCCAATGGCGCTAAAACGAAACGAAGTGATGTTTGGAGCCATGGTGATGTCCTTTACCCGGCTGTGGCAACGCGTGCGATTAGGGTTGGGCATTTGCAATATGAGATACTATAACGATAGAGACGCGCTCAAGCAAAATCCGGCATTGCCGCGGCATTTCGTGACCCCTGGAGCCTTCCGCCCATGATGATCTCCCTGCAAGCGCCGTTGTTTTTCGGCCTTCTTGCGGCATTTGTTACATCCTTAGGCTTGTTGGCCGTTGCCCTGCGGGCCGACTGGAGTGCTCGAAATTCAGATCTCTTTGCCTTGGCTGCGGGAGGAATGCTTGTCACGCTGACATTACTGCATATTGCGCCCGAAGCCTTCTCGCGATCGGGCAACGCACCTGTCTTCCTATTGGCAGGCTTCCTGGCGGGCCTTGTCATGAACCAGGCATCCAGGCTCGTCACAGGCAGGGAAACCGTGGACCGATATGGCGCCCCAAGCCTCGCCATCACGCCGCTTTTGGCGATTGCCGCTCACAGTTTCATAGATGGCGTGATTTATGCCGTAACGTTTGCCGCCAGTTTTGAGTCTGGGTTCTTTGCCGCTATTGCACTGATAATGCACGAATTTCCAGAAGGCGTAATCGCGTTTGCAATTCTACGCGGCGCCGGGGTCAGCAACCGCATGTCGTTCTTTTGGGCCTTCATGGCCGCCGCGTTCACAACCCCTCTGGGCGTCATCGTATCCGGGCCGTTTATGTACACGGTTGGCGAAGCCGTGCTCGGAGAGTTGTTCGCAGTGTCCGCTGGCCTGTTGCTCTTCGTCGCGACGGGGCCGTTGCTGGCCCCCACCCGGGCAGAATCCCCCGGACGCAGCCTGGCCGCGGTCGGCGCTGGTGTCGCCATTGCTGTTGCGATCGCTTTCGCGCCCATCCATGCCGGCCATACCCATTCCGAACACGAGGGCCACAATCACGACGCGCCCGCCTTCACCCGGCCCGTCTTTCAAGGTGCCAGCCTGTGAAACGGGCCAGTGATTGGACGATGCGAACGGGACTCCTGATTGTTGTGTCCGCCATTGTCTTTGTCGTGGCCGCTTGGGCTCATCCAGAGGACGAATTCTGCATCCCCGGTGAATCCGGGCTCGATCCGGCACTTTGCGAGGCGCTCGCCGCGCTGGACAGCGCCGATCGACGGTCTCCGCTCAGCCCGGAAGCAGCGGCCTTGGTAACGGACCTGGCGAACCGTTCCATCGGCGAGACAGTCTTATTGTATGTTCAGATTGGATTCCAACACATCCTGCCTATGGGACTCGACCATATCCTTTTTGTTTTGGGCCTTGTCCTCTCGACCCCCAGGATCAACCAGCTTGCGTTGCAGATTTCCGCCTTCACCGTGGCACACACGGCGACTCTCGGCTTAGCCGCAACGGGCGTCATCACCCCGAGCTCAGACCTGGTCGAACCCCTTATCGCAGCGTCCATTGCCTTTGTCGCTGTCGAGGCCATTGTTTTACGAGACCCCCCACCCTGGCGCCTCGCCTTGGTTTTCGGGTTTGGCTTGATCCACGGATTGGGATTTGCCGGCGCGTTTGGTGAACTCGGCCTCCCGGACACACAGTTCTGGCCAGGCCTTCTAGGCTTCAATGTGGGGGTTGAAATTGGACAGGTCACGGTTGCTGCGACAGCGCTCTGCGCGCTCACCCTGGCTGCACGGATCTTAAGATCAAGCGATCGCGATTATCCAATTTGGTTGATCGGGCCAGCGGCACTCGCAATTGCCGCCACAGGGCTTTTCTGGACCTTTGAGCGTATTTGGTCGACGCTAAGCTTAACCTAAAGCATTGTTCTCTCAAATGCTTTAAACTCAAACGTCGGGAATCAAACCAGCCGTCTCAGGGTCGCCGACGATTTTTTCGAGCGCTTTGCGGAGTTTTCCAAGGGCCTGGTGCTCAATCTGACGGACACGCTCCTTCGAGATGCCAAGCTCTTTGCCGAGGGTTTCCAAGGTGACCGTATCGTCTGTCAGCCGACGCTGGCGAATAATCAGCATTTCACGATCATTCAGAGCCTGGAGGGCGTCATTGATCCATTCGCGCCGCCGCGCAGCATCACGACTGTATTCAACCTCTTCATCGGGCGTTGCACTCTCATCGGCCAGTAAGTCCTGCCATTGGGCATCGCCATCGACAGCCAGGGGAGCGTTCAATGATCGATCGGACGCGGACAGCCGGGAAACCATGG
>JBCCTK010000009.1:0-37421 GCA_039198685.1 Pseudomonadota bacterium | reverse complement strand
CGCGGGTCTGGAACGGTTATGATTTCTCGAATAGCCATACCGGGTAGGTATGAAACAGCCTCGACGTCGTCAATGGGGCAAGAACCATCACTCGGCGCTATGCGGCTTCGTCTGTCTTATCCTCAAACTGCAATTCCCCGGCCCGGTCTGGAAGACGGGATGTGTCCTCCAGGGGTGTGAAATCAGGAAGGGGCTTTGTGCCTATTTCGGCGATCTGTAATTCTTCAAATTTCCGCGCCTTGGGCAAAACGTTTCGTTGCAAAGATCCGACCATGGAATTGTAGCTTCCCACCGCAGAGTTCAGCGATTTTCCTGTCTTTTCGACATGCTGCCCCATGGTTCGCAAAGCATCGTACAGATCTTGGCCGAGCTTGGCCGCCTCCAACGCATTGCGGGCGGCTTCTTCCTGGCGCCAACCATAAGCCACAGCTTTTGCCAAAGCGATCAAGGTCGATGGCGTCACAATCAAAACCCGGTTTCGTGCCGCGAAGTCAAACAAGTCCCGGTCAACTTCCAAAGCCCCTGCATAGAAGTTCTCACCAGGAACATACATCGCCACGAAGTCCACTCTGTCATCAAAGCTCTTCCAGTACTCTTTGCTGGCCAAGCGTTTGACGTGATCGCGCATCTTCCTGGCATGGGCCATAAGGTGTTGATCGCGGTGTGCCTTATCAGCCTCCTCTCCCGCGCGCAGGAAGTCTTCAACACTGACTTTCGCATCAATAACGATCTCGCGCCCACCCGGAAGGCGTATAACGACATCGGGTCTCTTGGCGCCGCCATCACCCACATCATGAACTTGCTCGAGAAAGTCCGCATGTCCCGACAGGCCGGCCATCTCCAAAACATTCTTCAGGGTCTCTTCTCCCCAGCGTCCTCCACCTTTCGGGGCCGAGAGTGCCGTTACAAGCTTGCCAGTGACGGACCGTGTCTGTTCCAATTGCTGGCTGATCGCCCTCACCTGTTCAAATATTGCCGTCTTATCCTGGGTGCGTACCTTCTCAAGCGCCTCCACACGGGATTTGAAATCTTCGAAATTCTTGCCGATCGGCTCCATCAGTTTGGCAAGGTCACCTTTTGCAGCCGCATCGTGGCGTTTGAAGGTCTCGTCGGCACGGTCCAGAAAGCTCTTATGGGCGGCTTCAACGGCCTTGTTTGCCATGGCAATGAAATCTCGCCGCTCAGACTCCTGCCGCGCCTCGGCCGCAGCCAGCGCCTTCTCAGCCTCGCCCAGTTTCTGGGTTAGCACCCCATTGGACGCCTCAACCTGCTGAAACGCCTGTACGGCTTTTTCACCCTCGGCCTCAGCGAGCTGCAAACGTGTCGAAAGGACGGACGCCTGGCCTACGAGCTTTGCCCTCAGCCAAATCCCGCATCCAATGCCGATCGCCAGCAAGGCGGCAAGCCAGACATGGACCGCATCAAAAGCAGCCTGGCCAATCGTAACAACCGTTTCCATAAGCACCTCTCAGGCACAAAAAATGAACATACAACGAACAATCTTCCTCGTAAAGGGATGTACCGGACATCTCATTACGTCGATACACTTGACACACACGAACAGTGTGCGCGCACTTGCTGCAGGGGTTGGAGGGCAAGGTGCGCATTTTCCTTATTTTTCTAGCTGGATTCGGCCTTTGGGCATGCAAAAGCGCGCCAAAGGAAACGCCTGCGCCAAGCGTGCTCGACCATGTGGTTCTAACACCTGTTCGTGCCGAAGCCGTGATCGTGAAGCTTTCCGGTGACGAGTTTTCTCGCCGCGATTGGCAGGAGTCGATCGAGACCAACCTTACCGACGCATTGGAAGCGGTGTTTTCCCGAGCCGGTACGACGGTGGAGCGAGCTGCAGCACAAGACTTCGACACGCTCTTGACCCGAGCCGAAGTCGTTCTTCCGCAAGCCCTTCGCGGCGGTGAAATTCCGCTGGCCGGTGGGATCGATCACTGGAGCCTCGGTGCTACGCCCTATCGCGAGCAAACCGTGCTCGTGGTTACCCACTCCAGCTCGAAAGCAACAACGGGCCACCAACTTGCTGAAATCGGTCTCGGATTGGCTTTTGCCAACCCACTCATACCTGGACAGGGTGAGAATAAGACCTACGCGGCCCTCATCGAAGGAGGGTCAGGCGATTTGATTTGGGTCGAAGAGCACACCGGCGGAGATGCTCGAAGCCCTGAGGGCGCTCAAAAGATCGCAAACAGCATCCTTGAACGGGTGGAAGCGAACGGCCCATGAGAACAATTATACTTATATTGCTGGCTTTTCTGGCTGTCAGCTGTGCGAGTCCACCGTCCGCTGACCGTGCTCCAGGATATTTGCAATCAACATTCACTCCACCATTTTCGGTCCTCGGGGAGTGGGTTCATTATCGAGACGGCGCGGATGGACGCATGACACGCGGTCAACATTTGACCCAACATGGCCTCGCCCTGGATCGGGTCTGGGTCATCTCAGATCTCCGGCCAGGCAAACGCATCGTTGAAGCAAGTGCCGGGACCAATGATGGTCCACCCTGGACCGGCACCGCAATACAACCTTTCCTAGAGGGCAGTCTCTGGGCTCTTGGATACGGCGGTGTGAGCTGGCGGGATCCACCGCATTTGGGTCTTGAACAATGGGGGACGACCAGTGCGTTTGAAACCGTCACAGACCGAGGCCTGACGTATCGCGGCGCAATGCGTGCGCGCCTCATCGACGAAAGACTGGACTTGGTGATCTGGATCGCCGAGGCTGAAGTCTATGCCCCGCGCATCGAAGTGCACGCATCGGCCATGCTCAAACGTCTGCGCTAAATCATCTTTAACCACACTCAATAGCGAGCACCGGCACGCAGGGTCCGCCGAACAAGCCCCTCTTCCGCGGGCGTAAAACCCTCAATCAAGCGCGACAGGTAGGATGAAAGCGCATCGCGCACATCGTAAGGCGCTTCCATGGGCAGGAAGTGGCTCGACCCCCGCTTGCGCTTCAAAATGAGCGAGGGGACACGGCGCACAATCCGCTCCACAACCTTATCATTCAAAACCGAACCGGTCTCTGCGCGTAGAATGGTGATCGGGATTTTTTTGCGGCGAACCTTGCTCAAGGCGCCCCATGGACGATTGCGTTGCGCTCCGAACGTGGCTGCTTCCCATCGCGGCTCGCACAATAATCTCCAGGTCTGTGGATCATCATCATCCACATTATTATCGGTACGCTGGAGACCATCGAGTAGATAGTCATCCAGAAAGGGGTCACGCCAACTCTTGAACGCTCCTCGCCCTGCGTAACGCTCTCTTGCTTCCTGTAGCCCGGAAAACTCCGCGCGCCGATTGCGGGCTTGCCGCGCCATGGATTGGCCCTTTCGAATACTCCATGCAAAGGGTGGAAACAGGTGCATCCAGCGGTAGAACTGCGGCGCCAGGATCACAGGATCGACAAGGACCAGCCCCTTTACCAGGTCTGGCCGTTTACCCGCAACCAGCAGGGCCACCGTGCCACCCATGGAATGCCCACCCATGACCAGTCCACCGGGTGCGTACTTCTCGATCCAGGCAATCACATCGTCGCGATACGCCTTCCAACTCTTCAAGCGCGCTGCGGAAGCCGAAAGCGTCGTTCGACCATGGCCGCGAAGGTCAATTGCAGCCACACGAGCGCGCAGTCCAAGCGGCGCCAGGATGGATTGGTACGTCACAGCGTTGAAACCGGTGGCATGGAGCCAAAGCGCCGCAAAAGGCTTAATTGGATCACCAAATTCTACGCCGGCCACCTCTCCGTCATCAAAGGCATGGCGGAAGCGTCTCATGCGCCAGAGGCTCCAAACACTTTACGCAACAGTTCCGTTGTTCTCGCCACCGGTTCTTCGCGAATGCGCGTCTCTTCCGCTGCCACATAAAGAAATAGGCCGTCGAGGCCAAAATCGACAGCACTGGTGGTCAAATCATCTCGCAGGGAATCCGCAACCCCACCCAGCCCGTTGCGCTGGGCTACGTTGTCGAGCGCGGTGTAGGCCCCGGAAGTCTCCAGGGACTCTCGAATGTGGGGTGTTAGCGCTTCGCGAAGTCCGATCTCCGTTTTGCCACGCAGGAAATCCGTGGCCGCGGTTTCTCCGCCATTCAATATGCCAACGGCATCTTCAAGCGTGATGGACTGAACCGCACTGATGACCAGGGTCTTGGCTTGGGGCACAGCGGCCTCGGCGCCACGATTAAGACGGAGCTGCAAGTCATCAAGGGGTGCCGAAAGGCCAACGCTTTGCAGCCCTTCCTGCAGGTCGCCCAGTCTACCGGGTAGCGGAATTCGGATCTGTGGATCGCCGAAATAACCATCCGTCTGCCCAAGCTCTGCCGCGACACGATCGGTACCGATCGTCAGCGCCTCGCGCAGACCCGCTTCAATATCGAACTCGGAAAGACCTGAGCCTCCTTCGTTGGTTGCAATTCCGTCGAGTACTCCGCCGAGAACGCCGGCGAAGTCGCCGGATCCGCTGGTCCCTG
This sequence comes from Pseudomonadota bacterium, assembly GCA_039198685.1. Taxonomy (GTDB): domain Bacteria; phylum Pseudomonadota; class Alphaproteobacteria; order Caulobacterales; family Hyphomonadaceae; genus UBA5336. The sequence goes on along the minus strand of JBCCTK010000009.1, from coordinate 32,946 downwards.
TCGTTTGACACCCCGTCAGGGCCATGAGGGCGCCGAGGGCCAAACCCTTTACCGCAAGTTTCAGGCGAGGGATCATGACGATGTGTCCTTTTACGACTCGATGGCTTCACTTGCGCCTACAAAGCCGATTTCGCCGTCCGCGCAAAGGGTTTGCCTGCGCCAAACGCTGCATCACGCTGCGGCACGGTGGCCGCAAACCGGCTCTTGGCATATACTAGCACGACATTGGAGGAGACCCGCTATGCTTGCAAAAACATATGAGTGTTTCACGATCGAAATCGAGCAAAAAGTCGCCCATATAAGGCTTTCACGCGGCGACACGCTCAACACAATGACAAAGGCGTTCTGGAATGAATTGCCACAAATCGTGCGTGAGATTGACCGTGACGCCCTTGCCCGAGTGATCGTGATCTCAGCCGATGGAAAGCATTTTTCAGCAGGCATGGACCTGGCCAATTTCAGCGACGGATCCGTGACGGCCAAGGCGGCTGACAAATGGGTGGCAGCAGAGCAATTCCGCAGCAACATCAAGCAGATCCAGTCGACCTTCAACTGCCTGGAAGAGGCACGCATGCCGGTGCTTTTTGCGCTTCAGGGCGGGGTCATTGGCGGCGCGATCGATATGGTGAGCGCGGGTGACATCCGCTGGTGCACGGCGGATGCCTGGTTTTGCATCCAGGAAACCAACATCGCCATGACTGCCGATGTCGGCACGTTCCCACGCCTGCAGCGCTACATTCCCGAAGGCTGGGTGAAGGAAATGGCGTATACGGGCCGCCGACTGGGCGCTGCGCAAGCAAAGGAAATCGGTCTGGTGAACGAAGTATATGAGACCCAGGACGCCATGATGGATGCCGTTATGGCCACGGCGCGCGAGATCGCCTCGAAAGACCCGCTCGCGGTCACGGGGTGCAAGGCGCTTATCAATTACGGCCGCGACCACTCCACCGCAGACACATTGGACTATATCGGTGTTTGGAACGCCGGCATGATCCCACCGGGACACATGCAGGAAGCCTTCAAGGCGAAAATGGAAAAACGCGAGCCCGAGTATCCGGACCTGGCCCCGCTGCGCGACACGCCAATGTGAGCCCCCCTCTCACCGTGCCGAGAGGGGGCTTAAGCATTCAGGTCAAGACTCAATCCAATCTGGCGCAACGGTCAATCTAGTTTTCAACCGCCAGGATGACCCGCGATGAGGCCACGGTCAGCGCAGACTGGTCTGCATCCAATGCGTCTGGACGAAGCGCTGTTGGATAGGCTTCATTGAGCAACATCAAAGCCTCTCGGATCGTATTTGCAGACTCAACATCTTCAGTATCGATCTGCGCCTCCGCGGTCAGAAATGCCGCCTCTGCCGCTTTGTAAAAGCCATAACCGTCTAAATAAGGCTCGTAGCGATCGCTTTCGGCGGCAACCCTGTACATATCTGTTGCCCGCTCGATCTGGTCGGCTGCCACACCGGCGGCAATGGTCGCCGGGCTGGAACCATCATCTGGCGCCTTTTCAGAAGCCGCTCTCAGTGCTGCGATAATTTCATCGGCGCGAGCGTTAATCTGGCTGTCGTCTTCCCCGTCAAAGACGGCAGCTGACGCCTGGGTCAGAAGCGTGTTGAAATCCGCCACGCCACGCGCTTCGAAGACCGGTGCCATATCGGCAAGCACTTCAGACACAGGGTGCGCGAACATCTCGGCCGCCGCATTCTTCTCACCTTCGGAAAAGGCATCACGCGCGGCAATGATATGGGCTTCGGTGATCGCGAGGGCAGACTGGTACACAATGGGGTCGGTGGCCGCCGCCGCGATCGAAACACCGCCTTCGCCCTCTCCGCCCTCACCTTCGCCGCCCGGGCCGCCTTCGCCCCCGCCGACTTGCGTTTCCACACCAGAAGCTGCGATCGGCACTTCAGCGACAATCTCTTGATCGGCGATCGGTTCAGCTGGGTCACCACCGCACGCAGTTAACGTGCCGGTTGCCAAGGCTGCACCCAGCCCAAGTTGGCTCCACCGCTTCAATTTGATGTCCATTGCGCGCGCATCCTTCCAAGCCGCAAGATTTCCATTTATCAGTATTGGCGGAATTGACAATCATTCGCAAGTGGGCCGAGTATGCTTCTGACGATTTCTAACGTTCTGGATCAGACTGACCTTGAAGCGGTCCGTACGTTGATCGATACGCTGGCCTGGCGCGATGGCAAGGAGACAGCCGGCAGCGCGGCAAAGGCTGTAAAACAGAACAAGCAAGCCGACCTTTCATCGCGCACCGGATTGGAACTGAGAAAGACGTTGAGTGCTGCCATTCAGGCACACCCTGTCCTTGTCGCTGCGGCACAACCCAAGCATTTTTCAAAGCTACTCATCAGCAAGACCGAAGCGGCTGGCGGCTATGGGTGGCATATCGACAATGCCTTCTTAGGAAAGGGCACTGCGGCTTTGCGCACCGATCTGTCGTTCACGTTGTTTCTTTCAAAGCCCACAGACTACGAAGGCGGTGAACTTATGATCGAGCATGCTGGTATGACCCAAGGCCTGAAAGCCAAAGCGGGAGACTTGGTTCTATATCCCGCCTCCAGCGTGCACCAGGTCGCCCAGGTGATCTCGGGTGAAAGGCTGGCCTGTGTCGGTTGGATCGAAAGCCGCATACAGCGACCTGATGACCGCGAACTCCTGTTTGACCTTACAAATCTGCGCGCCGATTTAAGCAGAGCATTTGATGCGCAATCTCCGCAACTGCTCATGCTCAACAAGGTGATCGCAAATATGTTGCGTAGGTTGAGCTAGGGCCCTTTCCAGAAGCGCGTCTCAGCCGTTGATTGCTGCCTTGTCCAGTCTTGGTGTCGCGGCTTCCTCGGTGAAGTGGCTGCAAGGACACGCCCAAAATAGCCATAGGCCTGCAGGTTAGACCGAAACACATGGATGTGCCGGGTTGCAGACTATAATCCACGGTTCACCGACAGATTAAAGGCGCAGCATCAAAGCGCGCAGATCCACATTCTACGATCGCATCCCAATGCTATCTCAGGCGGGAAGACATCTCGCTCAAGCTTCGTTTGAGGCCATCAACTTGCTGGGACGTAGCGGACCGAAAGTCGGTTGAGTCCAATCGAGACGCCAAATCAGCAAGCTCAGACGCAAGTTCGGAAGTGTCGTCTCCTGTCTGCGCTGCGCCCGCCGTCTCTATCGTCCGTCTGAGGGCGTTGGCATCGCTATCTGGAAGTGCTTCGACGCGGGCCAGTTGGTCGAGATGCGCAAGCGCAACACTCGCTTCGCCGGATGGCCAGGTCACGGCGAATTGCTGCTGTGGATTGAACAGCTCACCCTGGTTTGCGCTCGCCGCAGCCGCAATTTCGTTTTCGCTTATGAAAGCGCTTGCCTTGAGTTCGAAAACGTCAAGACCGCGTACGATCTCAGTACCGTAAATTCGGCCATCATACCAATAGCTTGACCAATAGCCGCCGAGCACGAGGCGCTCTTCATGGATCGGACCACGGTCGAAATACCCAATTTCAAAGACGTTTGAGCTGTCGGTGAAATCCATGACCGTCAGACCGCCCTGGTACCAGGATTGAACGAAAAGGTCGCGGCCCGGCACCGGCACAATTGAACCATTGTGGGCAACACAATTCTCTTGTTCGCTTTGTGGGGCCGGGATCTTGAAATAACTGCGGAATTCCAGCTTGCCGTCGACAATGTCAAAGATGGCGTTTGCGCCCCAGTCCATTGGATCGGAAGCACGACACCGTGGCCGGCTGCCACCACCCCATTCATCGGTGAAAACCACTTTCGTGCCATCATTGTTGAACGTTGCCGAGTGCCAGTATGCGAACTTCTCGTCGATAACTGCATCCAGTCGCTGGGGATTGTAGGGATCGGAGATGTCGAAGATAACGCCATTGCCAGAACACGCGCCCGCTGCCAGCTGTTTTTCCGGAAATACGGTAATGTCGTGGCAGTGGTCTGTCCGCGAACTGCGCTGGGTGTCATCACCATGGTCGCCGCCCTGCCAAAGGCCGGCGATTTGACCCGATTCAGGATCGGCAAAGACCGTGGGGCTATCGACGATACGGGCCGCGCTTGGATCCTCAACGGGGATTTCAATAACGTCGATGCGAAACAGGGCCGTGCGATCATCACCAGGCACAGGGCCGATACAGCCTTCGAGCTCGTCTTCCTCTCGGATCGATGCTGTACCTGAATTGTAAACCACGATTTTCCCATCGGCATCGGGGCCGGAGACCACCGAATGCGTGTGTGAGCCCCGACATGTCTGCACTTGCCCAACTTGAAGCGGTCGCCGGGGGTCTGAAATGTCAAAAATCCGAAGGCCCCGGAACCGCTCCTCACTGATATCACCTGACACTCCGCTGCGGCCACAATCAACGCGCCCACGGGTCTGTTCAACAGACATGATCAACAAATCACCCACAATCGACACATCGCCCTGCCCGCCAGGGCAAACCACAGAACTGATCAGCGTCGGCTCAGGGTCTTCATTCAAGGTGTAGACATTGAAGCCGTGATAATTTCCGACCACGAGAAGATCGCCGGAAAACGCCATATCCGTGTTCGAAAAGCTCAAGAGCGGAGAGCGGTCGCCCCATTCGGTTTCGTCATTGGATTGTTCATCGGTGCTTTCGGGCTCTGCTTCTACCATGTCGCTGGCAGCTTCTGGCATGTCCATATTGTGGTCGGCAGAGGTGTGTGCGCCATGGTCCATCTCGCCATCAACCGGCTCTGGTTGAGTGCCATCCTCGTCGGGCTCGTCAACAATGATTGGCGGCAGGCCGGAGGGGTTATTCGGATCGAAGAAGCCTGGCGGCTTCGGCAGGGATGCGACTTTCACAAGGTTTGAAATCGCCTCGCCTGCATTCCTGAACCCGGCTGACAAGCCCGCACGTGGATCATTCGATAAGCCTGCAAGGAGACCGTCCATTCGCTCGATCTCAGCGGTCTGGTCATTTTCGATATCGCTGATGAACTCAAACAATACCGGATCGTAAGCCGATCCAGGCTGGTCCAGAAGGTCATCGACCATGGTCAGGGCGCCGTCATGGTGGGTGATCATGAGGGTCAAGAACAACTCGTCGAAGGCAACCCCTTCAGAGGCTGCAAGTTCAGCCATTTGCTCCGGCGTGGCCATGCCCATCATTTCGTGTGACATGTGGGTGCCATGGTGATCATGGGGCCGGGGCGCGCTCTCACCGCGCTCGCCAAGCCAGCTGCGCATAAACTCAATCTCGTCAGCTTGTGAGGCCATGATCCTCTCAGCGATATCCGTCACAGCCTCGCTATTGGTGCGTTCGGAGACCAGCGCCGACATATCAACAGCCTGCTGGTGATGGGGAATCATGTCCTGCATGAAGCGCACATCGTCGGCAGAATAGCTGTTGTTTGCGATTGTGGCGGCGTCTTCAGCACTGAGCGACCTCACCGGCTGGCCGGGTGCGCCGGGTTGGATGATCGAAACTTCCTGGGCAACCGAACAACCGGCACACAGGCTCAGCACCCCTATACTTGCAGCCGTTTTCGTAAGGAGCTGCCTAGTTATTCTGTATCTGAACAAAGCCATTCTCGCCGCCCAATCTGATTGGTTAATGACGAACAATAGTGTGACGCTGGAGGATTTGGCAATTGGAATTCTCAAGAGCCGACAAGCGCTTGGCCGACCAAAATGTCTGACTTTCGATAACCCCGTCACAGAGATGAAAATGGCAAGGTGCCCGTTCTAACGCCATACTTCAGGGTCGCGTATGGCTTCCGGCCAGTGATTGGCTTCGGTTTGGAAATTAATTTCTAGTCTCACGCTTTTTCCTGTGAAGGTTTTCAAATCCCTGTCATGCAGTCTTGATAGAGATCAGGCGGATCACGGAAGGAAAGCAGTCTAATGCAAAAGAAAACGGGTTCATTTTCATCAATCGTTCTTGCTGCAGCAGCGCTTTCAGCGTGCGCACACCAGGCGAGTTCACCTCCTCCCGTTTCCGAGAGCGCCAAAGCCAAGAATGTCATCCTGATGGTGTCTGACGGGATCGGCTTTAATGGTTGGCTTGCAGCCGATTATTATCAAGGCCTCGCTGGCGAGCAGAGCTATCAAATCGCTCGACCGGACGGCACACAACCAAGAGTGTTTGGCCTTTCCCACGACGCGCTCAACCTGATTGATGCATCTGGAGGCCTTCTCCCAAGCGGCGCAGACCCGCAACTCGCGGTCGGGGCGGTTTCCCAAGGCTACAATCCTTCCACCCGCTGGGACAGATTTGATGCGACCTTCGTCAACGATTTCGATCCGGTCGGTGAACGCTACACATCTTATACCGACAGCGCGGCCGCTGGTACGGCGCTTCTTACAGGGCGCAAAACAGCCAATGGTCGGATAAATATGGACTGGTCCGGAGACATCCCATTCCAGACCCTAGCGCAAATCGCGATGGACGAAGGCCTATCAGCGGGCGCGGTGTCATCGGTTATGATTTCTCACGCAACGCCAGCCTCGGTGATCGCCCACAACGTATCGCGAAACAATTATGCGGACATTTTTAACGAGATGGTTGCCAGCGACCTCGCAGTGATCATGGGAGCGGGTCATCCACTTTATGACTCCAGTGGCAATGCCGTCGAACCGGAAGATGACGACGCCTATCAATATGTCGGTGGGCCGAGCACGCTGTCATCTATGACAAGCGAAAGTGGCCTCAACGGCTTTGCGTTTGTTGATGCCAAATCAGATTTCCAATCCCTCGCCGCAGGCAACGACCTTCCCGCCCGCGTGGTCGGGGTTGCCCGGTCAGGGTCCACGTTGCAAGCCGGTCGACAGAACCTGCCACCGGCTTCGACCCCGTCCGGAATGGCTTTTAATTCAGGTGTGCCGGATCTCGCAACCATGAGCGTGGGTGCGCTCAACGTGCTTAATCAGGATCCCGATGGCTTTTTCGTGATGATTGAGGGTGGGGCTGTCGATTGGATGGGGCACGCCAATGACATGCCTCGCTACATTGAAGAACAAGTCGATTTCAACCTATCGGTCGACGCGGTGATAGAGTGGGTTGAGGCGTACTCCAGCTGGGATGAAACCCTCTTGATCATCACCTCGGACCATGAGTGCGGCGGAATTTGGGGAGAAGGCACCTGGACCAATAGCTCAGGCGCGGCTGTTGCGTCCGATCGCAGCCAGGAGGCAATTGGCGCAGCACGCTATAATCCCGGAGAGGACGTGTTCAACGGTTTCCTGGCCGTGCAGGACCGTGGCGAGGGCGTCATGCCCGGCTATCAGTTTGCATCAGGCAATCACACCAACGAATTGGTCCCCCTCTGGGTCCTCGGTCGAGGGAGCGAATTGTTCGAAGAGTTCACCCGAACCGATCTTCGCGCCAAGGCGCTGTGGGGTGATCGGTATGGTTGGGATGGCCATTTCGTCGAGAACACCAGTGTATTTGATGTGGTGGATACGGTGTTGAAAGACTGAAACAAATGCGAACACGGTGCTGCGACCGTGTCAGTCTGGTGGGCGTTACCGACCAAAGATCGTAACCGGATAGGGCTCCAAACCTGAGAGGCTGAGCGCATAGGCTGCGTCTCCCATTTCATTATAGTTTTCCTCTGCGTTGAGTGTCCCTTCCAGCCAATAAGGAGCCCAAATGTCCTCAACCTCGACAGCTGGATCTGCACGCACGAAGATCAGCTGATTTGGAGGCGGTGGTGGCGTGTGGATGCACGCGCCCATATAGGGAACAAACAGAAACTCGGTATGGCGTTGTTTGGGATCGAAATTGAAGGGCACGACATAGCCCGGGATTTTGATCAGCTCGCCGTCTAGATCTTCAACCACATCAAAGCTGCCGAATTGAGGCATATAGTCCAAGTCTGAGCCCTCTTCAATTTCGGCAAATGGCTGCGCGTCCGCAAGTGGCACCGCGTTTGCCGCGTAGCGGCGCTCCAGCATGTCGTAGAATGCTTCCTGCTCCCGGAGCAGGTCTTCCAAAGATCCCTCGGGCATCAGGTCTTCCCAGAGGATTGGAAGCGGTTGGCCGGGTTCGATTCCCCAATATTTGGAGCCGGACGAGGCTGGAGCGTCTGCCACGTCTTCCACAGCTTCCTCATCCTGTGCGCGCGCAGGAATTCGCTCGAACACAACCGTTTCGGTATTCGTGGGGATCGGAGGCGGCGCAATGGACGGTTCCACGGGGTCGGCCGGTGTTGGAGGCCCGCCGCAGGCCACGACGAAGCAGCAAATCAACATCACTGGCAAAATGTTGCTCATGGCGGAAGGGGTCTGAAAGGGTGCAATCTTCAAGGACCTGTCTCCATGATCAAATGGGCACGACCCCCGCTGCCCTCGCAACGGGTCAGAAAACGCTTGGGACCGACAATGACACATCCTGCCGGCTTGATAGGGTCAAAGCACAATTGCATCAAAGACTCTCGATACGGAATTCTGTCGCCATAGACGTCAGGGCTTTCATCAGCAGCCAGTAGAGAGCCCGCCAAATTTGCGATTTCCATGAATGCACTCAGTTGAGCAGGAAGTGGCGGAGTGTTTTGACACCAACGCTGAACGGCTTTGTCCGATTCTGTCTTGCTGGTTTAGGCCATTCCCTCAAGAGGCTTCCTGTCTTCGCCACATCGGGAACGGATCGGGGAGATCCATGCCTGTCGCCATATCGTCGCTGGGCACCAGGGCGGCGTCGAGTTTCGCTGTTAGAGTCGGCCAGTCTATATCGGCTCCGATAAATACGATTTCCTGTCGCCGGTCGCCCCATGGCTCCTGCCAGTGGATATCTAAATAGTCGCGCAGGGCAGGATTGTCGGGCCATCTCTCCTCAGGCACAGAAGCCCACCATGTTCCCATGGGGGCAATGCTTGACAAAGATCCGGCAAGCGAAAATTCCGCCAACCATTGCGGTCGCGTTGCTATCCAGAAATGGCCTTTGGCGCGAATAACACCTGGCAGCGGCCCATTGAGCAGATCATGGATCGCCTGGGGATCGAACGGGCGACGTGCGCGGTAAACATGCGATGTTACACCATATTCTTCGGTTTCGGGTGTATGGTCCTCAAACCCGTAGAGTTCCTTGGCCCACATGGGGTGGGTTTCCGCCTTCTCGAAATCGAATAGGCCTGTATCGAAGATTTTGCCTGGAGGGACATCGGAGTAATTCGCTTCCACGATCTCCGCATCGGCGTTCAAGCTACGGATGATCTTGCGGGCGGCATCGACCTGCGCTGGCGTGGCATCATCAACCTTGTTGAGAACAACAATGTCGGCAAACTCGATCTGATCAGTCAGCAGGTGAACAAGCGTTCGGTTGTCGTCTTCGCCCATCACTTCACCGCGGTGGTGGAGGAAATCATGGCTCGAATAGTCTTTCAGCAAGTTCACGGCATCCACCACGGTGACCATGGTGTCGATGCGCGCCACATCTGCGAGACTCGCGCCATCTTCATCTCGAAAATCGAACGTTGCGGCGACGGGAAGCGGCTCGGAGATCCCGGTGGATTCAATCAGGAGGTAGTCGAATCGATCTTCGTCAGCAAGACGTCGAACTTCGTCCAGAAGGTCATCACGCAACGTGCAGCAAATGCATCCATTTGACATTTCAACCAGAGTCTCGTCGGTACGGCTGAGTTCTGCGCCCGCCCGTACGAGATCCGCGTCAATATTCACCTCTGACATATCGTTTACAATAACCGCAACGCGCCGACCTTCGCGGTTGTTCAACACGCGATTCAAAAGTGTGGTCTTGCCAGCACCCAGAAAGCCGGAGAGGACCGTAACGGGCAATCGATTTTCAGATTGGGCACTCTGCAGGGTCATGGGGCTCTCCTCTTAAACCTCGGCGTAACTAAGCACAGCTCAGCCAATGAAACCAATAACTGTTATTTTATATCATCGCATCTGTTTTTGCCGAAAAGTACCGGGCGCGATATGGGTCGGTGGACGCCAGTAATTGAGCGATCAAAAATAAACGCCATTCAGCCGATTCCGACCGGCGACCTGACCCTGGGAATGGCGTCGTTTGCGGCCCTCAGGCCTGCTCCTTCCCAAACGAACGAGCGCAGGGCACGCTCGCTTCAAGGTCGGCGCCCCTAGTCTACACCAAGCTTCGCCCTGAGTATCTCATTCACCGCTTGCGGGTTCGCCTTGCCGCCCATGGCTTTCATCACCTGGCCCACGAACCATCCCATTGCTTTGGGTTTTTCGGCGACCTTGGAAGCCTGTTCGGGGTTCGCGGCAATAATGTCGTCGACGACTTTCTCGATGGCGCCAGTATCAGTGACCTGCTTCAGGCCTTCTTTCTCAACGATGTCGGCTGGCGCGTCGCCCGTTTCGATCATCTTTTCAAACACGGTCTTGGCGATCTTTCCACTGATTGTGTCGTCGCTTATAAGACCGATCAACGCGCCCAGATTAGCGGCTGAAACAGGCGTGTCGACCAGCGCAATGTCCTCGCGGTTGAGATAGCCGAACAGCTCCTGCGTCACCCAGTTTGCGCTGAGTTTCGCATCGCGGCCCTTGGCAACATCTTCATAATACGCCGCGCTTTCCGAATCCGCAGTCAGTACGCCGGCATCGTAGCGCGAGAGCCCATATTCGCTCTCAAATCGCGCGCGTTTCTGATCCGGTAGCTCCGGCAGCGTCTCCCTGATCGCGTCGACATAGCCAGGCTCCAGCTGCAACGGCAGCAGGTCCGGGTCCGGGAAATAGCGATAATCATGCGCATCTTCCTTGCTGCGCATGGAGCGCGTTTCACCCTTTTCGGCATCAAACAAGCGGGTCTGCTGGTCGACGGTGCCACCCCCTTCGAGGATTTCGATCTGGCGGCGGGCTTCATATTCTATGGCCTGCTGGATGAAGCGGAACGAGTTCATATTCTTGATTTCGCAGCGCGTGCCGAGATGGCTGAAATCGCCCGTCTCGCGGAACTTGTCATACCCGCCGACCTTGCAAACTGACACGTTCAAATCGGCGCGCAATTGCCCCTTCTCCATGTCGCCATCACACGTGCCGAGCGCGACAACGATGGATTTCAGCTTTTTGACATAGGCCGCCGCCTCAAGCGGGGATCGAATGTGCGGCTTGGAGACGATCTCCATCAGCGCGACGCCGCAGCGGTTGAGATCCACATAGGTGCTGTCGGGATCCATATCGTGGATCGATTTGCCGGCATCCTGCTCCAGGTGCAGCCGTTCAATACCGACCACAAAGGAATAGGCCGGGTCGCCATGGGCCGGCTCGACATCAACCTCGATCTCGCCTTCGCCGACAATCGGGTGGGCAAACTGGCTGATCTGATAGCCTTGTGGCAGGTCAGGATAGAAATAGTTCTTCCGGTCGAAGCGCGAATACTCATTGATCTGCGCGTTGAGACCGAGCCCGGTGCGCACCGCCTGCTCAACGCACTTGGAATTGATCACTGGCAGCATGCCCGGCATGGCCGCATCGACCAGCGAAACATTCTCATTGGGATTGGCGCCAAATTCGGTGCTGGCTCCGGAGAAAAGCTTGGCTTCACTTTTAACCTGGGCATGGATCTCCAAGCCCATGACGACTTCCCAATCGCCCGTTTCACCTTCCAGAATGTAGGGGGGACGAGTGCTCATAGGGATCTGCGGCTCCGCTGCTTGATAAAGGCCCCGATGTTTAAACTTGGCCGGGCGACTTGTCGAGCATCTGCAATTCACGTCAAATGAGCAATGACCCGTCGCGTAATCCGGGAGTTACAGGAATGGATCATATCGTTTATTTGCCATCCGTATTTGGACGGATCGCGGCATATCGGGACGATCTGATCACACAGCAAATCCGTGACTTTGGGAACCATACGCGGCCAGAATTTGCGTTTGCGACATCCATACTCGGGCCAGGCATGACCTGCCTGGATCTCGGCGCCCATATTGGAACTTTCACACTGCTGGCGCGTCAGAAAGTCTGCGCCTTCGGGAAAGTTTACGCAGTGGAACCCATGGCCGACACATTCGAAATCCTGGAAAAAAATGTGCGACGCGCGCCGAATGAAAACGTCGTTTTGCGGCGAGCCCTGATTGGCGAGGCCGGTAAAATCTATCAGGTCGTGCGACCGGACGGCAATACGGGCGCGTCATTCTTCAGCACAGCCGAAACTGCGCATCTCGACACACCGACGCTTTCGCTTTCCCAGCTGCTCGATGAGATTGGCGTGACAATCGATTATCTGAAAATCGATATTGAAGGTCTCGAATATACAGCCTTGCTTAGCGCACCCGCCCTGTTCGAAATGCGTCCGGTCATCTACATGGAAGTCTCAAGAGACCAACTTGCCCGTCATGGCGCCAGCATCGAGCAACTCGACCAGCTGCTCTGCGACCGAGGTTACACCTTCTTCGTGAATTCAGGCGACCGAAATGCCGACCATGATGTGTTCCGTGTGAAACACTTGCCGTCCCTGACGGGCTACAAACCCTTCTTTGACGCACTTTGCGTTCCCGCAGAACATAAACATGCCAAGGTCCTGCACCACGCCGCCAGCTAGCTTATCACCCGTTGGCATACCCAAACTTTACTTTTCAGCGCAGCACTCTGCTTTATTTCCGTGTATAGTGGACTTTGGAAAAGATGCCGTGTCCATCAAGATGATGCTTGATGCTGCGATACCGGAAGAGAAACGGCTGGTCCGCAGTAATGTGAAACACGTGATTGGTGGTTTCGGTAGCGGCGTGGCCGTGGGAGCGTTTGGGCTCGCACGCGTCCTGTTCCTGATCGGTCACAGGGAGATGGGCATTCCGCCCCTCATCTACCTGGCCATGGTGCTGCAAATGGGTGCCATGGGCGGCCTGGTGGGCGCCAAGCTCTCAAGAACGACTTTCAAGGCGTCGCCTAAACAGCGGCCTCTTGGGCGGCTCGGCGCGCAGCGCGCTCATGCTCTCTGCGAACCTTGTTTGTGATACTGCGAAAACCCCGTGCGCCGGTGCGCACGTCAACCACCTCGCCATGGTTGAGCAGCACGAAACTAGGCCAGGAGATCGACCGGCGTTTGCCAAACGCGTCCATGAAAGTCGCGTGGTGTTGGCCGTAGCCCCCAGTCCAAGCGCCGCGACCGCCGGGCAGGTCTGCCAGGTGTAGCGTGGCCGATCTGGAGGCCGGATCCTGGCGCCAGGAGACAAGGTCATTACGCTTCCAATGGTGGCAGGCGCCACATGTGGTGGAGCCGAAATACACAATCTCATAGTCTGCCGGTGGCGGTGGAAATAGGATGCTGTGGCCCCAGGCACCACCTGCGAACAAGGCCATAAAAAATGTAAAAAGAGCGAACTGTTTCATCAGCCGGAGACTGCCACAGGCAAGTGAAAGCAACGCGCATGCAAACCATCGAATTTGATCCACCGGCTAAACCAAAAGGCCCGCTCGCGGCACCCAACGCTTTGTCGCGCATCACTCCGCGTCGTCTATATCGCTTTGCTGTTTCGCACGCGCAGCCTCCACCCGCGCGCGGCGGGCATCCATTCGCGCATCCAGGGATGAGCTGCGCCCCCACCGTTCAAACGCTGAGCGCTTCTTGACCGAAGACTGGCCGTCAGTATCCTTTTCGGCGAACACAACCTTGTTCAAAAACAGGGAAATTCGAATGCCCGCATAAAGCGTGGTCACCAATCCCAGAAGGCCAATCATTCGGAACTGCGGATTGAGAAGGTCCAGCCCCTGGCTGAAGGCAACACTATAGACCAGCGCGCCGGCAATGGCGGTCGTGGTGATGAGGAGTGCGATGAATTTGATCATAGTCTCAACTTAGGCAGCGCCTTCGGCAAAACCAGACATCACCACCAGTGATCGGGCCGCGCTGTGAAACCCGCTGCATGTTCCAAAGCTCTGCCAACACGGAAACATGTCTCTTCGTCAAGCGCCTTGCCGATAACCTGGAGGCCCAGGGGCAAGCCAGCCGAGTTTACCGCCGCAGGAACAGATATTCCCGGCAATCCAGCCAAATTGGCCGTGACAGTGAAAATATCATTCAGATACATATCAACGGGGTTATTGTTCTTCTCGCCAAAGGCAAACGCGGCGCTGGGACAAGTTGGCGTCAAGAGCGCATCGACGCCCTGGAAGGCCGCAGTGAAGTCCTCAAGGATCCGCGCACGAACCTTTTGAGCGCGCAGGTAATACGCGTCATAGTAGCCAGAGCTGAGCACATAGGTTCCAATCATGAGGCGCCGCTGGACTTCAGCACCAAAGCCCTCTGCGCGGGTTTGCTCATAAGTGGTGGTCAGGTCATTGCCCGCCACCCGCGCGCCATAGCGCATACCATCATAGCGCGCGAGGTTGGATGACGCCTCAGCCGGAGCAACAATGTAGTAGGCTGGCAAGGCATATTTCGTGTGTGGCAAGGAGACATCCACAATCTCTGCGCCCGCATCCTTGAGCCAAGCGATGCCTTGTTGCCAAAGGTCTTCAATCTCGTCGGACATGCCGTCCATGCGGTATTCTTTTGGAATACCGATCTTCAGGCCCTTTACGCCTTCGTCCAAAGACCCGCGCCAGGCGGGTGTCGGCACATTCAATGATGTGGAGTCCTTGGGGTCATGGCTGCACATCACTTCCAGCAATAGCGCAGCATCCTCGACCGTTTTCGCGATCGGTCCGGCTTGGTCCAGAGAACTGGCAAACGCGACCATTCCATAGCGCGATGCGCGGCCATAGGTGGGCTTGATTCCGACTGTCCCCGTGAACGCCGCGGGCTGGCGGATGGAGCCGCCCGTATCTGAAGCGGTTGCGCCAAGACAAAGATCGGCTGCAACGGCGCTCGCAGATCCACCGGACGAGCCCCCAGGGGTAAGGAAGCGATTGTCTCCCTCAACCTTCCAGGGGTTCACGCAGGGACCAAACCGCGATGTCTCGTTCGAGCTGCCCATGGCAAACTCGTCCATGTTCAGTTTGCCGAGCATAACGGCGCCAGCGTCCCAGAGGTTCTGTGTGACCGTTGATTCATAGGTCGGGGTAAACGCTCCAAGAATCGATGAACTCGCCGTCGTGCGAACGCCTTTTGTACAATACAGGTCTTTTATCCCCAGTGGCGCGCCCTCCAGGGCGCCAACATCGCCGCTTTTCCGGCGTTTGTCGGATGCATGGGCGGCATCGAGGGCCTTATCTGGCGTCGTCATCACATAGGCATTGAGCGATGCATTCGCCGCATCAATGGCATCGATGAAAGCCTGGGTCAGTTCAACCGATGAAAACGTCTTCTTGGCCAGCCCTTCGAGGGCATCGCAAAGAGTCAGTTGCGTGAGATCGCTCATGGATCGTCCATATTCCGTTTCAGGCTGGGAAAACTCAGATCAAGGGTGGTAGTCTGAGTGCAGTGCCTCCTGCAAGTCCTTGCGCGCGTAATTGTGATAAGCCGTGACGCCCGTTCTTGTTATTTTTGCCTAGTGTGATGTTCAGATACCCAGGAGTTTTGCCATGCTGAGAGCGCTTTCCGCCATCACTGCAACAGCCTTTTTTCTTGCCGGATGCACCAGTTCCGGGCCGCGCCTCGATGCAGCAGACTATCTCGCCAGTCCGGCGCTTGGTGAAGAGACGGACCGCATCTGCTTTACCCGAAACATAGACGGCTTCGGCGCCACAACTCGCACAACGGTAATCGTGGAGGAGGGAATCAATGACTATTATCTCGTTGAAGTGTTTGGCGGCTGCCAAGACCTTGATTTTGCGCAGTCTCTAGCTTTTACACGCACGACAGGATCCTGCCTCACGCGCGGCGACCGTCTGCTCGCATTCGATACAGCTTTCCCCACGCGCTCCGATACGCGCTTCAACAATCAGTGTACGATCAAAACAATCTATGAGTGGGACAAGGACAAATTGGGCGAAGAGGGCGTTACAAAGACTGTCGACGATGATGTCGCCACCGAAGAAGACACCGCACCCGACGGCACTGAAGCCTGACTGGACGTCACCAGCGACCAGACGCGCGGTTCCACCACCAGAGGAGCTGCGCCAGGCTGGCATAGGTTGCGCCAGAGAGGGTTCTAAGGCCCGGGGCATTGCCCAGTTTCGCCAACCATTCATATCCCGGTGTCTCGCGCCAAAGTGCGTTGACTGCAGGCCAGCCGCGCACGATCTGGCCCTCAGGCAACCGCGCATGCAGCTTTCGGCGCACATCATCCAAGGACACGCCTATATCAGCAAAGGCCTGGGGATTAGCAGAAACATCGATGAAATCGATCCGCCCTCGGCGCGTTGGAACGCGGCGCTCGAAATAGCAAATACCTTCCCGGCAGACCGGGCATACGCTGTTGTATAAGATTGCAAGCCGCGCCATCGCCTAGACATGGGGGCGAGAGGCAAGGATTCTGCGCGACACCGGGCCGCGCGTTATTCAACCGCTTTAGGCACAACAAAAAATCCATCTTCCGAGCGCGGGGCGTTGGCCAGGACTTGATCAGGCTTATTGCCATCCACAACAATGTCTTTGCGTTGGGGCAACTGGGTCTCGACAATGGTGGTCATGGGCGCAACGCCGTCAACATCGACCTCATTGAGTTGTTCGATCCAGTCCAGGATTCCGTTCAATTCGCCCGCCAAGCTTTCCAATCGCGTATCATCAACCGCGATGCGGCTCAGTCGCGCGACCTTTTTCACATCGTCCTTGCTGACGCTCATGGGCAGGCTCCTTCATTGCAGACGACTGGCTAGCCCCACCAGCAAAGCCTTGCAAGGGTCGTCCCACCATCAGATAGATCAGCCATGGCGCTTGTTGACCTTTCAGAACTGCCCGCAAACGGCGTCTTGCTGGGCCTTGACCCTGGCAGCAAGACAATCGGGTTGGCCGCGTGTGACCGGGGACGGCTGATTGCCAGCCCGGTTGAGACTGTGTCCAAGGGGCGGAAACTGGCGCCAGTGCTTGAAAGAATGCTGTCACTATACGATGCGCGCTGTGCCGTTGGCCTCGTGATCGGCCTGCCTTTGAACATGGATGGCAGCGAAGGCCCCCGCGCCCAATCAACGCGTGCCCTGGCACACAACATCCTCAAGGCAAGAGACGTTCCGATTGCGCTCTTTGACGAACGTTTGTCCTCTGCCCAGGCGGAACGTGCCATGCTGGAGGCCGATCTTTCACGCGCGCGCCGCGCTGAACTGATCGACGCATCGGCTGCCGCCGTCATCCTGCAAGCGGCCATCGACCGGCTGGCGAACACAGGGCAACACCCGCTCTGAATCCAATGTTCAAGCCCACCGCCCAGATAAGATCGCGAACCGGGCCGCGCTCTTGCCCCAAGCGAAAACCTCCCCTACACCCCGGCGAACTCGAAAGGCTGACATGGCGCGCATAGACGCTGAGTACGCATTCAAGGGGCCGCATCTCTTGGGCCTGATGGGGCTTGATCCGCTCCAACTCACATCGATTCTAGATCGCGCAGACCAGTATGCCGAGCGGGCGCGTTCGGGCCTGCGCGGCGACGCCGTGCTCAAAAACAAGACCGTCATCAACTTGTTCTTCGAAAACTCGACACGGACCATGTCCAGCTTCGAAATCGCAGCAAAGCGGCTGGGAGCGGATGTCGTGAACATGCCGGTCGCAGCATCCAGTGTTAAAAAGGGCGAAACCCTGATTGATACGGCGATGACATTGAACGCCATGAAGCCCGACGTAATCGTCATTCGCCATTCGGCATCAGGCGGCGTCAAACTGCTGAGCCGCAAGGTCGATTGCGCGGTGATCAATGCCGGCGATGGCATGCATGAACACCCGACCCAGGGCCTGCTCGATACGCTGACGATCCGGCGCGAAAGGGGGAAAATTGAAGGGCTGAAAGTCGCGATTTGTGGGGACATTATGCACTCGCGCGTCGCGCGCTCAACGACGTATGCCTTACATCAGCTCGGGGCTCGTATTCGCTTGGCAGGGCCGCGCACGCTCACGCCCAGCGATGCAAGCGACTGGGGCGCAGAAGGCGTTTTTACCGATGTGGCCGAAGCGCTTGAGGGCGCAGACGTGGTTATGATGCTACGGCTTCAATTGGAGAGAATGGACGGCGCGTTCCTGCCCTCGCGGCGGGAGTATTTTCGGTTTTTCGGACTAACCAAGGCTCGACTCGCATTGGCGGCACCGGATGCTTTGGTGATGCATCCCGGCCCCATGAATCGCGGGATTGAGATTGAAAGCGCGATCGCCGATGGGCCTCGGTCTGTGATTACGGAACAAGTGGAGATGGGCGTTGCGGTCCGCATGGCTGTGCTGGATATGCTTGCTGGAGGCACACCACCATGATCACGGCCATCATCAACGCCCGGGTTCTCGATCCGGCGTCGAACACCGACGTGATGGGCGGGGCGATCATCGAGGATGGAAAAGTCGCAGCCTGGGGTGCGGGGATTCAGTCCGCGCCAGGGTCCAGCGGTCAGGTAATCGATGCAGGCGGGCTTTGCTTGGCACCGGGATTGATAGACTTGCGCGTTAAGACCGGGGAGCCGGGCGAAGAACACCGCGAAACCCTCGAGACCGCCTCTCGCGCGGCCCTGTCCGGCGGCGTCACCCAATTCGTTGTCATGCCCGACACAAGGCCCGTAATTGACGATGTGGCGCTTGTACAATTCATGACGCGCAACACGCCAGGCATAGAGGCTCGCATCCAGGCAGCCGGCGCCCTAACAACCGGGTTGGAAGGCCAGTCCATGGCCGAAATTGGCCTGATGAAAGAAGCTGGCGCCGTCTTCTTTACAAATGGCGACCATCCCATCGAAGACCCAGCGATCCAGCGCCGAGCCATGGCATATGCCGAAAGCCACGGCGCCATCATCGCCTCGCGGCCTGACTCAGCATCTCTGCGCGGGTCCGGTGTCATGAATGCAGGTCCTTTTGCGGCCAGGATCGGCCTGAAAGGCATGGCGCGCGAAGCAGAGTGGATCGGCGCGGCGCGTGATTTGATGTTGGCAGAAGCGACAGGGTGCAGGCTCCTGATGGACCAGGTGTCTACCCCGCGGACCCTGGGCTTTCTCAGCGAGGCCAAGGCGCGGGGCGTACAAGTCGCCAGCACCGTTGCCGCCCATCACCTTTTCTTCAATGAATTGGATATCGGGGATTACCTGACCTACTGCAAAGTGAACCCGCCTTTTCGCTCCGAGGATGACCGCCAAGGCTTGATCAAAGCGCTCGCGGCGGGCGACATCGATGCCGTCGTCTCAGCCCATGATCCCCAGCCACCGGAACAAAAGCGCCTCCCCTTTGCTGAAGCAAGCTTCGGCGCGGCTGGATTGGAGACCACCCTGGCGGCCGTTCTGAGCCTCGTCCACGATGGCCCGCTTGATCTACTGACGGCGTTGCGCGTTCTCACCTGCGGGCCGGCAGACCTGATTGGTCTACAAGGTGGACGGATTGCGACCGACGCGCCAGCAGATCTGATTCTCTTCGACCCAGACCGCCCCTGGAAGTGTCTGCGCGAAGACCTCAACACCCGCTCGACCAATTCCCCTTTCGATGGTCGCCTGCTGCAAGGCCGAGTCATGCGCACCTTTGTAGGAGGTCGGACGGTTTTCGAACGCCAAGACTAGGAGAACCTAAGAATGAACGTCACAGACGCGGTTCGAACACGGGTTTCAACACGCGCATTCAAGGATATCGCACTCACCGAATCCGACGCGCGTGACTGGCTGGAGGCTGCACAGCGCGCGCCATCGGGAGGCAATGTTCAGCCGTGGCGAACAATCGCCATAACAGGAGACGCAAAGGATGCGGTGACGGCACTCGCCCAAGCCAAACTGTTGTCGAGTCCAAAGGGAGAGCCCACTGACAGGCCGGTCTACCCGGAAGGGCTTTGGGACCCATACAATGCCAGGCGCAAGCGCGTGGGCGAAATGATGTATGAGATGCTTGGCATTCCACGGGAAGACAAGGCCGCTCGCCTGGCCTGGTTTGCTAACAATTTCCGGTTTTTCGGTGCGCCTTTGGCTCTGTATTTTGTCATCGACGAGCGCATGGGCCATGGCCAATGGGCGCATATGGGCATGTATCTGCAAACGCTCGCCCTGCTGGCCACCGAGCGCGGATGGGGCACATGCATGCAGGAATGCTGGGGTATCCTACGACCCAGCCTCAAGGCGCATTTTGAATTGGCGGAGACCGAAATGATCTATTGCGGCATGGCCGTGGGCATCCCCGACGACGGCCACCCGGTGAACGCGCTGTATACCGAACGCGCGGATCTGAGCGAAGTGTTGGAGATGAAGGGCTTCTAGGGCCCTTTCCGGTCAATTTGCACCGTTTGGCGGGCTTGCGGTGGCCACGAACCCGCCGATGGTCATCTCGATGGTCGCCGAAATGTCGTCAATGTTTGGGCGCATTGGCAAGGAACACTCAGAACATGCAGCGCCGCGCAGCCCTATCTGGCCTTCTGGTCCTCCCCCTGGCGCCAAGCCTTTATTCGGCGGGCACGGGTTTTACCCCCGCAGACAAATTGATTGCATCGGCCCGCGCGCGGATCGGTCGAACCCGGCACTATGACCCGGCTTATGTGTCTTTGGATTATCCAGGCGGAGACGTCGCTTCCGACCGCGGCGTGTGCACTGACGTGGTCATCCGCGCGTATCGCGCAGCCTTCGACTTTGACTTTCAAAAAGCTGTGCATGAGGACATGGCATCGGATTTCAGTGCGTTTCCTTCCCATTGGGGTCTGTCGCGGCCGGACCGGAACATAGATCATCGCCGCGTGCCCAATCTTGAAACATTCCTGGCCCGGCTCGGAACCGAGCACCCGGCAGGGGACTGGCAGCCCGGTGACCTCTATACCGGGCGCCTGCCCGGCAAGAACCTGCCCCATATTGGCGTGGTCTCAGACAAGCGCAGCGAACGCACACGGCGCCCATTGCTCATCCACAATATTGGGCGCGGCACGGAAGAAAGCGACTGGATAGACCTGTTCCAGAGCCCCCGCCGCTTCCGTTTCTTTCCGGCTTAGACCGCCCTACTCGCCGCCAACAATGGGCTTTGCGACCAACACATTCGAAGGCTCCTCGAAGCAGGAACCCCGCTTCACGACGAAACCACTCGGAAACGCATTGGTGAGGAAAATGAGTTCGATACGGCCCCAATTGGTTGATGGTTGGTTTGTCGTTGGGTCGAGGACCGCGGTCGCACAACCTTGATCACCGGTTTCCGGTTCGATCCAGATCCCGCCATGGACACTGCGATTATCATAATTCAAAGCAAGATCATCGACGAAAGCAAGACCCCTAACACCCTCTTCTCCATCATCGGGGAGTGGGTAGGACAATACTGCTTGCCCATTATAGAGATCGGACTCGTAGATGATGTCACCGATCTCGCTGGACCAGACTTCATCGGCAAAAGCTGGCGTCCCGGCGATGACAAAGGCTGCGAGGGCTGTGGCTGTCTTGAACAAGTGTCTCTCCCTATCGTCTGGAGACACAGTATCCGCGCAATCGTGTCAGCGATAGGGCTGTGAGTCAGCCATCAGCTTTTGTCGTCATTGATTGGAACGCCATAAAGCTCCAATCGATGATCCACGAGTTTGTAGCCCAACCTGGTCGCGATCTCTTCCTGGAGGCGCTCGATTTCCTCATTATGAAATTCAAGAACCTCGCCAGACTTCACATCAATCAGATGGTCATGGTGATCTGAGGGTAACTCTTCGAACCGTGAGCGCCCGTCTCTGAAATCGTGTCGCGTGATGATATCGTAATCTTCAAAGAGTTTCACCGTCCGATAAACCGTCGCCAGCGAAATGGAATTGTCGAGGGCATTCGCCCGCCTGTGCAGCTCTTCCGCATCGGGATGGTCCTTACTGTCGGATAGAACTTTCGCAATGATGCGGCGCGGCTGCGTCATGCGCAGCCCATTCTCGATACAAATTTTCTCAATCCGGCTCATGGTATGTACATGGTGCGACTCAATGCCCGAGTCCAGCGAAACCGGACGTGTTACGCGACATAAGATAGGCAGCCGAGCCATCCCGATAGTAATTCAGCCTACAGTGGTCGGTTTGGAAGCCCAGTTTTCGGTATAATGCCCTGGCCTGCTGATTCCCCTCAGACACCTCCAATCCAATCCGGCCAATCCCGCGCTGGCCCGCCTGCTTGGCCAGAACCTTGATCAGCCGCGATGCCAGGCCTTCGCGTCGGCGTCCCGGAGCCACAAAGACAAACTCGATGTCGGCGAGGTCGGGAGTTAGCAATGCAATCAGGAAAGCGATCAATTCGCCGCCGCTTGCTTCCGAACCGATTGCAAGCCGATGGTCTGCTTTCAGGTTCGCTTCCAAAGCGTCTGCGCTCTCTTGGGGCTCTGCCTGCATGGCGAACATCCGATTCGCATCGGCAGGGCGCAGTATTGTGAACCCTTCGGTCAATTCAGTTTACCAGCCGGGAGGGCTGCATCGGGTGCGCGAACATAGGCCGGGCTGGGAGGCGCCGCCGAAGGCTCTAAAACAGCCGCCCAAGCGGCAACATTCATTGCGCCGGGCTCAGCAATACCCATTGCGTCTGGCAGCAAGTCCAAAGCATCGGTCAAAATGCCGGTTTCGCTCTTTTTCAGCGCTCCGATCGGCCACTCCTCTGGTGTTCCAGAACGTCCGTTTACGTCCAACAACTGCGTCCAAAAGGTCTGGTCCGGCGGGCGCTTCTTCGCTTGCAGGGCGACACGAATTGGGCTGGAGAGCCTATCTGGATGAAGGCTCGCTTGCAGCGAAGTCACACCAACACAGGGGACTCCCAACACAAGGGCCAACCCTCTTGCATAGGCTACACCTATGCGCACGCCCGTAAAGCTGCCCGGCCCAATGCAAACACCTATGCGGGACACGTCATTGATTGACAATCCAGCGTCCAGGCATACTATTTCGGTCAGTCCCGGAAGGCGTGTATCCTGCCCGGATTGAAGGTCTTCGCGAAACGACGACAGCTGGCATCCGTCTGAGATGATCGCGACATCACACGCGGCTTGCGCCGTGTGAATGGCCAATGTGATCGCTGCCGACGGATTAGAGACGGCTTTTGCCAAGTCACGCCCTGCCTAAAGGATCTCGCAAGCTGACTCAAAGTCGAGACGCGGCGAACGGTCAAATAGATCCTCATTTGTGCCATACCCGAGATTACAGATCCAGTTAGACCGCCAATGCTCGCGCTCACCGCCCTTGCCGATAAAGAACTCCTTGTCGACACCATCATTATCAAAACCGGACATGGGTCCAGTATCGAATCCAAGCGCACGGGCGGCCATGAGAAAGTAAGCGCTTTGGAGCGTCCCGTTTCGAAAGGCAGTATCATGACGCGCCTTAGGATTGGCGAACCAATCCTTGGCGCCGGGATTATGCGGGAAAAGGTCCGGGATCTTTTCCTGAAATTCCATGTCATGGGCGATAATGACCACCCATGGTGCGGTTTGGGACTTTTCCTTATTGGGACCGATCAAATAGGGAAGCAGCCTCGCCTTTGCCTCCTCGGAACGGACAAAAACGTACCGCGCTGGCGAACAATTCGCGCTGGTCGGGCCCCATTTATGCAAATCATAGATGGCACGAACCATGGTCTCGGGAACGTCTCTGTCTTCCCAGGCATTGTAACTGCGCGCCTTGCGAAACAGCACATCAAACGCGCGGTCACTGACAGGTGTAGCCATAGGGGCGTCCTCTCTTCAGGGATAGGTTTAGGTGTGGATGTGGACCGGCCAGCACAACCGGCAAGCATAGCGGGCTATAGCACAGCCTCGACCGCGGTCACCTCTGGGACATAGGCTTTCAGCATGTTTTCGATGCCCTGCTTCAGCGTGTAGGTGGACGAGGGGCATCCCGCACAAGCCCCGCGCATGTGCAGGTGTACAATTCCGGTATCTTGCTCAAACCGATCGAAGACGATGTCACCACCATCCTGTGCCACCGCGGGGCGCACGCGCGTGTCTATGAGTTCTTGAATTTCAGCCACGATTTCAGCCGCTTCGCCTTCATAGGTAACGTCGCTGCCTGTCGGCGTCGGCGACGACACCCCGCTTTCGATCACAGGGAGACCCGCCACGAAATGGTCCATGACTGTTGCGAGAATAAGGGGTTTTAGCTGGGTCCAATCCAATGCTTCGGACTTTGTGACCGATAGAAAATCACTGCCCAAAAAGACGCGTTCTACGCCGTCGACCTGAAACAGCGATCGTGCAAGCAAGCTTGGGGCCGCCGCCTCTACATTTGGGAAGTCAAACGGCCCCTGCGGCCCTGCCACCTCGGGACCGGGTATGAATTTCAGCGTGTCGGGGTTTGGAGTCTGTTCGGTCTGAATGAACATGTTCAGGCTTTCTCGATATATCACCAGAAATAAAGGTGGCCTGCGCAACCTCTGCTTTCAAGTCGACGCTCTAACGATAGACGGCTCACCATTTAAGCGGGCGCTTAGGGAGAACTTGTCAGCACCACATCGGTATCGGCTACGGTCAGGCTCGGCTGGGAACTCGATACCATGTCAGCAAGCTGGATCGAAGCCGCTTCAGCCTGTTCCAGGTGCCATGCCATGGCGGCCAGGTGATTTGGTAACACGGCCCCATCACCATCCTGGTTCGAGACAAGCAATGGATCCTGGCGCGCCACCCGGGTCCACATATCTTGCGTTTCTCGCAACTGGGCCCGCATGCTTGCACGCTGCATCAGTTCCGGGTGGGCATGGACAGCGGCTTGCAACATGCCCGACGCAACGTGGGCCCTCGCCCGGGCGGTATAGAAGGCATGAACATCGGAGCGACTCGCTGGCCAACCAGCCTTATGCCCAACACGCTCACCAAGATCGGTCGATGAGTGTTTGGCCCAGCCTGCAAAAAGACGAAGCGATTGTGCCAGGTCCTGATCGGCATCAAGGTCGTTTGTAATGCCAGCATGGACACGGCCATTAAACCGCGCAAGCGCCTCAGCCGCAGCGATCAGCCGAGGGGTCATTTCCGTATCGGACTTCGACCGAAGTAAACGGCTGGCTGCAGCGAGATCGGCATCGATTTCGCTGGATCGTGTGACCGTACCGGCAGCCAATTGAATATAGTCAGCCAGGGCATTCGTGAGGCCATCTTGCCAGGCTGGCTGGGCTGTCAACCGGCGCGCGGGCGCGACTGACGGCTTGTCAGCCGTCCAGCCAGGGCCTTCGACTTCTCGCGCAACAAGCGTAATGGCCACGCCCATGGAGGGCGACGCCCACGTTTCCGAAGACACGGCTTCCAAAGGCGCGTCATTGATGTCGTGCGCCGACCACATCAACGCTGGATACGTTCCGACAGCGAGCACCAAAAGTCCTGCCTTCAACGCCCCTTTTGCAAGACGCCAGACCTTTTGGCTTTTCACCATATACGGGCTGGGTTGAGCCGCTGAAATATCGAGATTTTTATCAACGCCCAGAACGGTCACCACAGGGCCTTCCCTGTGATACCCATTTTCTGTTTCCACAGGGACTGGCAACATGGTGTTAACCCCGATTTACGTTGAGGTAATAGTTTGCCGAATCCACCGAACAATCGCAAGCTGCAAGGCATGAAAACGCTGAAATAATCTCGCATAAAGCGGACTAATCGCCCAAAGACCTGGCCGTTGCAAAAATTTCAGACTCCGCTTGGGTCCCGTCTTCCAATTCAAACGTCAGGCGAATCGGATAGGCACGCCCGGCTTCAAGCTCAGATACGCCAAACACCATGAAATGGTCTGCGCCGCGCTCGAGGGAAAAAGGCTGATCGGCGATCAGATCGATGGCCTCAACCTTGCGCATGCGCATTGTGTCGCCTTCCATCGCCATTGTGTGGAGTTCAATCGCTTCAGCGAAATCGCCATCGGCCGCGATCAGCCGCGCCGACTGACCGGAGACCTCAAGCGTGGCGCCGCCCATGGTTATATTGCGCCCTTCCAGCGGCACCATGACAAAGGCGTCCGTTACAATGACCTCAAAACCAGCGGGAGCTGGCACTTCAACACCTGTGGATGCGGGCGCTTCCGTCCCGTCGCCCCCCCCGCAGGCAGCGAGCAATACGACTCCAGTCATGGCGAGAAAAGCGCGCATTCGAAACTCCAGTGTGACGCACGACTCTAGGTCGTCGGTTTCCAAAAGCCGATAACCTCACGGACTTCCTGAAGGATAGGCGTTGCGATGTCGCGGGCCGATTCTGCACCTCTGCTGAGTTGTGTATCGATTTCGCCCGGATCTTCCAAAAGCCGCCGCATCTCTGCGGTGACCGGGGCGAGCTTTTCGCAAGCCAGATCCGCCAAGGCGGGCTTAAATTTTCCAAAGCCTTGCCCGCCATATTCAGCCAGGACCTGCTCAAAGCTGTCTCCCGACAAGGCCGTATATATACCCACGAGATTCTCCACCTCTGGGCGCCCTTTGAACCCGTCCACATCGACAGGCATGTCGCCCAGAGTGTCGGTCTTCGCCTTTTTGATCTTCTTGGCAATCGTATCGGTATCGTCGATCAGATTGATTCGCGAGGTGTCGGCCGGGTCGGACTTAGACATCTTCTTCGTGCCGTCTTTCAAGCTCATAACCTTGGCACCGGGTCCCTCTATCATGGGTTCAGGCAGGGGGAAAAATCCCGGCGTATCATAGTCGCGATTGAACCGGTCGGCGATGTCGCGCGTCAATTCCAAATGTTGCTTCTGGTCCTCGCCGACGGGCACATGAGTCGCTTTGTAGGCCAGGATATCGGCGGCTTGGAGCACGGGATAGTCGAACAGTCCCACAGAGGCGCGTTCAGCGTCCTTGCCCGCTTTGTCCTTGAACTGGGTCATGCGCTCCAGCCATCCCATGCGGGCCACGCAATTGAAATACCAGGCAAGTTCCACATGGGCCGGCACGGCCGACTGGGCATAGACAATTGCTTTAGTTGGGTCGACGCCGCTTGCATAGAACGCCGCTGCGATCTCACGGGTCTTCCGGGCCAGCACCGTAGGGTCCTGTGGCACTGTGATCGCATGCAGGTCGACAATGCAGAAAACGCAATCATGGGTCTCTTGCAGAGCGACAAACTTTACCAACGCACCCAGATAGTTTCCCAGGTGCAAATTCCCTGTTGGCTGAACGCCAGAAAAAACCCGCACGGGGCCGGAATAGTCAGAAGTCTCAGTCATGGAAGAGGCGCTTACTCCACAGCGCGTCGTCCGGCCAGTGCTTTCATGTCACTCAGCCGTAATGCGCCAAAGAGTACAGCGGCTATGGCGTAGGCAACGCCGCCCGCAGCAATCAATGCCAGCACATCGAAGATCGCGCCACCTGGCACAATTTCGCGCATCTCGCCTTCGTTCACGACGACCCAGAAGAGCCCGGCCCCCATCGCTGCGCTGGCCAACAGACACCGAACCATCCGCGACACAAGCCGCGGGCCCGGCCGGTACCATCCACGCGCTCTCAGCGTGGCAAGGAGCATGGCGGCATTCACCCAAGCTGCGGTGCTGGTGGCAATGGCGAGCCCAGGAAATCCCGGCGCGCCCGTTAAACGGAACCCGTAAAATAGCCCTGCACCCAGCAGCGTATTGATAATTACAGACAGCAAAGCGAAACGCATGGGGGTCTTGGTGTCTTCGCGCGCAAAAAAACCGGGTGCGAGGACCTTGATCAGAACGAATGCCGGAACGCCCCAAGCGAAGTGAATAAGGGCGCTCGCCGACAGGACAGCATCTTCAGCTGTAAACGCACCGCGCCCGAACAATCCATCAATCAGGGCCACAGGGGCAATGGCCAGGGCGACGGCGGCAGGCAGGGTTAAAGCCATGGCAAGGCCGACGCCGTCATCCATCATCGTATTGGCCCCCGCCCTATCCTCTGCGCGCGCAGCCCGGGCCAGGCGCGGAAGAATCGCGACACCAACGGCTACCCCCACAAGCCCCAGTGGCAGTTGGTAAAGCCGATCGGCGTACTGCAGATAGGACCGAGCCCCGACTTCCAGTCCAGCCAGCACTTGGCTGACCAGGACATTGATCTGCATTCCCGAAGCGGCAATCGCCCCTGGTATTGCAAGCCCCATAACCCGCTTCACGTTTGGCGTAATGCGGGGCAAACCAATAATGGAGAGACTGACTTTCTGCCGGCGCACGCCCCACCATAAAAGAGTTGCTTGCAGAACACCGGCAAACGTCACCGCGATAGCTGCAAACAGTGCCGTCTGCTCTGGGTCGTCCGCCGAAAGTGCGGCCGTTATAGTACAGATGTTGAGCACGGTCGGTGCCGCAGCTGAAAGCGCAAACCGCCCCACGGAATTCAGCACACCGGCAAAAAGTGCGCAAAGTGCCATAAAGGCGAGATAGGGCATTGTGATCTGTGTGAGCACAATACCCAGCACCAGGATGTCAGGCTGGTCATGATACGCGCCCATGAGCCCCCGGATAATCCAGGGCATGGCGAACTGGGCCATGATTACAATACCCGCTGTGAAGGCAAACAAGACACGCATGGCGTCCTGGGCCAGTCTCTCAGCGGCCTCCGGCCCCTCTGATTCGAGCGTGCGCGCATAGGAGGGTACGAAGGCCTGGGCAAAGGCCCCTTCCGCGAAAAAGCGCCGGAAAAGATTGGGAAACATCAGTGCGGCGAAAAAAGCGTCACCGACGGGCCCTGCTCCGATTTTCGCAGCGATAATTGCCTCTCGCAGCAAGCCCAACACCCTTGAGACCAGGGTCAACGATGCCTGCACCAGGGTGTTGCGCACAAGGCTCATGGCATGGCTATCCCGGTCTCGTTCCTAAAAGCTGTCAGCAGCGCTTGCGCGTTTCAATGCATGGGCTGGTGTGGCCGGCAAGGCTGGCTCGTCGCGACCAAGGACGGCGAGGAGATCGCGTTTCAGTGACTTTTTCAGGTCATCTGGCAGGCGCTTTTCACCGGTGTCTCTCACGACATAAAAAGCATCGAAGACCCGCTCGCCATAGCTACCCACATGGGCAGACCGGATGGACAGACCCGCATCGGCCAAGGTCTCCGCCACATCAAGCAGAAGCCTCGGCCAATCACGGGCCGTCACATCGATGACAGTGGCATCAGCGGAAAGATCTTCATGCAATTGCACCACTGGCTCGACAATAAACGCGGCCTCGCGGGCATGGCGCCGCGTCTTGATCGGCACCCTTGCTAATGTGCCGCCAAGTGCAGCTTCTATATCGGTCTTCAATGCGTCTAATCGCCGGGAATCGCCCTCGGCAAAGGTTTCGCCATCGCCGGTTTGAAGAACGAATGTATCGATGATGTGTCCGTCGGGACCGGTCGAAACTTGAGACGAGACAATGTTTGCACCCCGACCGACGATGGCCCGCACAACATCTGCGAACAGTCCAATCCGGTCCTTTCCGGTTACAAGCACGTCAAGGCCACCCCGCCCCTTTCGTTCTCTTATGTGAACAAGACCTGTAGATTCTAAACACGCAGCATGCCAGGCTAAATCCTCGCCGTGATAGGTTGTCCAATAGGCCGCATCCATCTGGGCCAACACGGTCGGAAGCGCGCCAACCCGCTCGGTCAACTCCAGACGCCGTGTTTCTGCGCGGTCTTCAAGGACCGCTTGAACAGACTTAGCATCTGTGCGTCCTCCGCGTAGGGCAGCGGCCGTGTTGTGAAACAGATCCGCCAACAATTGACCCTTCCAAGCGTTCCAGACTCCTGGGCCCACCGCTTTGATATCGGCGACCGTCAGAATGTAGAGCAGGCGCAATCGCTCCAGATCTCCAACCTGTTCCGCAAAAGTGGCAATCGTTCGCGGGTCTGAGAGGTCGCGCTTTTGAGCCGTTTCACTCATTTCCAAATGATGGCCCACCAGCCAGGATACGAGATCGGCTTCGGCAGGCCCAAGCCCCAGACGCTTAGCAGCGCGCCGGGAGGTCTTGGCACCTTCGACTTGCTGGTCGCCCTGCCCCTTTCCGGTATCATGGAGCAGCATGGCCAGATAAAGCGCGCGCCTATGGGTGACGCTAGAAAACACTTGGGATACCAGGGGAGGGTCTTGCGAACGGCCATGCTCGAAGTCGGATATCGCCTGAACGGCAAGCAAGGTGTGCTCATCGACCGTATAATGGTGATACATGTTGAATTGTGTCTGGGCGACGATCTCGCCGAATTCCGGCACGAACTTACCGAGCACACCGGCTTCATTCATCCGCCTGAGGGTCAAGGCAGGCTGATCGCCCGCCAAAAGCGCGTCGAGGATCGCCTCCTTGCCCTTGGGTGACTTGCGCACGTCCGAACGGATCGCCCTCAAATTGTGGCTGGCAGCCCAAAGGGCATTGGGGTGCACATCAAGGCCAAGGCGCTCAGCTTCGGTAAAGAGGCGCACCATTGCCACGGGATCGTCTTCGAAGACGTTTTCATTGGAGACAGACACGCGGCCCGAGTCCACGACGAAAGGGGTATCGTCTATGGGTTGAATGCCAGGCTGGGGAAAAAACCGGCGCAGACCTTCGGGCTTTTTCTTTTGGTCTGCTTCCAGTTTGGCTGCGAGAATCCGTGTGAGCCCACCGACATCTTTCGACACCAGGAAATAGCGCTTCATTAAACGCTCAACCGCACGCTGCCGACCGCGATCCCGATAGCCCATGCGCTCTGCGATTTCGGGCTGGAGATCGAAGCTCAGCCGCTCCTCAGCCCGCCCGGTCAGGTAGTGGAGGTGGCAACGTACCGTCCAGAAGAACTCTGCTGATCGGATATAACGCCGGAAATCCTGCTGCGTGAAC
Source organism: Pseudomonadota bacterium (assembly GCA_039198685.1). GTDB lineage: Bacteria > Pseudomonadota > Alphaproteobacteria > Caulobacterales > Hyphomonadaceae > UBA5336. The sequence continues at coordinate 2,314 of JBCCTK010000009.1, read as the reverse complement.
GGTGATGCGGCCATCACTTCTTCAAGAGATGTTCCACCATGCATGTGCTTGACGATCCAGTAGAGGGTCTGCAGGTCCCGCAACCCGCCCTTGCTCTCTTTCACATTCGGCTCGACGACGTAGCGCGTATTGCCTTGTCTGGCATGGCGCGCATCGCGCTCTGCCAGCTTGTCGTCAATAAACTTAGCGTCCTTACCCTTGACCACTTTGTTGTCAAAAAGCTCGCGCGCTTGGGTAAAGAGATCCACGTCCCCGCAAATGAAGCGCATGTCCAAAAGCGAGGTTTTGATGGTCACATCCGAGGTCGCCAGGCGAATACACTCTTCCGGGGTCCGGAATGCATGACCAACTTTAAGACCCATGTCCCAAAGAGCGTAGAGGATGTATTCTGCGACCGACTCCGCATGGGGACTGGTTTTCCAGGCATGGATGGTCAAAATGTCGATATCGGAACTGGGTGCAAGTACACTTCGACCATACCCACCGGTCGCTGCGATCGCGATGCGCTCGCCCACGGTCGGGTTTGAGGCCGAGTGAATATGCTGGGTGGTATAGTCATAGAGGGCTGAGATGACTTGGTCTTGCACAGCAGACAACAGCCGCGCTGTGTCAAGGCCATCAGCCCCTTGTTGCAAGCGCTCTTGGGCAATCATGCGGCCACGGAACAAAGCCTGGTGAAGAATATCAAGCGCCCTTGAGCGAGCCGACGCAGGGTCGTGGAGATTATTCAGGAAAGACGCTGTCAGGTTCACCCGCAAAGCGCGGCCATCAATGATGTTCGCAATGTCCCAGGACCGCGGTTTCGCAGCGCGAAGCGGCTTGCGGAGTAAAGTTGGTGGATCGATCTCTCGCTTATGTCTGGCCATGGACACCGGGTAGAGCAATCCGCGGTAAAAGGAAACGGGCCCTCCATATTGCATCGCAGTTATCACACGCCAGCATGTTGCATTGCACAAAGAAGCATGTTCCACGCATGGTTGATCCAGAAAATCTCTACGGAAATCTCCTGCATGGCGACGAAATCGACCCTCGCTGCGTTCGTCGAACGCGCCTCACTGCCCGACTGGCGATCTACTGATTTGTCTAAAATGAGTTTGAGCGATCTGCGTGTTGAGGCCCTGTCTGGCCTCACCGTTGCGCTCGCGCTCGTTCCAGAAGCCGTTGCCTTCGCTTTCGTGGCCGGTGTGCACCCTCTCGTAGGTCTTTATGCGGCTTTCATCGTCGGCCTGATCACAGCGCTCATGGGTGGACGGCCTGGCATGATCTCGGGCGCAACAGGGGCGCTGGCCGTTGTGATGGTGGCCCTCGTTGCTGGTCATGGCGTCGAGTATCTCTTTGCCACGGTCATCCTGATGGGAATATTGCAATTGCTTGCCGGCGCATTTCGCCTCGGAAAATTCATCAGGCTCGTCCCCCATCCGGTTATGTTGGGCTTTGTAAACGGTCTTGCGATCGTCATTTTCCTGGCCCAGCTCGGCCAGTTCCAAGTACCCGGAACCGCTACGCCAGATGGCCATTCCATGCTTCCGAACGGTGAGTGGCTCAGCGGCGGCGCGATGGCCCTGATGCTTGGCCTGACCGCACTTACAATGGCAATCATCATTTTACTTCCCAAGGTAACCAAGGCGATCCCCGCGCCGCTGGCGGGCATTGCCGTCGTCGCCGCACTCGTTATCGGATTTGGTCTGGATGTTCCAACGGTGGGCGACCTCGCTTCGATCCAAGGCGGCTTTCCAACGTTTCACCTGCCGTTCACTGTATCGGCCGAACCGGTTTACGGCACCTATGAGTGGCTTGGTGGCCCAACACCACTGGCACCGCTGGCACCGCTCAATCTCGAAACCCTGCAAATCATCTTTCCCTATGCGCTGATCCTGGCGGCCATCGGACTGATCGAAAGCCTGCTGACGCTGAACCTGGTCGGCGAGATGACAGGCAAGCGCGGCGGGGCGTCCAAGGAGTGCGTCGCCCAGGGTACAGCCAATGTCGTGACGGGCTTCTTCGGCGGCATGGGCGGGTGCGCCATGATCGGCCAATCCATGATCAACGTAAAGTCAGGCGGGCGGACCCGCGTGTCCGGCACACTCGCCGCCCTATTCCTGCTGGGCTTTATCCTGGTCGGATCCAGCTTGATTGAACAAATTCCCCTGGCCGCCCTGGTCGGCGTCATGTTCATGGTCGTCATCGGCACATTTGCATGGAACTCCCTGCGCATCATCCGAAAAATCCCGCGCACGGACGCTTTCGTTATCCTGCTGGTGACTGCGGTCACCGTGCAATACGACCTGGCCATTGCCGTGATTGTCGGTGTCAT
>JBCCTK010000008.1:0-37782 GCA_039198685.1 Pseudomonadota bacterium | reverse complement strand
TCTGCATCCAGTTCAACGCCGCGCTGACGCTTCAGGCTGGGTACTCACCTCAGCCCTCTCGCCGGTGCAGTGACCCGAACGACTGGGAAAACCGGTGAAGGGCCTGTCCAGGCCAGTTTTGAATTCCGCAGCCCGCCGGTACGTTTTTCCGATCTGGACGCTAGCGCGGCCAATCAATCTGCTTTGGATTTTTTGGGAAGCGTTGCGTCCTGGCCCTTCCCGGTCGCCTGCCTGGTCGGACCCCCGCGCTCCGGCAAGACGGCCATGGCCAAGGTTTGGGCCAATGCGCAGTCAGGGCTCTGCCAAACACCAGAAGCATTGATGGACCGGACCGAGCGGATTGACCTGACACGTGTCGCCCTTGCCATTGACCCAGCAGATACCGGCCTACCCGAGAAAGCACTACTGAGTGTGATCAACCAGGCTGGGGAGCGCAGTGGCCGGCTTCTTCTGACCGGGAGTACACCGCCCATGGCTTGGCCGGTGGAAAGCCGGGACCTTGCATCTCGGTTGGCATCCCTGCCCCTGGCGGAAATCTACAAGCCTGATGCGGACATGGTGGGGGTCAGGCTCTACTCTTTGCTGCGCCGTCATTTTGCAGCACCGCCAATGGATGTAGTGCGGTATCTACAACCACGTCTGAAACGCACCTATGCAGACATCGAGTCCTGTGCAAAACGGCTTGTTGGGCGGGTTGGATCAGGCCAGGGCTTAACGGTTATGCTTGCCAGTTCCGTGCTCACGGAGATGTATGGCGCAGAGGACGACAGCGATGGCTGAGACTGCAACAACCGGGCGGGCTCGAAAAAAGAAGCGCCCGTTGACAGACTTGCCGGAACGCTTCCTGAACCGTGAACTGTCGTGGCTGCAATTCAATGAGCGCGTGCTGGAGGAAACGGCCAATCCGGACCATCCCCTGCTTGAACGGCTCCGCTTCCTGTCGATCTCGGCGAGCAATCTCGATGAATTTTACATGGTGCGCTATGCGGGCCTTCGTGAACAAGTGCGCGCGGGGCTTACACGGACCAGCCAGGACGGCCTAACCCCCGCTGAGCAGGTTGCGCGGATCGAAGACGCAGCGGCCAAACTCATGGAACACCAGCAAGACCGTTGGCAGGCGCTGCACCAGGAGCTTACCGATGAGGACATTCTCGTCCTGGGCCCTTCCGGCCTGACCAAGGGGGATCGCAGCTGGCTTAAAAACTATTTCGAGCTACACATTTTTCCGATCGTGACACCGCTTGCGGTTGATCCAGCCCATCCCTTTCCGTTTTTGCCCAACCTCGGATTTGCCGTAGCCGTGAATTTGCGGGCGCGCGGGGACAGTGAACAGATTACCGGGCTGGTGCCGCTCCCGGCATTCTCACCACGCTTTGTTCGATTGCCTGAAACCAAGGCGAATGTCATTCGCTACATCGCCCTTGAGGATGTGCTCTTACTCTTCCTTGACCTGCTGTATCCAGGATATGAGACCAACGGGCACTGCCTTTTTCGCGTCGTGCGCGACAGCGACATAGAGATCGAAGAAGAAGCCGAAGACCTGATCCGGGAATTCGAGATCCTGCTGAAACGGCGCCGACGCGGAAAGATTGTCCGTATCAAATTCGTCCATGATGGCCCGGCTGAACTGCGCAACTTTATCATTCGCGAGATAGGAGCCGAGCCCCAGGACGTCGTGCTCAGCCACGGCATTCTGGGCATGGCACAACTCTCCGAACTCATCGTCGATGAACGGCCAGATCTTCTCTTTCCAGCCTTCGAACCACGCTATCCTGAGCGCATTCGGGAGATGGGTGGAGACTGCTTTGCGGCGGTGCGCGCCAAGGACATTCTGGTCCACCACCCCTATGAGAGTTTCGACGTCGTGGTCCAGTTTATCCGCCAAGCCGCCGAAGACCCCAATGTGGTCGCTATCAAGCAGACCCTGTATCGCACGAGCGCCAATTCACCGATTGTCTCAGCGCTGATCGAAGCGGCCGAGGCGGGCAAGAACGTAACGGCGCTGGTCGAGATCAAGGCGCGCTTCGATGAGGAAGCCAATCTGCGCCTCGCCCGGGATCTGGAACGCTCAGGCGTGCAGGTCGTCTACGGCTTTATCGAGTATAAAACCCACGCCAAAGTGTCCCTTGTCGTGCGCCGGGAAGAAGGCGGGCTGCGGACATACACTCATTTCGGGACGGGAAACTACCATCCGCAAACGGCTAAGGTGTATACGGACTTGTCCTTGTTCACTGCGGATGAAGCGCTTGGCAGAGATGCGGGCCGTCTGTTCAATTTCGTCACGGCTTATCGAGAACCACCCGACCATGGTCCGGAATTCGAGAAAATCTCAATGTCTCCAATTGGACTTGAGACACATCTGGTTGAGCTGATTGAGGCGGAAGCCGCCAACGCGCGCGCGGGCAAGCCATCGGGCATCTGGGCGAAGATGAATTCACTTGTCGACAAGGACGTGATCGACGCGCTTTATCGCGCCAGCGCAGACACTGTGCCGATCAATTTAGTGGTCCGAGGCATCTGTTGCCTGCGTCCCCAAGTGGAAGGATTATCGGAGTCAATTCACGTCAAATCCATCGTCGGGCGCTTTCTGGAACATTCTCGGATCGTTTGTTTCGCAAATGGCCATGAGCTTCCATCGCGCCATGCAAAAGTGTTCATTTCCTCAGCAGATTGGATGCAGCGGAACCTCAAGCGCCGGGTCGAATCGCTGGTTCCGGTGCTCAACGAAACGGTACACCGCCAGGTCCTGCACCAGATTATGGTCGCCAATCTCAATGATGACCTGCAAAGCTGGCCAATGAACCCGGACGGCAGTTATTCACGCCTCGACGTTAAAGACCGCGAAACCGCATTCAGTGCCCACGCCTACTTCATGGAAAACCCCAGCCTGTCAGGACGTGGCAGTGCGCTGAAGGTCAGCCTGCCACCGAGTCTCAATCACAAGAAGCGATCAAAGTCTTGAGTGGGAACGGCACGAAACGGGTTGGGATTATCGACATCGGCTCCAACTCTGTCCGGCTCGTGATCTTTTCGATCTCGGGATCGGCCATGTATCCGACGTTCAACGAGAAGGTCATGGCCGGTCTTGGGCGCGGTCTCATTGAAACGGGCGCCCTTTCGGCCCCGGGGCGCGTCTTGGCTCTGGCTGCGCTCGCGCGCTTTCGCTCCATCCTGCGCGGACTGGGTGTCTCCTCCGTGCGCGTTGTGGCGACCGCCGCAGTGCGCGTAGCCAGCGATGGCGCCGCGTTCGCCCGCGAGGCCACCCAGATCGTTGGCGCAGATCTGTCGATCTTGTCCGGCTTGGATGAGGGACGACTGTCCGCGTTGGGCGTGGCAACGGGCTTTCATGAGCCCCAAGGCGTGGTGGCGGATCTGGGTGGATCAAGCCTCGAATTATTCGAACTCGGTGATGATGACACCAACGGTGAAACCCATATGCTTGGGCCACTGGCCCTCAACGGCGACAATCTTACCGATGAAGCTGAAATCCGCTCCCGGGTCCAAGACATATTGGCTGGCTCGGACAAGGTCGCTGGGCGGTTTGACACGCTGTATGCAGTGGGCGGCGCATGGCGCGCTTTTGCGAAGATAGCAATGCGAGAAGAGCACTATCCCCTTCGCGTCCTGCATGGATTTTCGTTATCGACCGAGCTGGTCAACAAGACCACGTCCTACATTCTCAGTCACCAACACGATAAAAGCCTGGTCGACATCGCCGGAAGAAGGGCGTCCAAGCTTCATCTCACGGCCATAGTTCTGGACGAACTGACCCAGTTAGGCTGTGCCCAACAGGTTGTGATCTCTTCCTATGGACTGCGCGAAGGCCTGGTTGCCGAACACCTTGGACTGGCCACAGCAGATTCACTCGCCGACGGACTCGCCTCGTTTGGCGGACTTAGCCCAAGTGAGCAAAACTTTAGCGCGCAACTCTATGGATTTACACGATCGGTTTTCAGTGAAAAGTCACCCGCCTTCAAAACGTGGGAGGTGGAAAACCGGCTACACGAGGCAGCCTGCTTGCTGGTCGATTCCGCGGGTCGCTACCATCCAGATCATCGCCATGACATGGCTTTTGAGAAGGCGCTTTACGCGCCGCTTTCGGGGGTGTCCCATATCGAGCGAATATTTATCGCCGCCACACTGGGATGGCGGTATTCACGCCGGTTCACCGTACCCAAATCACTTTCGCAGCTGCTGACCAGCAAACAATTGCGTCGGGCGCGCCAGGTGGGCCACGCCATGCGTTTAGGGACCGTATTCTCCGGTCAATCAGGCAATATTCTCAGCCTGGCGAAGCTAGAGAAGCAAGGTGAGCGCCTCGTCCTCTGCCTGCCGCGAAGAGACGCAGCCATGGTCTCTGAGACCGTGGAACGCCGGCTCAACCAAATGGCCGATGTCTTGGACCTCAGCGCGGCTGTATCGCTCCAATAGTACCGCTCAGACAAAGCCCATACTATCAAAAAGGAGTGCCGCAGCGCCCTTCAAGGGCGCATCATGATTCATCAGAACCCGGACTGGCACGTCCTTCATGAAAGGTGTTTCGCTGGCGCGCTCGCGGAACCGCGCTGCGGCTTCGGGATGCCTGAGCCAGCGCGGCATGCGCTCGGCAACCCCGCCAGTTAAGACAACGCCGCCCTGCCCTCCATTGATCAGAACAACATCTCCCGCTGCCCCCATTATCGCCCGCGCGCGCAGCAAGCATGTCTCGACGCACACTGGATCGCCAGCCTCGGCCCGCTCCAGGATGTCAGCAGCCGAAAGGTCGCTGCGGTCGACGCCTTGGAGATCGCTGATGATATCAAAAACAGGTTTCAACCATTCGCCAGAGACGACCATTTCGGTGGAAACGTGGGCACACTCGGCGTCCTGCCCGTGGGCTTTTAGTATCGCTTGGGCTTTTTCGCATTTGGGCAGCCGGGCGGCTAATTCAGCCTCACGCACCGTTCGGGCCGCATAGGCAGCGTGCCCTCCTTGCCCGGTGATCGGCATATAGCGCCCCGCCGGGGTTGTGGTCAGGGTTGCGATGCCAAATCCTGTGCCCGGCCCCGTCACGATGACCGGCGCGCCGATACGTCCCTCACCTGGCAGGATTTCAACAAAATCCTGACCAGGCATTTCAGGGATAGCCCTGGCCATGGCGGCAAAATCATTGACCAGTGTGGCTGATGCCAAGCCAAACCGCGCCGTCAACGCACCGGGTAGAATGCGTGGCCAGTATCCGCGATTTGTCATCAGAACAGAGCCATCGGTCTCGGGCGGACCGGCCAGGGCAAACAAGGCATCTCTGCCTGCCGGGTCGTACCCCGTTTCCTCCAAATACGTCGCTAGGGCATCATCAAAGGACTTGAACAGAGGCTTGACCACCTGACCATGGGCATCCTTCACCTCGGAATACTTCCGCTGCGCTTCCAAATGCACACCATTATCGGTCAACCGCGCAAGGGAGAAGCGAAGGCTCGTACCGCCGGCATCGCCCACAATCACCGCTGCATTCACGGCGTTGCTCCGGGAACCAGGAAGTCAAACAGCGAGGCGCCGGTCTCGGTTTCTGCCGCACCAACACGGAACGCCCCAAACATTTCACGTCCCAGACCAATATGGGATTGGTTCGGCCGGAAGGGCGTAGGATCCCGGCCCTCGAACTCACGGGCATCGACGTGAAGGTTGAGGGTGCCTTCTTCGCAGTCCACGCGGATCATATCGCCATCTTGCACACGGGCCAGCGGGCCACCCCGAGCTGCCTCTGGACCAACATGTATTGCTGAAGGCACCTTTCCTGAAGCCCCAGACATGCGTCCATCAGTAACGAGGGCCACCTTGTGGCCTGCATCCTGGAGCGCGCCCAAAACAGGCGAAAGCGAATGCAGTTCAGGCATACCATTCGCAGCAGGGCCCTGGAATCGCACAACGGCGACAAAGTCTTTCTCCAATTCGCCGGCCTTATGGGCCGCTTTAAGCGCCTCCTGGCTGTCAAACACGATGGCTGGAGCCTCAATAACCCTGTTTTCCAGCTTAACCGCAGACGCCTTCGTCACCCCGCGCCCAAGGGGACCATCCATCAGTCTCAATCCACCATCGGTGGAAAAAGGGTCTGAAACAGGGCGTAGAATTTCCGTGTCGCCACTCACGGTCGGCGACTCCCGCCACTTCAACGCATTGCCATCCAGCCACGGCTCTTGGCTATAGGCGCTGATCGGTCCGGAAATGCCCGCTGCGTCGCCGACCATGAGCCCGGCCTCGACCAGTTCGCGCACGATGAAGCCCATGCCACCGGCGGCATGGAAATGGTTCACATCAGCCACTCCATTTGGATAGATACGACACAAAAGCGGCGTGACGGCCGACAAGTCTGCAAAATCGTCCAGCGTAACCTGTATGCCTGCCGAAGCGGCCATGGCTGGGATGTGGAGGGCGTGGTTGGTGGATCCCCCAGTGGCCATCAGGCCGACAATGCCGTTCACTATTGAGCGGGCATCGATAATCTCGCCCATCGGCGTATAGTCGCCCTTGATCGTGAGATCAGCGGCGCGTTGGACGCCAGCACGGGTTAATGCGTCACGCAACGGCGTGCCCGGATTAACGAAAGCAGCACCGGGCAAGTGCAGCCCCATCACTTCCATCAGCATCTGGTTAGAGTTCGCAGTGCCGTAGAACGTGCAGGTGCCTGGGCTGTGGTAGCTCTCGGCCTCGGCCTTGAGCAGGACATCGCGGCCCACCTTGCCCTGGGCATATTCCTGGCGGATGCGGGCCTTTTCCGGGTTTGGAAGGCCAGATGGCATCGGACCGGCGGGGATGAAAACATGGGGGAGCCAGCCAAACCGAAGCGCAGCGATGACGAGGCCGGGTATGATCTTGTCGCATACGCCAAGGTGAAGCGCCGCATCATAAGCATCATGGCTCAGCGAGACAGCCGAGGCGAGCGCAATCACGTCGCGGGAGAACAGCGACAATTCCATACCGGGCTGGCCTTGTGTGACGCCGTCGCACATGGCCGGCACGCCTCCAGCAACCTGGGCCGTTGCGCCGACCTCTCTTGCCGCCCGGCGGATGATCTCCGGATAATGCTCGAACGGTGCATGGGCCGACAGCATATCATTGTAACTCGTGACGATACCGATATTTGGCCATTCAGCGCCCAAAAGCTGTGCCTTGTCCATGACAGCACATCCCGCCGAAGCATGGGCCTGATTGCCTTCGGTGAGGCGCTTGCGCGCGAAGCCATCGGGTTTACGGCTTCGGATAAGGTCCAAATAAGCCGCGCGGCTGTCGCGAGACCGGTCTTCAATGCGCGCGAGCACTTCGGCGACTTTCGAATGCAGTGTGGTCATGGGGCCCAGACCTCTACGAGCCGGTCGCCCAACAGGCGTTCGGCATGATGGACAGGAAGATTAGCGGAGCGGTTTTCCAACACGGCGCGTTTCTCCTCTCCCGTGATAAAAAGGATAGCCATGCTGGCAGCATTCAGCAGACCTGCTGTAATCGTCATACGCAAAGGCATATCGCCAGCAATGGGGGCGCCCGTCGCATCAATCGCTTCAACCCGGTTTGGACCGTTCGGGTCCATGGCCGCGTCTAATCCTTTAGACCCCGGAAACCAGGAAGCCGTGTGGCCATCGCTTCCCATCCCCAAAAGGATGAGTGGACCAAGATCGTCAAAACGCTCATATGCCTCGGAGACTTCCAAGACGGCGGCATCCGGTGTGGGCGCAGTGGTCTTCATGGCAATGAACTCTGCGGCCGTCGCATGCCTCTGTAAAAGCGATTGCTTCACCAAACGTGTATTGGATCGCCCGTCATCCTCATCAACCCATCGTTCATCCACCAGGCCGACGCAGACTTTGTCATCCCAAGGCAAATCGGCATTTGAGAGTCGATCGAATACAGGACCGGGTGTGGAACCGCCCGAAACAAGTATGCCAGCGTGACCAAACACTTGAAGCTGGGTACGCAAACCGCCTTCAAACAGTGCCGCCACGTGGTCGGCTGCTGATTCACGCGCCTCGAATGCAGCAAAGGATGGCCTTCTGCTCATCCTTCCCACCATTTCCGGTCGTCGCGGTCCATCATAAGCGCTGCGGAAACCGGGCCATCGGTTCCGGCCGGATAGGGTTGTGTGGCCACGTCTGCCTCGCCCCAGGCCGCGATCAAATCATCAATCCAGCGCCAGGCCGCCTCAACCTCGTCGCGTCGCATGAACAATGCAAGGTTGCCGCGCACCACATCCATCAAGAGACGCTCATAGGCATCTGGATAGCGCACGGTAAAATTGTCAGCATAGGAGAGGTTCAGCGGCAGGGATTTAATCCGCAATCCGCCTGGGCCCGGTTCCTTAATCTGGATATAGAGACGGACACCCTCATCGGGTTGCAGGCGAATGATCAGCTTATTAGCCTGGGTTGCGGCGCCCTCGAAAATCGAATGCGGAACGGCCTTGAACTGGATGACAATGTCAGACCGGCGCGAGGCCATACGCTTGCCAGTCCGCAAGTAAAACGGCACCCCCGCCCAACGCCAATTTGCAATGTCAGCCTTTACGGCAACATAGGTTTCGGTATCACTCGACGAGCCCTCGCCTAACTCGTCGATATAGCTCCTGGCCGCTTCGCCCTTCACGATCCCGGCGGCATACTGGCCGCGCACCGTCGCCTTCTCGGCATCGGCGGGTGTGATGGACTTGAGGGCTTTCAGCACCTTGATCTTTTCGGTGCGAATATCGTCTCCATCAAGGGAACCCGGCGGCTCCATCGCGATCAGACAGAGCAACTGCAGCATGTGGTTTTGAACCATGTCTCGCAGGGCGCCGGACTTGTCATAGTACCCTGCACGACCCGCCACGGAAAGGTCTTCAGCCACTGTGATCTGGACATGGTCGATGGAGCCCCTGTTCCACACCGGCTCCAGCAACCGGTTGGCAAAACGCAACACCATGAGGTTTTGCACCGTCTCTTTGCCAAGATAATGGTCAATTCGGTAGATCTGGCGTTCGTCAAAATGGGCGCAGACCCCAGTATTGATTTTCCGAGCGGAGGCCAGGTCCGTCCCGATGGGTTTTTCCAGAACGACCCGCGTGTCCGGAGTGACCAATCCCGCATCGTCGGCGGCCGCGCAAATGTCCACATAAAGCCGGGGCGCTGTGGCAAGATAAAAGACGCGCACATGATCCTTGCCAGCGAGCTTGCGCTTCAAGCCCTTCCAATCTGCCGCTGGATCGGTTGCATCCAACTCGTGATAGTCCAGACGTGCTGCGAAGGCCTCCCACTGCTCCGGATCCCATCCATCGCCGGTGTTCGCCTCACAGGCTTCACGCGCAAACGCGATGTATTCCTTCTTGGTCATCGTGCTGCGAGCCGAGCCGATGATGCGGCTGGTCTCGGGAATCTGGCCGTCCAACCAGCGATGGAACAAGGCCGGCAGCAGTTTGCGCTGGGACAGGTCGCCTGTGCCGCCGAAGATCACGATCTCAAAGGGATCAACGGGAATGAATTGTGCCACGGCAGGCCCTGCTTGCTAGACTTCAGACGCATCCTTGCCCGAGGTCATGTTTATTTGCTCTGATACCACTAAATCAAAGTCTATTTTGCACCGCTTTGCAGAAATTTGCAAACTGCGCAATTGCAGTGCAGACATGAGATCAATCCATCTTCCAGACAAAGGGATATGCGTATAAACACGCCGTTACAACATGATCTGGAGATTGCGCGATGGACTGGCCTCAAATTCAAACGGCACTCGCCGCCTGTCCAGTTGTGCCGGTACTTTCCATTCCAAGGATTGAACAGGCCGAGCCGCTTGCCAAGGCCCTCGCCGCGGGCGGGATTACGGCCAGTGAGATCACGTTGCGCACAGAAGCCGGATTACCCTCCATCGACGTGTTCAAAGCGTCCGCGCCGGGCATGGTGGTGGGGATGGGAACCGTGCTTGATCAGGAGGATCTAGGCGCATCGGTTGCCGCCGGAGCGGATTTCATCGTCTCTCCCGGATTTGACCAGGCGCTGCTCAAGGCACTCTCAGCGTGCCCGATCCCCGTCTTTCCGGGAGTGGCCACTGCTGGAGAGGCTATGGCGGCCCGCAATGCCGGCATCAATCGCGTGAAGCTCTTCCCAGCCGAAATCGTCGGAGGAGCGAAAATGATCAAAGGTCTCGGCGGGCCGCTGCAAGATTTGGCCTTCATGCCGACCGGCGGTGTTACGCCCGGCAATATGGGAGAATACTTGTCGCTAAAGAATGTCTATGCCGTTGGCGGAACCTGGATCGCGAAGCCTGAGCACCTTGAGGCGGGCGATTGGCAGGGAATTACGCAACGCGCACGGGCGGCCTGCGACGCTGCGAAAGCTCTGCGCGAGTGAATATCGGCCTGCGCTGAAACTTGGAGACGACCGCTGGCATAAGACCGCTGCGAGTGTTTTGGGTACGGCGTGCGTCGGATAGGAAAACAACCCGGCATTTCTGCCGGGCTGCTCGTTTTTCAGGGTTCGAAGCCTTAATCATAGATGCTGTTGATGAAAGCCTCGTGGGAGTTAGACGGGCTGGCATAGGGTGCGCTATCGTAATAGCTGGAGCTGTCGGAAGCCCAGCCGGTGCTGGTGTCGTCGGTCCAGGACGGGGTCAAATCATACATACCAACACTGTTGTCCATCTGGCCGTAATAGTCGGAGTAGACGTTTCCATAGGCGTCGACTTGGGAATCGTGAGCCCACGGGTCGACGTAATGGGTGTTGCCAAATTGATCGACCATTTCCAGACCCCATGGGCTGATGGTGGACCAGTCATTGTAATCCTGGGCGGAAGCGGTGCCGGTTGCGGCGGTGACAAGTGCGAGCGCGGCAAGTGCGATTTTCGTTGCGGTGTTCATGGTTCAAAGCCTTTTCGAGTGTCCAGCGGGTGGGTTCGTGTTCCGCCGATGACCTTGTTTTGCCCGAGGCCAGCTATGGGCGATGTGAGGTGGCTCACACCCTTGGATTTTTCTGGTTTGGTGCAGATTCAGCCCTTCAATGCATAGACGGAAACCAAGTTCGCCTTGCCCTTAAGGGCGCACTGACCCGCTGCTTCAAACGCAGTAGGCGCCCCAGCAGCAACATAGAGAGCAGTATCAATGAGCGCGCGTGTGCCCTTTTCCTTATTGGCACGTTCCAGTCGGGACGCCGTGTTCACCACGTCGCCCATCGCCGTATAGTGGAAGCGCGCGCGCGAACCGAAATTGCCGATCACAGCCATGCCAATCGACGCGCCAATCCGCGTCATGCCTAACGCAACGCCGGTCGCGGTTTTGTCCTTGCGAAACGCCTCTGCGGCTGCATCCAGCGAAACAACACAGTCCAAAGCACGCTTTGCATGGTCCGTTTGCTCTAGTGGCGCATTGAACAAGGCAACAACACTGTCACCAATGAACTGATCGATCATGCCTCCGTGGGCAAGCACGACCGCGCCCAGGCAATCAAGATAGTCTCGCAGCAAGTCTGCTCCGTCTGCGGGGGTGAGCGCCTCCATAAGGCTTGTAAACCCTTCGAGATCGGTGACGACGACTGACACCTCCCGCACCTCGCCGCCCAGTTCCGGGGGCTCTGGGTCCATCAGGATTTGCCGCATGATGTCAGGCGCGACATAGCGGGCAAATCCGGCAGCCAGACGCCTGCGGGCAATCGCGGCAGCGCCCCCAAGCGTGACCAGTTGCCCGAGGGCAGACAGGCTGAAGCCCGTTACCATGGCTGCGGGTGCAACCACCCATCCACCCTGCCGGGCCATCCACACCGCAGCCAATACCATGATGACACCGCATATGGCCAAAAGGACGCCTGCAACGATGGACCGCGCCATGAAAAACCCGGTCCCGATACTCGCGCCGAGCGCCAACACAATAAGCCCCACAGCCAATCCGAGGGGTGCTGGAAGCAGGTTATCTTTGTTCATGAGGGATGACAGCACATGGGCCTGGGCCACGACGCCGGGTTGGGCAACGGGCCCGCTGACATAATCGGGCAAGAGCACGGTGTCGCCGGTCGCAGTTCCCGTAGGGCTCGCGGGCAATGCCAATCCAATAATCAGAATTTTGTCGCGTAAAGCGGCTTCGGGAAGATGCGCGGTTGGATCCAGCGCCTGGTAATAGGGGATCCGCCTGGGGTTGTTTGGCGGCTGAAAGCGCAAATAGCCTTCACCTGGCGGGAGGGCAGCAACAGGATCGAAAAGCGCTGCGGCCGACCGGGACAAGCTGTCGATTTCGGGGGGAACACGGCGCAAACGTCCATCGTCATCCAAAGCCAATGATGCATAACCGACCGCGGCAGCGGCGCTGGAAAGCAGGGGTGTTGGACGTGCCTCGGTTTGAACCATGCCATAGGGTGAGGCGACAACGCTTCTCTCGGCAGCCAGCACAACAGGGCCAAACGCCGAGATCGCTGCGGCAAAACCTTCATCATCGGGTGTCTGGGCATCAAAAACGATATCAAAGATCGCGCCGCGTGCGCCGGCATCGCTCGCCGCATCCAAAAGGCGCGCATGGAAACGGCGCGGCCAAGGCCAGGGCAGTCCCAAGTCCTGAAAGCTTTGGGGATCGATCGCCACCACAACCACGTCTTCGCGAGCTATGGCGGGCTTTGACAAAGAAGCTATGGTGTCCACCACAGCGTAGTCGAACCCCTCAAGAAGGCCGAGACGGTCCAAAGCGAACGCGCCAAACCAGGCCATAATGGTCCATAGGGCTGCCAGCACCAAAACCTGGCGCTCGGGAGTGCGCCGCGATTGCCTCGCGCCTGGGTTGCCACGACTTGACATGAAAGTGCCTCCTGAAGCGTTTGTAGAAAGAGGAGGCGAAGTGATGGCGTCAAGTTTCGTTAGGGGTGGGCGGGGTCTGTTTGTCGCTCTTGCAACGCTGCTGGCTACACCTGGCCAAGCACAGATTCTGGAAACGCGCGTGCCGCCCATCGTCGCCGATGTGGTCGACACCAAGGGCGAAGAAACATTCACGCCCGTGGAGCTTGGAGACTGGCGGGATGTGGTTCAAGGCCAGGACCTGGCATCGGGAGACCTTCTGCGCACCGGCACCTATGGCGGCCTCGGCATCTCCTTCAATGACAGGACCTACATTCGCCTCCACGCGAATTCCCGGATGGCCGTAGCCGATCCAGGCACAGCCGATGTGCCCCGCCGCCTTGTATTGGATGTCGGGCGTCTTTGGTCCCGGGCAAGCCGGCCCGACCAGGGCGTCATTGTTGAAACGCCAACCGCAACGGCGGCTATCAGGGGCACCGACTGGTTCATGGAGGTCGCGGGGGATGGGACCTCCCGTCTCGTCGTTCTGGAAGGGTCGGTGCGCTTCTTCAACCCATTGGGAGATCTGCAAGTGGATGCGGGGGCCTCCGCAGTGGCTCGCCCAGGCCAAGCGCCGGAATTTGAACTCCTCGTTATCTCGCAGGACAGGCCCCGTTGGGCGATTACGCCCCGCTCCGATTGGACAACCTACCTGCCCTTACAGCCCGTTGTCGCCGCAGCCTCGCCCAACATGGCACCCGTGTGGCAAGCGATTGGCCAGGCCCGCCCTCGGGCGGCTGGAGAGGCGCTTGGCGCTTTGACGTCCCCGCCAGGGACTGAAGCGACTTTGGCGCGCGCGCTCATGCAGTTGATGCAGCGTATGCCCGGCGCAGCCGACAAAGCCTTAAATGCGCTCACGCCAGGATCGCTGAGCGTAGACCAAACAAAACTGGCAGAGGCCGCATTGATCGGCGCCGCGATCGACCTTTCGGAGTTCACCACGGCACTCCAACGTCTTTCGGATTATGAGCGAGCTTACGGCCAGGACCTGACAGCCCTGGCGTTGCGTGCATATCTTGAGGCCTATGCCGGGCGCTACGGCGAAGCCAAGATCCTTGCAGAAACAGCCGCGCGCAGCACGCCGGAGGACTGGCGGCAGCATTTACTCCTTGCGCAGATCGCCGCTCTACAAGGCAATGATGATGCCTTTGAGCAAGAAACCGCGCGCAGCATAGCGCTGGCTCCCACAGAGGCGACCGCCTGGCACTGGCGAGCACTCTATCTCGCCTCGGCTGGTTCTGCCGCACCGGTCGATATCCAATCAGCCATCGAAAAGGCCACGATGTTGAATCCGGAACGGGTTGTTTCTATCGCATCACTCGCCCAGTTCCAGGCGGCCCAGGGTCAACCGGCCAAGGCCCTACAGACCTACGAAATCGCTGAAGCGCTAGACCCAACCGAACCCTTCGTACTGGCCGGAAAGGCCTTCATTCACCTTGTGATGGATCGACCGGATCTGACTGACAAGACCCTGGCGCCGATTGCCGGCACACCGTTGATGCAACACCCCGAAATTCAGTCTGTTCTGGCCATTCGGGACCTGGTGACCGGCGCTGCTGACGACGCCAGTCGAGCCGCAGGTCGCGTGATCGCCGCCAGCCCGGATCGGCCCGGCATCGCCCAACTCGAATCGATCGCCCACTGGCAAGCAGGTCGCCATGCGGTCGCCATTGATGTGATCGACAATGCAGTCAGACTAGACCCCAATGATCCGGTGTCGGCGCGCATCGCCTCGGCCATGGCCCAGGATCAATACCAAGCCGGTGCGGCCATCGACTTTGCCAGAGCGTCTTGGGACGCCAAGCGCAGAAACTCAGCCGCCGGCCTTGTGGAGTTGCCCGCGAGCCAAAGCGGCCGCATCGATATCGGAGGTGCGTTCCAATTCGCAGGCTTGACCGAACAGGGCGCGTATTACTCAAGTCTTGCGCGCACACAGGCCGACGCAAACAGCGCTTTTGGCTTTGCCCAGATCTTCCAAAACAGTGTGGCGAGCCAGTCTTCGACAAGCACAGGCCTTCTGCTCGATCCACTGTCCGTAACCTATCCGAACCGTTTCGCCACCTTCTTCCGTGCGCCCATGGTCCAGCAGACTCTCGATGCGTCGGTATCTGCAGGGTCAGACGGGGCCTCCCTCTACCAGATCACCAGCGATTCCCAGCGCCTGATCCGTACACCTCGCCAGCCGATTGCATTGGCGGGCTTCGTCAGCCTTGAACAGCAGTCGGGACCTTTGGAGAATGACACAAGCCAATCAGCACTTGTATCGCTGAGGGGGGGCACCGTGAAAGACGGGCAACATCGTTTCATTGGGCGCCTCTCAATCGACTATCGCGACCGCGAACTGCCTGGCAGTTTCGCCATCCGTGATGACGACGACACCGAAGACACAACAAGCACCATTGTCGAACTCGGCTACAGCTTCAGCGAATCTTACTCGGATCGGTGGATGTTGCGCATGACCGGTGGTTACAGCGATCGGACATTTGAGAACCCCAGCGCCTTTGGCAGTGGACTGGAGCCGTTGGACTATTCCCTTGCCGTGTCGCTTGGTCTTCAAAATGCGCAGGCAATCGCCGATAGGGGGCTATTTGATACCGCGTTCAGTGAACCGGGAGCGGTCATTCTGGCCGTGGACCCACCAGCCGACCTTCCAATAACCAGCCAGGTTGGCCTCGGCCTTTTAGCGCTGGAAGATGATCTTGATCCTGTGTCGAAAGTAGACGGCGATATCACGTTGCTCTCCCTCCAGGGGCGCCGAATTTTCAGTCGCGGTGGCGGTGATTTTTCCTTGGGGGTTGAGTATGGCAGCACCGATTCTCTGACACGCCAGAACGAGCTGGCGCTCGAAGTACTGGGCGCTGGTGCGATTGTAGACTTTTCCGCTGGCAACGCCGTCACATCGTTTGATCTCGGTGTGGCGACTCCGCTGGTCTCTGAGTTGGAGTCCCAGAGGTCAGCCCTGCAGGCCCACGCCTTTGGACAGTGGAAAAGCGCCGATAATTTTATTCTGGAAGCCGGCGTGTTTCCGGTTTGGATTGAAGAGGAATTTGGGATCAGGGGAAATGGTCGCCCCATAACCGATGAGACTTTCTCGGCAGATCCCCGTTTGGGCATCGCTGTGCGCAGCGATAGAGGTCAGATACGGCTCGCCCTACAGCGCAACCGCCTTCTTCCCGGCGTCGACACGATCGCACCCATCGGGACGCTGGGTCTGCTCCCTACGGAGAATCTGGGCGTCACCTCAGAGCGCACCGATAGCGCCATCCTTCGCGTGGAAGGCGAAGTTTCGAAAACAGCATTTTTGCATGCGACCGTAGAATACCAAGACCTGGAGAACGCAAGCGCAGGCCTCGCCGGAGAGCGCCTCGACAGGGCGGCATTCTTCGCCACCGATGCCACGCTGGGCCGCATTGTGGTGGGCGCAGATCTCCAGCTTGAAGATCGTCTCGCCCTCTCTGCGACTTACGCTCTAAACCAGGGTGAAATCGATAGCGGGCCATTTGAAGGCGCTGACCTGCCAACTCTACCGGAGCATTCGGCACGTCTTGGCCTGACCTGGGTCGATCCTCGTTTTTTCCGAGCCACGGGGTCGGTCTCCTATTTGGGCAAGCGCTATGGCGATGGCGCAAACGAGATCAAGCTTGACGATACCTGGGTTGCGGCCGCAGGCGTCGCCTTTGAGAGCCGCGACAAATCCTGGCAATTTCGAATTGATGGCCAGGTTTTTGAGTCCGACAGCAGCTTGACGCCGTCGACAACCGAAAGCCAGCTCACGCTTGGCCTGTCCCGGCGCTGGTAGCCTTTGGCGTGCCGGCGCGCAGTGAAAGTGCCGTGCGAGGGTTTTCAAGGGGCCAAGACATGTCCCAGCGCAGGCACACTCAACTATAATTCCAAGTCGAAATCATCGGCCAAGTCATTGATCCGGTCCAGGTCCTTGAGAACGATCCGGCCATCCTGGGAGCGCAATACGTTTTGTCTCGTCCACTGGGCGATTTGCTTTGATACGCTTTCCCGGCTCGCGGCAATGCGCTTGGCCAACTCACCCTGGGTATATCGGGCTGGCAGGATGATCTCACCCTCCTGCGTTTGTTCTCCGCGCGCAGCTAGAATAAGCAGCAAGCGGGCCAGCCTTGGCCCAAGCTCGAGAAAGGAAACGCTTTCGACCAGCCGATTGGTTGCACGCAGGCGGCTGCTGAGACCCTTCAACAGGGCCAGCGCAATTGCTGGTTTGGCCTTCAGCGCAGACAGAAACGCGCCGCGGTCCAGACTGAACAATGTGCCAGCTTCCGCAACGGTTGCATCGGCCGAGCGTGGCTCTCCATCCAAAAGGGAAAGTTCGCCGAAAACACCGCCCTTTTCCATGGCTGCCAGGGCGATCTCCTGGCCCGCACTCGTGATTCTGCTGAGCAGGACCCGCCCCGACAACACAGCGTAGACGGACGCGCTTTCATCTCCGAACGAGAACAACACCTCGCCCCGCGACATCGCCCGGCTGTGGCCCTTTTGCACGAGGAGTTCCAAGGCGCTCTCATCGAGTTCTGAAAACATGTCCGATGCGGCCAACGCCGCCAATGCATCACTCTCCCCTGACATGGGAATGCTCCTGTCGCCTATTGGCAAGTTTAAGCGCGGTTCGCAGGCGTACAAGGGCTTGATCGTGGCACGCACGGCGTCTTCCAGGATCTTTATGGAATATAGGGGCGCCTCCTCACCCGTAGCCAGGCGGTGGGCGAGCATCCTGGCTTCTACCCGGCCTTTTAATCACGACGAAAAGGCCGCAGACTTCCTCTAGGCTGGTTACACGGAACTACCAGTAGACCGCGTAAATGCCGATCAGGACCAGGGCGACAATCACGGCGGGAATATTGAAGCTGGTCCGGGTCTGAAACTCTATGTCTCCCAGCATAACGGGCTGTTCCGGCCTTGGCTCTTGGGTAAAGAGGCTGACCACGACACCAAGCACCATGATTGCCAGGAATACGATCCATATCCTGAGCACGAATGGCAGGTCTGGCAGGGCGAGCTTCATGGCAAGGCTGATTGCAACCGAGCCGATAAGGACAGCAAACGCTCCGAATTGATTGGCCCGCTTGAAGAAAAACCCGAGCAGGAAGATCGCAACCACACCGGGTGCAATGAAGCCAGAATACTCCTGGATCGTTTGAAACGCGCTCTCCAGACCACCCAGGAAAGGCCGGGCCAGGAACAGCGCCGCCACCATGGCGAACAGCGCAGAAATCCGGCCGACAAAGACATAGTGACGCTCGCCTTTGTCCTTGGCGATATAGTCCCGGTAGATGTCCATGGTGAAGATGGTGGAGATCGAATTCATCATGGATGCGAGAGAGGATACAATCGCCGCGATCAGCGCGGCAAACACAAGACCGCGCAGCCCTGAGGGGGCCAGCGTCATAAGCGTCCCGTAGGTGCGGTCCGGTTGCTCTTGCAGCGGGCCTGCCGCCAAGGTCCCGTCCTGTGCGAGGATCAAGACGGCGATACCGGGCACGACAACGATCAGGGGAATCAGAAGTTTAAGGAACGCTGCCAGGGCAAGCCCCTTTTGGGCTTCAGCAAGGCTTTCAGCACCGAGCGCCCGCTGGATGATGTACTGGTTAAACCCCCAATATGAGAAATGGAGGACCCAAAGCCCACCGAGCAGGGTCCAGATGCCCGGAAGATCACCGTAGGAGGGATGGTCACTCGACAAGATCATCTTGAAATGACCCGGCACTTCTGCGCCGAGACGTGCGAATCCGGCGAGCGGCCCTGTGCCACCTGACACCAGGTCCAGCGCGATCCATGTGATTGCAATGCCCCCGGCAATCAGGATGACCACTTGGATGATGTCGGTCAGTGCGACGGCTTTAAGGCCACCATACAGCGAATAAATTACGGCAAAAGCCGCTAATCCGCACATGGCCCAGAACACGTCCACTCCGGTAAGGCCCTCAATGGCCAGTCCACCAAGCCAGAGAACCGCTGTCAGATTCACCGCAGTATAAAGAATGATCCAGTAGACCGACATCAGGGCCTTCACGCCACCTCCGTAACGGGTCTCCAGGAATTGTGGCATCGTGTAGATTTGGCGCTTCAGGAAGATCGGTAGGAAAAACTTTGCCGTTAGCAGAAGCACGATCGCCGCCTGCCACTCATACGCAGCGATGGCGAGGCCCACCACAAAACCCTGGCCGGACTGGCCTATGATCTGCTCTGCGGAAATATTGGAGGCGATCAGGGAGGCACCGATTGCCCAAAACGGGAGGGATCGACCGGCAAGGAAGTAGTCCTCTGTATCCTTGGTTTCGCCGGCCGGCTCGCGTGAGACCCATATCGCGATTGCGAACAGCGCCACGGCGTACATGCCCACAATTACAAGGTCTATTGTGCTCAAAGCCATGATTGCCCCTCCGACCTATTTCTTTTTGTCGTTTTACTTATTGCCAGAGCCGTAATCCAAGCCCTCACCAAATTCAAAACGGATGCCCGCTTCACAAGCATCAACATTGCAGGGCCAGTCAAAGGAAAGACGGCCTTTAAAGTCGGAACGGACCGCTCCGTCAGCTGAACCGATCAGGACGTCAGCGACACCATTGCCTTCACTACCAGGCAGCCACGCCGCCACGAAGGCATCAGCGCCGTCGATCACGTCGTCCATTGGAAGCGGACGTCCGGTGAGCAGAACGGCAACGACTGGCGTCCCATTGGCCTTTAAATCTGCAATCAGGGCTTTGTCGGCGTCAAGCTGGCTTTCAAGCTCGGCGTTAGGCAAGTCGCCTTCAAACTCGGCATAGGGCGCTTCCCCAAAGACGACGATCGCAACTTCGGCATCATCGTCGGTTACGGCGCCGCCGCCAGCCTCAATAGCCTCGCGCAAGCCTTCACCAATCGTGCTGAACCCGTCATAATATTCGGGTTGTCCGTCGCGCCCTTGCCACGTGATCGTCCAACCGCCAGCCTGCATGGCCGGGTTGTCGATTCCAGAGCCTGCGAGCATGACTTTGGCTGACGACTTCACGGGCAGAACGCCATCATTCTTCAGCAGTACAAGAGATTCCCGAACGGCTTGGCGGGCAATATCGCGATGCGCTTGAAAGCCGACCAATTCGGCGCGGCCAGCCAGGGCGTGGTCAGAGGGCTTGCCATCGTCGAACATGCCGGCCCGGAATTTCACCCTGAGGATCCGACGTACGGCGTCGTCGATCCGACTTTCAGGAATTTCGCCCGCGCGCACCTGGCGAACTGTATTTTCGATGAAGGCCTTCCAATCCTCGGGCACCATGATCAGATCCACGCCAGCATTGATGGCCTGGGGACACGAAGCATTCGAGCACCCGGGTATCTGGGCATGCCCATTCCAATCACCAACAACGAACCCATCAAAGCCCATCCGGTCTTTCAGGACATCGGTGAGTAGATATTTGTGGCCGTGCAGCTTCTCGCCATTCCACGTATTGAAACTGGCCATGACGGTCTGCGCACCCACGCCCAGGCCCTGGACGTAGCCCTGCCCATGAAGCTCGAAAAGCGCTTGTTCAGTCAGGCGTGTGTCGCCCTGATCGACGCCATTCTCTGTTCCGCCATCCCCAATAAAGTGCTTTGCCGTGGCAATGACCTTTTCCTGGGAAAGGAAGTTTTCGAGCGCAGGGTGGCCCTGCAGACCGATGATCATTTCTCGCCCGAGCGTCGCCACCAACTCCGGGTCGGACCCATAACTCTCATAGGTCCGTCCCCAGCGTGTATCGCGGGCAACCGCGATCGTCGGCGCAAACGTCCAGGATATCCCGGTGACCGCAACTTCGCGTGCCGTTGCCGTGCCGATGTCGCGCACGAGATCTGGATTGTTACCAGCGCCCAGGCCGATATTGTGTGGGAATATAGTGGCGCCGACGACATTGTTGTGTCCGTGAACGGCGTCGGTTCCCCAGAGGATGGGGATCGCCAAGCGATCATCGCCCGTGTCCATCGAAGCGCCATGGAACAAATTGGCCATAACCAACCAGGCCCCGAGGGGACCATCGGCTTCGTCCGTCGGCCAGGATCCACCACCATTCAAGATGGATCCGATATGGTAGTTTGCCGCGTCATCCGGAGAGATCGATTTAATCTCGGCCTGGACCATTTGACCGACTTTCTGTTGAAGGCTCATCTGGGCCAGCAAGGTGTCAATCCGGCCCTCAATTGTCGCATCAGGTTCAACCGGGCTGGCAATGCGAGGCCAGAATTCCGGAACGTCTCCACTGCTCTCCAATTCAATCGGGCTGACTGTAGGCGCTGCCACAGGTGCTGCCGGTACTGGTTCAGATACTGGTGTGGCGCAGGCCGCCAAAGCCAGTGCCGATAAACCAGCAAAAAGTAAGCGTGCGTGTTCCAATGGCTTGGGCATACCTTAATCCCCGTAAATCCAATCGACTTGTGATCTTGCGAGTCTGGGGAGCAACAATGCTCCCCCATTGAACGCTCTCTTAGAAACTCACCCGAAGACGCGCACCATATGTCCGCGGACGGTTGAAGAAACGCGTATTGTCAAACTGCGTGATGATGATCGCCTGGGGCTGTTCTTCATCGGTCAGGTTCGAGACGTAGCCTTCAAGGCGATATCGGCCATCTGTTCCATGGGAATAGCCAAAGCCGGCGTCAAACGTCCAGTATCCGTCAATTTTGTCGTCAAGACGCGCATCGCTGCCATTGGCTGTTTGCTCATCGGTCGGATCATAATCAATTCCGTTGAAGATCGTCATGAATTGAGATGAGCGATACCCCGCCGAAAGGACACCATCGAAAGAACCAAAGCTGGCTTGCCACACTTTGGAAATTGACCCGTTGAACTGGACCTCTGGCGTGCGGATAAGCCGATTGCCGTCGATCGAGCGGTTTACAGCGTTGCCCGGATCAACGTCGGCTTGGTACCGCGCGTCCTGGATCTCAACCGAGTTCACAACATTGGCCTCGGGAAGCCAAAGCAGATTGCCCTTGAGGTTGATATCGGACGGGAGGTCCAGTCCACCTTCCAACTGTGCCCCATAGATCTCTGCATCAGCCGCGTTAAAGGTAAAGGAAACCACATTGCCGCCCAGGCCATCGAGCTGTTCTGGCGTGAGTTGAACGCCTTCACGATCAAGGATCTGCGCCGTGGACGTCAGCGTCGTCAACTGGAGGTCTTCATAGTCGTAATAGAAGGCTGATACGTTCAGGATTGCCGGCATCCCACCAACTTCGAACTCGTTCTTGCTGCCGATTTCGTACAGCGTCAGCTTTTCGGACTCGTAAGTGGGCGCAAGCGTGCCCGTATCGAATTCAACCGGCGCGTTTTGTGCCGGGTTTGTCGCGAAGCCTTCCGTACCAGGCACATTGTCGTTGAACCCGCCTGACTTGTTGCCAGTCGCGATCAGGCCATAGACCAGATTGTCATCAGAAACATCAAATTCTGCACGAAGGCGCCAGTCCACAAAGTCATCTTCCAAGCGTCCGCTCTGAGGCGCGAAAGACGAATTGAATGGTGCGAGCGAGAAATCGACGACGCCATCAAACTCAGGAACGATACCGTTGGCACAACTTCCGACCAGGGCGAAGTTACCTTCGCATGGTGGTCGGTCAGCGGCATTCGGGATGGCGACCTGGATTTCCTGACCGCCGGGGAAGATGTCGTCAAAACCATCACGCGCCCCAAAATTCGCGATGCCGTCGAAGAAGAACGCGATGGACTCTTCGGAATCGACTACACCGTCGCTGTTTGTATCTGGCACGATGATTGTTCGGTCTAGACCAGCAAACTCAAATCCCTCGGTGCCGTGGGCTACGCCGTTGATGAAACAACACGAGAAATCTGGCCCGCCGACACCAAACGCATAGCGCGCATTGATCCCGAACCGTTCCTTCTCGTCCTCGGTATAGCGAAGGCCACCCGTCAGGCGGAACCTGTCAGTGACGCTATAAGTAGCATCCCCATAGACCGAAAAGCTCTCAGTGGTTGTGGTCTGGTTGAACTCAATGCCGTTGAAGAACGGGTTTCGGTCACCCGTGGTCCCAAGGAAGGTCCGCTGGTCTTCATCGAACAGAAATGCGCCCGCAGTCCAATAAAGTTTCTGGGCCGTATCGGAAAAGAAGCGCAGTTCATGGATCGTGGATTCTGAGTCGGTCGTGAAACGAACGCGTGAGAAATCGTCGAAGGTTTCAGGCGACAGGTTGTCAAGCGCACCTTCATAGTTCGGCGAGGCTGGCGTGATGAACTCGTAGTCGTACACCAGGTCGCGGAAGGATCCGATATATTCGATATTGAACCAGTCGGTTTCGTATTCGATATGGCCTTTGAAGCCCCAGTGTTCTGTATCTTCTTCAGGCGTGATCCCCCGGCCAAACACTTCCCGAGGCTCGACGTCATCCGGGTCGATCCCATTGCCGAGCGGGTTTGCGAAATTGATGCCCGTGTATCCGGTGCCCTTTTGTTCGATATAGTCATATGTCAGTGTTACAGCGAGATCATTGGTGGGCTCGATCTTGTAAGCTGCCCGGATACCGAAGTCGTCAGCTGCCTCGGCAACGCCAATGCCTTCGTCTTCAGACGTTGGAATGGTCAGGCCAAGCTCTACGCTATCGGGCGTCACGTTTTCAAGATAGCTGTCATGTTCCAGCATGAATCCGGCAATTCTGAAGGCCGAATTCTCGGTCACGGGGATGTTGGCAACGCCCTCGAGACGCCACTCATCAAAATTTCCGACGGACGCTTCGACCATGCCGTTCGTTTGGCCGATGCCGGGCGCCCACGGGATAACGTTGACAGATCCGGCTGTTGCATTTCGGCCCCGCAGAGTACCCTGTGGCCCGATGTTGACCTCAACCCGCTCAATATCGAAGAAAGCGGCCCCAAACCCGGACGGGCGCGGTACATACACACCGTTCAGGTGTGTTGCTGCCGCCGGGTCGCCAAGTTCAGTGTTATTGGACGAGCCAACCCCGCGAATATAGACCTCAATATTGCCTTGATTGTTGGCGATTGCCAGGCCGGGGATCTGACTATCGAGATCTTCGATGCTCGCGAGGCCCAATGCCTTGATGTCCTCACCCGTTATGGCTGCCGCTGTACCCGCATAGTCCTGAAGGCTTCCAGCACGGCGCTCCACGGTCACGATGACAACGTCCTGGACACTCACTTCGTCTTCGTCAGCCGCTGAGGCATCGACATCCGGCGCCGTCTGCGCCAACGCAGGTGCAGCAATGAATGTTGATAAAAGCGCCAGAGCCGATGCGCTTGCGAACTGCGCAATTCGACTCTGTTTACATACGATTTCGTTTGACACGACCTGTTCCTCCCCGGTCATTTTTTTGTGATCAGACCAGAGGGATCATTTGATTTGGATGCCAAGTGGGCGTGCGCCGAAGTGGACTCAGAACGCGACGAATGGGACCGTTTTACCTATTCTTGTGAAAGTCGGCCCTTAAGCGCCTGACAATGGCCACGGCTGACTTTAAGCCGTTTTCCGTCCGACATAAGGGCAAATCCCTCCCCCCGAGGCGCTGGAATCAGGGCCTCCATGTGGGCCAGATTGACCAGCGAAGACCTGTGAATCCGCACAAAATTATCTGCGGAAAGCTGCCCTTCGACGCTTTTCAGAGTGGCGCGCATCACGTGGGTTTCGCCGCGCGCGTGGACACAAACATAATCCCCCGCCGCCTCCACCCAGTGGATATCTTCATGTCTCAGCAAGGCAAGGCGGTCAGATTCGCGCACCAAAAGCGAAGCCTGCGGCGACGGTGCCGGGCTCTTTGACCCAATCCGCGCTGAAACATCTGTCAGCGCCGATAGCATTTCAGGCTTTGTTGCGCCTGATGGGGCAAGTTCCATTGCTGAACGCGCACGAGCCAAGGCTTCGCTCACGGCTTGTTCGTCGAGCGGCTTTAAAAGATAGTCGAGCGCGTTCACGCGAAAGGCGTCGACTGCATATTCTCCCCAAGCGGTTGTGAAGACCACGCGAGGCAAAATATCAGCCTGTATCGCCGCGATTACGTCGAAACCGTTCATACCCGGCATTTCGACATCCAGGAACATAAGGTCGGGCACTTGGTCCTGTACCGAAGCAATCGCCTCGGCTCCATTCCGACAGTCAGAGACCACCTCAACGCCGCCAAGCTCCTGCAAAATTGCACGCAAAAGATCTCGTGCCAGGGGTTCGTCATCAACGATCAGCGTGCGCAAAGCAGTCACAGGGGCTGCACTTTCTCGGGTCTCGACGGCAAACGCCTGGGTATCGCTCGATCCATACCCTGGAACGGGATAGAGATGATCACTGCAAAACCGCCGAGCCGTCCGGATTCGAACGCCATTGATGCATCGCCGCCAAAGTGTTTTTCAAGCCTCTCACGCGTGTTCCGCAATCCAACCCCGATGCCGGGTAGCCCCGCCGCACTGCCCGCACCATTAGATAATCCGGGCCCATCATCTTCGATGGACAATACAAGTATCCGACCTTCCTTGCGGGCGGAAATCTTGATGTGCCCTCCCGCTTCTCGTCCCGCCACGGCGTATTTGAGGGCGTTTTCTACGCTGGGCTGTGTGACCAGGCTCGGGATCGAGGCATTTAAAACCTCATCTGCGATACAGTATTCAACCTGTAGGCGCTCTCCAAAGCGAACTTTTTCAATCGACAGGTATAATTTGAGAGCATCGATCTCGTCACTCAAGCGCGTCATTGGTTCGGTTTCCGTATCGAGAGAAGCCCTTAGAAACTGGCTCAGTTTGCCAATCATAGCCCGGGCCTCATCTGAACGCTGCGTTTTGATCAGCGCCGCCACGGAGTTGAGCGCATTGAATAGAAAATGTGGGTTGAGCTGGTAGCGCAGCATCTTGAGTTGGGCATCACGCGCGCCCGCCTCAGCGGACAACCGGGCCAGTTGAGCCTCTTGAATTTGCTGGGCTGAAACTCTCGCGTCACGGCGTTCCTTGACCAGCAGAAGATAAAATTTGATCCCGAAATAGAGCGATGTCCAACACAGAAACACCATGAGCGATCCGAAATACCAGCCGCCGAAGTCTTCCCAGATGTCATACTCTTCAGCAAGCCAGAGGAACGTCTGCATGCGCAGAGCGGTCCAAAGAAAACTGATGCAGACCGCAGCAACCGAGACCGCCAGCACCTGCATGACCAGGTCAGCCTGCCATATTCGTCGAAAAACAGCCCTAAGGGGCAGGCACAGCATCGCGCCCAACGCCGCTTGTAGAAAGATATGCGCGATGTGGGAGAGCTGCGGTGTCTCGTACCAGACCGTAAGGCTTAAAAAGGTAATGAAGCAGAAAGCGAGCCAGCCCACAGCCTGAAAGCTCCAGAACTGAATGCCGCGGTCCTCCTCGACATTTTCAAGGATCCGAACAAGTTGCCGTTTCAAATTCAACATCAAGCCCCGATACCACGCGGCCTCGCCCGGGCACAGATCACTGTGTGCAAATCAATCCGAGGCCATACCGCACGATGTGGGCCCCCGAGCGCGCCAGCCCGCTTCAACGAAGGTACAGGCCGGTTGAACACCACTCCATCGCCTGAGATAAGCAGGTGGGCATCCACCCTCAACCCAACGCGCAGGAAGTGTGCATCCACGCAACCACCAAAAAGCCCTTTCTGCTAGCAAAACAGGTTTCGCTAGTGGTACATTTAATCACCTTATCGCAATTCTGGAGTTGTCCTTGATGTCTAGATGTATTGCTTTGATGACCGCATCTCTTCTGTTAAGCGCCGCGGCATGCGCCCCTGCATCCGATACGACCGGGACCGCATCCGAGCCCCCCGCTTCGCAGTCGACAACGGACGCCTCTCGACAAACCGACGACACAGCGCCTTCGCTGGTTTCCGGACCGTCGCTGACAGAGTTGGAGTTCGGTGGAACAAACATTCTCTTTGCCGCCAGCAATGACGACGGGTCTGTTTACGCGTTCACGCTGGATGATTCCCTTGCGGGCGCGGCACCGGAACGCCCAACCCCCTACAATTTCGAAGACTTCGGCACACAATTGTCAGCGTTTCTCGGGGTCGCCCCGCTCGACATCACCTTCAATGATTTGGCCGTTCACCCGGTATCCTCAGCTGCATTTCTCAGCCTCACTATTCAGTCCACCGATGGCGCCAAACCAGCTTTGGTGCGCATCACCCAGGACGGCACCTTCACACTAATCGATACGAGCATGTTGGACTCATCGAGTGTCAGTTTAGCCGCCACGGCCAGCGATGATGTTGTCTTCTGGCGTGATATCCCAGCGACATCACTAACCGTCACCGACCTCGAATTCGATGACGGCAAACTGCTGGTCGCGGGTCTTTCGACAGGCGAATTTGCGTCCACTCTCAGGCAGATCGACTACCCCTTCACCGGCGCCGAAAGCGTTTCGACCATCGAGATGTTTCACACCGCCCATAATCAGAACGAAACGCGCGCACCGATTAGAGCCATGGCCACGGTGATGATTGATGGCGATCCAACGCTGGTGGCGGCCTATACCTGCACGCCGCTTGTTACTATCCCAACCGCCAGCCTGGCCGATGGCAATCATGTGGTCGGCAAGACCGTCGCTGAACTGGGCTATGGCAACGTTCCCGTCGAAGTGTTGGCGGTAACGGCCTACAACATGCAGCAACAGCCCGAAGACTTTCTGCTGGTGATCAACCGCGAAATGAGCGCAAATCTGATCAAGATGGAAGACCTCGCCGCGGCCGCCAATGGACCTGGTCTGACGACCTCATTCCAGGGACTTGGCGATACGATGGGCGTAGAAAACACACGCCATCCCCTTAGTGGAGTGATCCAGGCCGATAATCAGGACGCCCAGTTCCTACTGATGCTTCGCCGGAATATAGACACCGGTGAAATGGAACTCATCTCCCAGATGAAGGGCGTCTACTTCCGACTGTCGGATTTTGTCAGCGAGTACAATTTCCCTGACTATACCTATGCTGAAAACCAGGCTGGCACCCAGCAATTCCACAACATGGTGAAACCCATGGAGGGGTATCCGGAACTGATCATCGAGTAAACGTTGAGCGTGATTTGGCGTCTGGTATCGGCTGGCCTGGTCTTCGCCTTTGCATCGTCCTGTACCAGGACGCCCCAGGCCCCTGTCACTTGCGCGGCCGGGGTGTCTGATATCTATCCGACGTCCGCTGAGCTGCCAGAAAATATCCTACGGTTTTACGTCTATTTCGATACCCCCATGAGACCTGAAACCGTTTGGCCTGCCATTTCACTTGTGAACGGCGCGGGCAAAAAAATTGACGGTGTCTTTCTGGCCAACAACAATGACCTTTGGTCGCCCGATCGCAAGCGGTTGACCTTGTTATTGGACCCGGGCCGGGTGAAGACGGGTCTGGACGCCAGCACAAGCATGGGCCGAGCAATCACCGAAGGGGGTCAATATGGTTTGGTTGTTGGCACCGATGCGATAAGCAACCAAGGATGCCCGCTCAAACAGCCTTACATTAAATCGTTCATTGCCACAGCCAGCGACCAGTCTGTTCCAGCCCCGCTGGAATGGGTGAACGAGACCCCGCATGCAGGGCGCCGCGATCCATTGAAGCTACACCTGAACGACATCCACGACCACGTATCGTTGGCGTACCGTCTCCGTGTGAAAACCCTTGCCGGGGCGGCCGTTCCTGGACGGATCGATCTGGCGGCCTTCGAAACCGAATGGCATTTCACGCCGCAAGCCAACTGGCAGCTGGGCGATTATGTGATCGCCGTTGATCCCACGCTGGAAGACGTTGCCGGTAACCGTCCCACCGGATTGTTTGACGACCCCACGGGCCAAGGCCGCCTGAACCAGGCAGATGCGTCTACAATCTTCATAAGCTTCTCCACGCAACCTGCTGAACAGGAGGTCCCACCCGAATGACAGATATTGCCGAAATCATCCCAGCGGTGCGGACCTTAGAGGGGGCTGGCTTTGAAGTTCGTCGGCCATTTCCCACGCGGGCTTTGGACGCTGTGGGCCCGTTTATCCTGTTCGACCATTTGGGCCCGGCAACGCTGGAACCCGGAAAAGCGCTCGGCGCGCCGGTCCATCCCCATGCCGGCCTCGAAACACTCAGCCTGATGTTCGAAGGCGGCGGTCGACATATGGATAGCCTCGGCAATGTGTCTATCAC
The DNA here is from genome assembly GCA_039198685.1 of Pseudomonadota bacterium. GTDB lineage: Bacteria > Pseudomonadota > Alphaproteobacteria > Caulobacterales > Hyphomonadaceae > UBA5336. The sequence goes on along the minus strand of JBCCTK010000008.1, from coordinate 8,854 downwards.
CGGTCCAGGTGACATCCAGTGGATGCGCGCCGGAAAGGGCATCATCCATGATGAAGGCCCAACCGAAGAGATGGTCAGCGAAGGTGGACGGATCCACGGCGTGCAGCTCTGGCTCAATATGCCCGGCGATCACAAGTCCGACGATCCCGACTATCGCCAGATCCGCGCCGCGGACATACCGCAAATCCAAAGCGAGGGCGCAACGGTGCGCCTTATCGCCGGCACGTTGCATGACCATTCAGGGCCCCTCTTCACCCACTCAAACCCGTTTCTGGTTCATGTTCGGCTCAGCGCTGGAGCGACCATTTCAATCCCACTTGAGACGACACACGCCTATGGCGCCTATGGATTGACTGGTGATATCGGCGTCGGCCCGGCCGCCACGCGCGTGGGAGAAGGCGATTTGGCGCGCCTTGGCAATGGGCTTACCAGTTTCACCGGTGTGGCGATTGACAGCAACGCTGAGTTTCTTTTGCTCGGCGGACCCGTGATTCAAGACACCCTGGTGAGATACGGCCCCTTCGTGGCAAACAGCGAAGCGCATATGAACCAAATTATCCGCGCTTATCAGGCAGGCCACTTTGGCGCCATCCCCGGCCACACGACCCAAACGCGCTAATTTCGCCAACCTCGCAGCTGTGTCACATCGCAATGAGGCTGGTCGCGCCAATTTCAGTTGCGTATTTTCCCCTTGTATCCAAGTCACGAAGACATTTGGTGAAGGCCTGAACCTTCGGCGTTCTATGAACATCGACATGTGTGACGGTCCAGCACCGAACCTCGATTTCCGGTATTGGCCCCTCGATTAATTCAATTTGGGACTCACTCTGGGCCAGCACAGTTGGCAATATCCCAACACCTATACCTCCAATAACCGCACGGAATGCAGTCGACGGTGAATCACTTTCAAAAACGATGTCGTGCGGCCTGATGAAATCGCGAAACCACTTCATAGACTGTGATGGAAAACTCTCGTGCACCGACACAATATTATGCCCCCGGAGCCCCTTCAGACCCGAAGGCCTCCCGTGTTTGCGAATGTAGTCCCGATGCGCATAGATTCCATTTCTGAAGTTTAATGAGGGTAATATGACATAGTCTGGAGACTGGGGCTTTTTTCCGACCTGGAAGTATAAGTGCACCTCCCCATACTCTAATTTTGGTTGCTCAATTGCGGAGATGAGTCGGATGCGGGTTTCAGGATAGCGCTCTTGAAAGACCTGTGAGGCGAGGACAAGCAACGGGTGCACTGGCGGCGGGGCGGCGATAATCAGATCCCCATCAATTTCCGTATTTCGCAGCTGCGACATACCGACAAACTGGCTTATCACGGCGTCGGCGCGATGACCTGCCGCGATTAACTCCGCACCCATTTCCGTGGGGGTGTACCCTTTCTGGTGACGGTGAAATATCTTCGATCCAAGTCTATGCTCTAAGGCATCGACGTGGCGTATCACTGTGGACCGGTGAACGCCGAGGCGTTCAGCCGTCCCACTTACGGTTCCCGTTTTGGCCAATTCAAACGCAATGCGGAATTCATCCCAGCTTTCATTTGACATCGTCCATCAACTCCATTGCCAAGCCGACCTAACAGACACTTCGTGGCTCCATGCGCCTAAAACCACCGATTATCTAACCAGTTCCCTTGCCAAAAAGTCTTCACATAAAGTGCAAATTAACGTGATCGCGGGCAACCGCGCGGCGAGACAAAACTGTGCATCGACACCGCCCGGGCCGCGATCGAATTCTGATATGACAATATAAGTTTTCAATTATTGATACTCGCACCAACCACCATGCCCAAAGCTTCCGCAAGACATCCGTAAAACCCAGATTGACAAGAGATATATGAGACTTATATCTGATAACGTTTGTAGTCAAATAAGGAAACCCTGTGGAGAGTCGCGAGCAAAATCTACCCGATTACGATGTTCTGATTATCGGGTCGGGGTTCTCGGGCCTTGGAATGGCAATTGCGCTTCACAAGAACGCAAAACAAACCTTCAAAGTGATCGAGAAGGGTAACGGTGTCGGCGGCACCTGGCGGGACAATACCTATCCTGGCTGTGCCTGCGACGTTCCCAGCCGGCTATATAGTTTCTCTTTTGCGCCCAATCCGAATTGGTCCCGTGTGTTCGCACCGCAAGCTGAAATCCGTGCCTATCTGGAAGACTGCGCCAGAAAATTTGGAGTCTTGCCGCATATTCAATTCAATACCGAGGTGAGAGAGGCCCGGTACGATGAGCGCGGCTTGGTCTGGCATGTCACAATGACCAGTGGCGAAGTGCTGACGGCACGGGTTGTGGTTTCCGGCCAAGGTGCGCTCCACATTCCAAAAGTCCCCAGTTTTCCAGGCCTTGAGCGCTTTGAAGGAGATCAGTTTCACTCCGCGCAATGGCCTGAAACCACAGATTTAAAGGGCCGCAAGGTTGCGGTCATTGGAACCGGCGCGAGCGCGATCCAGATCGTCCCTCATATTGTAGATGACGTTGCCGGGATGGTCGTGTTCCAGCGCAATGCAGCCTGGATTCAGCCCAAGCCAAACTGGAAAATCGGCAGGTTGACAAAGTGGTGGCTGAATTGGGTGCCCTTCGCCGGTATGCTGAATAGAAGCTTGCTTTACTGGCTTCTGGAGATGCGTTTGCCCCCCTTGATCAAGAACAGCGGCAATTCCTTTAGCGAGCGCATGTCCCGCAAACATCTGGAACGTCAGGTAGAGGCGCCAGCGCTGCGCGAAAAATTGACGCCCACAGAGCGTTTCGGGTGCAAGCGCGTGCTTTTGTCGAATGACTTTTATCCCGCTGTGGCGCGCAGCCACGTGACCGTTGAAACCAACCCGATTCAAGCTGTCGGAAAGAATACTTTGGAAACAAAAACGGGCCGACATGAAGTGGACACCATTATCTGGTGCACCGGCTTTGCCGTAACTGACGTCACAGTCAATCCGCTGCGTATTGTCGGTCGCAAAGGTCGCGTGATGAAAGAGGAAATGAGCGCCACAGCAAAAGCTTATCTGGGTATCTCGGTCGAAGGATACCCCAATTTCTTCATGTTGATGGGGCCCCACACGGGGCTCGGCCATAACTCAATGATCTACATGATTGAATCCCAGATCGCCCATGTCATGGCGGCCCTTGAAGCCATGGGGAAACACCGTGCAAAGAGTATCGAAGTGCGCCCAGAAGCGCAGGAACGCTTTGAAGACGAGATCGATCAAAAAATGGAAGGCACGGTTTGGAAGTCTGGGTGTGACAGCTGGTATGCTGACAAGAGCGGGCGAATTTCCACCATCTGGCCCGACCACACCTACACCTATCGCGCACGTACGCGCCAGATCGTAGAGAGCGACTACCGCTTTGAAAACACAGTCGCAAAGACACAGGACGCCGACGTCGCATGACTTTCGAATTGAAAAACTCAGTGGCTGTCTTGACCGGTGCGGCAAGCGGGATCGGCGCTCAACTGGCCCTGGCCCTTGCAGACAAGGGGGTGTCACTCGCCCTGGTTGATATCAATGAAACGGGACTTCAAAAGACACTTTCAGACGTTGAAAAAGCTGGTGTATTCGCGTCGGCCCACATAGCTGACACAGGGGATATCGAGGCAGTGGAAGCGCTCAAGGCCTCCGTTTGCAGCGCCCATCCGCGTGTGAACCTGCTGATCAACAATGCCGGCGTTACGACGCTGGGCAGTTTCATAGAGACGGAATGTGATGAATTTGATCGCATCATGGCAATCAATTTCTCCGGACCCGTCGCAATCACGCGCGCTTTCCTGCCGTTGCTAATGGAGACGCCGCAAGCCCAGATTGTGAACATTTCGAGCCTGTTCGGACTGATCGGTGTTGGCAGTCAATCGGCCTATTGCGCAAGCAAGTTTGCATTGAGAGGGTTTTCAGAAGCCCTTCGGATGGAGCTTTACGACAGCCCTGTTGGCGTGACAGTAGTGCACCCTGGCGGCGTTCGAACGAATATCGCTAAGTCCGCCACGATTCCGAAACACGCGCGCGAAAATAACAATGACCGCCGCGACTATGCCGATTCATTTCTGAAGCTCGAAGCCAGCAAAGCCGCTGCAATCCTTGTAAGGGCCATCGAAAAGAGGAAACAGCGTGTGGTGATTGGAAACGATGCAAAAGCGCTTTCGGCCATCCAGCGCCTTTTCCCAGCCTCATATCAAAAGCTGTTGATCGCGAGTCAAAAACGTCGAGAGCGGTCTTCCTGATCGGTCAGACGAACCGGACAGAAAAGATCACAGGACTACAGCCCTTGAATACACTCGCTGGTCTGCCTGACTGCACAGCTGCCGATCCAAACCGCCTAAGAATCGGGGCTGCGAGGCGGTAAACGTCACCGCCTCACGCCTACTTGAAAAAATCTCACGCACGCCGAAACAATGCCACTGGCTTGAGTCCAGCGACATTATGCATGCCAATGAATGTTGTGGTCGTTCTGCGAAAGACCCTGCTCTACGATTGACGCGTCACACGCCGGATTCAGAAAGCCCGTAGAGCACACGCGTTGCTTCCAGCAGGGTGTCAATGGGTGTGGCGAAGTCTTCATCAACCCACCTTTTGGCGATATGAACCACACCCCCGGCAAGCGCACGGCGGACGATATCGCAAACACCCTCATCGTCGTGATCAATTGGCATATGGCCTGGAAACTGGCCCGCGATCATATCAACAGATCGGCTGAAGCGCTTGTGCACATGCGGGCTCACCGACGCCAGATCCATCAAGAATACCTGGGCAAAAACAGGCCGCTCTTTGAGCTCGTTAAAATATGTCCGTTGAAAGGTTCTGATTTGCGCATGACGGTCATCGGAAAAGTCGATCGCCGCGGCCACTGCTTTTGAAATGAAGACCTCCAAAACGTGTTCGTAACACGCCTCGAAAAGCGCTTCTCCATCTTCGAAAGACTCATAAAAGTAGCGCGCTGTCAGGCCTGCCTGTTTGCAGATCTCGCGGACGGTCGCGCGGTGATATCCCACTTCGGCGTAAACCGATATGGCAGCCTGAATAATGCGTTGACGACGCTCTGCTTTTCGGACTTCGACACTGATGCCGCCATAGTCACGACCTGATGCGGCATCTTGGGTACTCATCGCACTCACTCAGTAAAATGAGACTGAAGACAAAATTGAATTTCAGCGCTCTGGTCCCGCGCCGAAAAATCCTTCGTCATCCCCGCCAAACCATTGGCCAGATACGTCGGTTGCTCTCTCACAAGGAGCTTGCCGGGAATGAGACTACGGTTGCTCATTGCTCGTTTCCACAATGGATGGTGTCACATACCAAATGGGGGAAGACCAAGCGCGCTCTTGAATGGTTTGCGCCAGATCCGACCTTGGCTGGAGACCCACTTTAATCGCGTCCCAAGTGGACCAGCGACAGGTTGGATTTTCCAGTACGCGGACATAGTAGAACGCATCCTGGGATGCCTCGAAATCGGGATCTTGCCACAGCCTGATCAGCTCATCGTCACCCCGATCTGCGCTAATCGAACAGTCTGTCAGATCAACCTGCGCCCCATTGTCCGCGCAGCGATGGGTCTCCGGATCGGGGCTCAATCCGTCTGAACAGGCGACGTCGTAAACAAACTCAAAGTGCTCCCCATCACGGACATACCCCTTGATAACCTGGACACGGTCAAGCGGCGCACCGAGCGCATCTCGAACCGCCCAAACCAGGAAATGTGGAGACTTGTCATCCGCATTCAGCAGATCGCCGCCCATCGGCGTGCCTGACGCATAGGCTTCCGCAACCATTTCGGGCGATTGCAGCATGTCCTCGCTCCAATCATATCCGGCAAAGAATCGGACTTTGATGCGAGGACCCGTGGTTGCAAATGTCTCTTTTCGGCGAAAGGCATCATAGATGGACTCGCGTGTGTTCTCCTCGGCCCAGACGCCAGCCAGTCCAGATGCCCCCCATTGTTCATACCCGCGCGCGGCAACGTAGCGGCTACCATCGATGGTCGTTAGGAAAGTCGGCATAAATCGCTCAGCCAATCCTCTGCGAAGACCCGTCATGGGAACAGACCCACGGTCTTCGGGGTTGGAATCCAAAACACCGACTTTCGCGTGGTAGTCCTCCTCATACAATGAGGGCGCGGCCACATGCGTATCTGAAGAACCGATCAGTCCGAACTTATAGGGGTTTAAAACACCGGACTCTTCCAGGCCAAGCCCCCGAAGATATGCGTCCCGAACATAACTCCCGCGCGGTTCGCTTTCGAGAAATGTGGCCACGCGATAGCGCATAATCTCAAAATCGGACCACTCATCATTGGTCGATAGGAGCGGATGGGTGTCAGACGTGCCTTTGACCTGGGTGACTTCGACCAAGGGCTCGTTCCGGGATCGCTGCCGGGCATAATCATCATCCAGCGGATCACCAGCCCAGTCCTCCAATTTAAACATCTGGCCGTTTGACCCGTTAGAATTGTGCGGGATCGCCAGACTCTCGATGCCTTGGCTGCGCAAGCCGTCCATCCAGTCCCAGAGCCCTTCTGGGTTTTGAGAGTGAAATCTCGAAAATGGCTCCTTCGGCAAGGCTTCGGTCGATCTGAAAATGACGTTCCGATGCAGGTTGCCGAAATCATTGCTCGAGCTTGTATATTCATAGGCCACAAATGTGGTGAATACGCCGGGCTCATAATGGGCATCGGCCGCCTCGATCGTATCCACCCAAGCATTCTGGGTGACCTCCGCAACCTCCTCGCGGTCAACAGAGCCGTCCAATATGCCCGTGATTATTCCGGGTAGAAATTGCGCAAATGCCAAGTACCGTTTGGATTGTCTTGTCCAATGCTCGTTTCCGGCTGCATTGATATTGTGCACATAAGTGGCAATCTCATTCTCAGAGAAAGGCGTCGACGTGTCTGCTGCTTCTTGCACGAGCCCAAGAAACATTGCGTGGTCCGTCACCCCGTAAAAATCCAAAGGCCGCTTAAGCTGCATATTGAACCCGGACGGGTGATCAATCGACTCGCCCCGGGCAAATCGGTAGGCGTCAGAGGGTGATGCCGTGGTGCCGAACGCATAGGCGTCAAAAGATAGAGCGGTATGAACATGCAGATCGCCAAAATACGCATTGCGGTCTGGGTTGATGGCTCCACTGTAGTTTTGGACCGCGCTGGGAACTGGGAAAGTGATGACGTCCCCATTAACCGCGAGGATCTCTTCAGGAAGGTCAGACAACGGAACCGTATCGCTCCTGAGTTCCTGAACTTTCTGGAATTCACGCAGCATCGTGACATAGGGTTGAGCAATGTAGAGCCCCGCGGCTATGACTACGATTGCACCCCCAAGGGCTATGTACCTTTTCTTCATAATCTCGTCGTCTCCCCTTTTTTGTCGTTGTCTTTATATCTGTATTTTGTTGGATCAGGACTCTTATACCATGTGCACGGTTCTCTCGATGGTCCAGAGCGCAGCATAACACCCCACCACGCTGATAAGCGCGCGCTCTAAAAGGACAACTTTTTGGTCAAGAAGGGCACGCGCGAAATAGCCAATGAAGGCCAAAAGCGCAACGATCAGCAACTGGCCGGCTTCGACCCCGAGGTTGAATAAAAATAGCGACGAAAGAAGCTGACCTTGGGGTATCCCGATGTCGCTCAAGGCGCCAGCAAATCCGAACCCATGCAACAGTCCGAAGCCAAATGCCATCAACCAGGGCGCATTCTCAGTCAATCGAGAGCGCCGGTGCTCCGGCAGCAGCAGCTCACGACACAAAAACAGAATTGATACCGCAATGACGGCCTCTACCGGCCCTTGTGGCAGGGAGAAAAGCTCAAGAACCGACATGCCCAGCGTCACACTATGGGCTACGGTGAAAGCTGTGATGGTCTGCAGCAGCCGCATCGGTGTGCGGACGAATAGAAACAAGCAGATGACGAACAGGACGTGATCGATTCCAAACACAAGATGTTCCACGCCGATCACGAAATACCCCGTCGATCCGGAGGCCGGTTCATCAAAACGAGCGACAGGATTACCCGATCGCAACATGAAATTCATGGGCTTGGCGTTCAACAAGGTCACATTGAGAAGGACTTCATTTTGGGTTCCTGACAAACCACTGAAGTCCAAGCCGACCAATGGAGCGCTGCAGTCTACCCGCCAACGCTCCGATCGGAACTGGCCGCTATTAGACACCAACACTGTGTCGCGAAGCGTACAAATCCCGGGAATGATTGGTCTGGCATCCGCCAGCTCAGCCTTGTCCAAGGGTCGCCTTAAAACAAAAATATATGTTCCAGGCGCTTCTTCGGTGACTTGAAGATAAGCAGGACGCACTTCATGGGCGGCCGCTGACCCAGCGGTCACCAGCCCAAACAAAAGAGCGATAAACCACCGAGTCATTCTCGCACCACGTCATATTCGGTCAGGAGCGTTTCGAAGAATTGGTCTTTGGCCTTACTTTTCAGGTCTGTCTCATAGTCAATCACGATGCGGTCATAGGCTTCGTCAAACGTTTCACGTCCGCCGGGGTCAAAGCCTTGCAACGCCACTAGATGATACCCGTAGGAAGACTGGAAAGGCCCGACCCACGATGGCCGAGGATCATCCAAGTCGCCCTGCCCCGGCGCAGCCTGCAGAACTTGATCGGCGAAATCGGAGCCGAACACTTCGCTGATTTGCCGATGGGTTCTGTCTACGTAATCGCGATGCTGAATAAAGGAATCGCTGGCTACGTCCTGTCCCGCCGACACCTGAATAAGTGCAGCCTGAGCATCCTGAAAGGCAGACTCGCGGCGGTTGGTGCTGAAGAAGTGGTGGGTGAATGTAACCTTTGCCGGGCGAACATAGCGCGATGCGTGGGCCTCGTGATAAGCAGCAAGGTCCG